>NZ_JBNGOZ010000002.1:0-386560 GCF_050589825.1 Carboxylicivirga longa | reverse complement strand
ACTTCTTTTATTTTGGCGGTATCCATGGCATTTTCTCATTAAGTTACAAAATTAAAACGCTATTGTAAACTACAGCCTTCATTATTTATAATACGTTGAGGTTTTGTTCTTTAATTTTCTCGAGCTCGTCTTTCATGCGTATAACAATTTTCTGCAGGTCGGCATCGTTGGCCTTGGATCCCAGGGTGTTAATTTCGCGTCCTATCTCCTGCGTGATAAAGCCCAGTTTCTTACCCACGGCATCGCGGCTTTGCATGGTTTCTAAGAAATATTCCAGGTGATTGCTAAGGCGTACTTTTTCTTCTGTAATATCCAGTTTTTCCAGATAAAAGATGACTTCCTGCTCAAAGCGGTTCTCATCAATTTTGTTGTTTTGCCCCAGCTCTTCCAAATTTTCGCGGATGCGGGTTTTAATCTTGTCAATTCGCTGCGTTTCATATTGAGGTACCTCCGTCAGTAATTGGGCAATGAGGGCAATGCGCTCACGTATGTCATTTTCAAGGGCCAGCCCTTCGCGCTTACGAAAGCTTATAATATCAGTAATGGCGGCATTGAGTGTTTGAGCAATGGCCTTCCATTCCTCTTCGTCCAGTTCAGCCAGTTCTACCTTCACAGTATCAGGCAGGGGCATAATCACTTTCAGGTAGTCAGTGTTATTATCCAAGCCCAGTTCCTGTGCTACAGTCTTTAGTTGCTCGTGATAGTTTTTAATAACCTGCTGGTTAACCTTGGTTATCTTGTCTGATGTGGCGGCCTCCACATAAAAGCTAAGGTCAATTTTACCCCGCGATAATTTTTTACCCAGCAGGCTTCTTATTTCAATTTCTTTTTCCCGGTACAGGTTTGGAATGCGCGTGTTTAAATCCAGCTGCTTACTGTTTAGCGATTTTATTTCTATGCTGATCTTTTTATTCGGCAATTCACAAACAGCCTTGCCATAACCGGTCATCGATTGAATCATAAGTCTCTTGTATTTCTATAGTAAAGCGCAAAGGTAATGTTTTTCCATTATTAGGGGAGCTTAAATTCTGACTTGTATTTTTAAAATATCCGTCTAAATAATTTCACTAAACATCAAACAATCAATAAGTATTATTTAGAAGGAGTAATAATGTTTAATAAAAACTAAAAATGATTAAACAAAATTGTCTCATTACAGTTTCTCTTACAAATCACCATTTGAAAACCTATTAAATATTAAGGACATGAAACGAGTAACTGACATTTTAGGAAGAAATCTTTGGATTTTTATTGTTTTACTGGGCCTCGCCTTTGTAAACGTATCGTGTGACGACGATGATGATGATAACTCGGGTAACGAAAAACCCCTGCCGGAAGAATCAATGACCATCACTGACATTGCTGCCGGAAATGCTGACTTTAGTATTCTTGTGGCGGCACTTAAAAAGGCGGGTCTTGATGATGATCTGGCAACGAAGGATGCATCCTTAACTGTTTTTGCCCCCACCAATACTGCCTTTGAAGATTTATTAGAGGAATTGGGTGTGGCAGGTTTGGATGATATACCCAATGACGTTTTAACCGATGTGTTGTTGTATCATGTAACGACGGGTACCAACAAAGCTTCCATGATTGCAACTGGTTATTATTCTACTATGAGTTCAGGGCCTGTTGACGGCTATGGTTTATCATTCTACGTAGACATGGAAATGGCCATGATCAATAGCAGGGCTAGAATTACTGCGACTGACATCGAAGCGGATAACGGTGTAATACATGTTATTGATAAGGTTATGCTACCAATGAGTATCACCGATCATGCTGTTGCCAACCCTGCTTTTAGTTCTCTTGTAGCCGGTGTAACAAAAGCCGATTTGGCCGGCGCACTGGATGATGATGAGGCCTCTTTTACTGTATTTGCGCCAACGAATGATGCTTTCAATGACTTTTTTACAGAGTTGGGTATAGGATTAGACGACCTGAGTGCTGAAACCTTGTCATCGGTAATATTATATCACGCGCTGGGCGATGTAGTGCCGGCAAGTATGGTTGAGGCCGGTTATGTTTCAACGCTGAGTACTGCTTATGAGCGTGCGATTAATTTAAAGATTGATACTGAGGGAGGTGTATTTCTGAATGGAGATAGTGAGGTAATTGCCACCGATGTGGTAGCTACTAACGGTATTATTCATGCCATTAATAAAGTGATTATGCCGCCTACCGTCGTTGATATTGCTATCGATAATCCTGATTTCAGTACTTTGGTTGCCGCTGTTGTAAAGGCTGAACTGGCTACAACGTTGTCGGGAGACGGTCCGTTTACGGTATTTGCCCCTACCAATGCAGCCTTTGAACAAGTCTTTGCTGACTTGGGTGTTAGTGGAATAGATCCACTAACTAAAGACGACCTGACACCTATATTGTTGGCCCATGTTGTGAGTGGTAATGTAGCTTCAAATGGACTAAGCAATGGGAATGTTCCTACCTTAAATACAGAGAAGAGTTTGGCGGTTAACATTGATAATGGCGTAACAATTGATGAAACCATTAATGTTGTAGCACCTGATATTCAGGGGGTCAATGGAATAATTCACGTGATTGATAAGGTGATTGTTCCTTAATAGTCGGTTTCGACCTTGGGTTGATGGGGGCACTTGTTGCCCCCATTTTTGTTAATGAAAATGCGCGCAAGGCTGAACATTATTAGTCCCCCAACGTTTTAGCTTCAATAAATAAAGTTGCATTACAGGGAACCAGATATGGCATCTTATTCAATTAAAGATTTGGAGAAAATCTCCGGTATTAAAGCGCATACCATTCGTATATGGGAGCGTCGTTATAAGCTGATCGAGCCGCAGCGAACGGCCACTAACATACGTTTTTACAGCGATGAGGATTTAAAACGAATTTTAAATGTATCAATACTTAACCAGAATGGTTATAAAATATCGAAGATAGCCCATATGGATGAGGGCCAGCTGCGCGACCGCGTCATTGACTTATGTCTGGACACGCGCAATGTGGGGGTGCAGGTCGAAAGCCTTTTGGTGGCCATGCTGGAGTTAGACGAGAGTAAGTTTAGCAATGTGCTTAGCAACTCCATCATCAAGCTTGGTTTTGAAGCTACTGTTGAAGCTATTTTATTTCCCTTTCTTAATCGTATTGGCATCCTGTGGCAAACAGGCACCATTAATCCGTCGCAGGAGCATTTTATCTCCAACCTTATTCGACAAAAATTGATTGTGGCCATCGATAATGAGATGCAAAATTTTGTTCCGCAGTCCGATAAAACCATTGTCTTTTTCCTTCCGGAGCATGATTTGCATGAGATTGGCCTCTTGTTTTACAGTCTTATCGCCCGCAAAGAAGGCTATCAGGTAATATACCTGGGGGCATCAGTTCCTGTGTGTGATTTAAAGGTGGTCGTGGAGGTGCGTGGTGCCGATGCTTTGTTTACGTCTTTTGTTAATGCCACTGAAAAGGAGAATCTGGAAGCCATCATGAATGATATTGCACACAATATACCGGACATACCAGTATATGTGATGGGCTTGCAGGTGCGGGAGTTGCAGCCGCAGTTACCACCTCTTTTTCAGATAGTGAGTGCATCGCAGGAATTCAAAACCAAGTTAAGCCGTCTTTAGCGTCTTTGGGATGAGCTTGTCAAATTAGTTTGTTGTGGATACTGCCGATTATTGATTTCTTTTCACCACGCTTTTTAGTTTCCATCGTCCGGTGAAATAATAGGCGATGGAGCCTATAAGTCCCATGCTCCAGCCGATGGGTATGGCCCACCAGATGCCGTTCACACCAAAATGTTTCGACAGAACAATGGCAAAGGGGATGCGTATCACCCACAGAGAGAACAAGGTGATAAACATGGGAATAAGTGTGTCGCCGGCCCCGCGTAACACACCATGCATTACAAACATGGTGGAGAATATCATATAGAACGAGCTGACAATTACCAGATAATTGCTGCCATGGGCAATAACCGACGGGTCTTTGGTGAATACCTGCATAATATAAGCGCCAAAAAATACAACGATAAGCATTACCACCAGTGAGATTCCCCAAGCCATAAAAAGGGTAGCGCGTAGTCCTTTTTTGATGCGATCAACCTTTTGCGCCCCCAGGTTTTGGCCCACAAAGGCCGACAGCGCACTGGCCAGGTTAAGGGCCGGCATGGCGGCCAGTGCATCGATACGGCTGGCCACAGAAAAAGCTGCCAATACATTGGTGTCGAAGTTGTTGACAATGCGAATAAGGGCCATGATGCCCAGTGCCACAAAGGTTTGTTGGAAGCCTGTGGGTAAGCCAATGCGAATACTCTGCATAAATAGTTCCTTGTCGAAGCGAAACTTAAAGACATTAAAGGAAATGATTTCATGCTTCTTATTCAGGTAGATGGCACCCGTAATAAAGGCGCCTGCCTGTGCTATTAATGTGGCATAAGCTACCCCGCTGATGCCCCACTCAAACACCACAATAAATACAATGTCGAGCACAATATTCACCACCGTGGCCACCACCATAAAATAGAGGGGTGTCATGGAGTCGCCCAGGCCCCGCAGTATGGATGAGGTACCGCTAAAGCCGAAGAAGGCAATCATACCCATCATAAATACATTGAAATAGTCGGTGGCTAATGGTATTACCTCTTCCTCAACATGTAATAGCCGAAATATATCATCGCTAAAAACGATGCCGATGGTGGTGATGATGATAGAAGCGCCAAACAAGAAGATGTAACTGGTGTCGATGGCACGTTTTACCTTTTCCAGGTTTTTAGCTCCAAAATACTGGCTGATGATGATGGTGGCACCACTGCCAATGCCAATAACAAAGGCAATAAGGGCATAAAAGATGGGGGATGAGGCACCAATGGCAGCCAGCGCTTCTGTACCCAGGTAGTTACCTACAATAATGCTGTCTACAACATGATACATCTGTTGCAGTAGATTGCCCAATACCATAGGTAATGCAAATTTAAAAATCAGTTTCGCTTCGTTGCCTACGGTCAGGTCTCTCATTGAATTATTTGTGTTTTGTGACAAGTAAAACCAACAGTCATCGGTTTTGGTTTATATCTTTGTTAGTGGAATACAAAGCAAAGAAAAAAGAAGTGGGTGTGCAACGACAGCGTCAAAAAAGGCCGGCTCATGGGTGAACCGACCTTCTCTTAAGGGGCTTATTGCTCAATTTAAACGGTTTCCTTCAAGGCAGGTGTCAGCTCAACGGTGAAGTGGCGCATTAGCGGCGCTTCGTTCACGATGCGATATCCCGTGCTTATCTCAGATCGTCGATCATAAACATTTTTAAGAGCCACGGCAATTACATCCATATGATTATTGGTGTAAACGCGGCGGGGTATGGCCAGGCGCAAGAGTTCCAGTGCCGGGTATCTGTTTTCGCGGGTTGAAGGATCGCGATCAGCCAGCAGTGTGCCAATCTCAACACCCCGTATACCGGCTTCCTTATATAGCTCAACGGCCAGTGTTTGGGCAATAAATTCCTCCTTGGGTAGATGCGGTAAAAAGCGTTTAGCGTCAACAAAAATGGCATGGCCGCCAAAGGGCTCCTGCACCGGTATGCCAAATTCTTTGAGTTTATTGCCCAGGTAGGCCACCTGCTTGATCCGGGTGTCCAGGTAATCAAACTCCGTGCCTTCATCCAAGCCTTGCGCCAGGGCGTTCATATCGCGGCCCGACATGCCTCCGTAGGTTACAAAGCCTTCGTAGATAATATTAAACTGACTGGCTTTTTTAAACAATTTTTCTTCGCGTAGCGCAATAAAACCACCCATGTTCACAATGGCATCTTTCTTACTACTCATGGTCATGCCATCGGCATAACTATACATTTCTTTCACAATTTCTTTAATGCTCTTATCCCCATAACCTTCCTCGCGCATTTTTATGAAATAGGCGTTCTCTGCGAAGCGTGCCGAATCAAACAATACGCGAATGCCATACGATTTAGCCAGCTTGTATACTTCTCGCATGTTTTTCATGGAAACAGGCTGCCCGCCTGATGAGTTACAGGTGACTGTAACAATAATCATAGGGATATTTTCCTGGGGGTGACTCTGTAGTACATTTTCCAGCTTGTTAAGATCTAGGTTGCCTTTAAAGGGATGGTCAAGGGTGGTGTTGAAAGCCTCATCGATGGTACAGTCAATGGCTTGTGCCTTGCGAAACTCGATATGGCCTTTGGTAGTATCGAAATGGGTATTACCCGGTACCACATCGCCTTCTTTTACAAGCGCTGAGAAAAGCACATTTTCAGCAGCTCTTCCCTGGTGGGTGGGTAGAAAGTAATCAAAGCCAATGATGTTCTTAATGGCATTTTTTAGGTTGTAATAGGATGAAGCTCCGGCATAGCTCTCATCGCCCAGCATCATAGCGGCCCACTGACGGTCGCTCATGGCACCGGTACCGCTGTCCGTAAGGAGGTCAATAAATACCTGATCGCTGCGCAGGTTAAATAAGTTGTATCGTGCTGCCTTAATCCATGCGGCACGTTCTTCGCGGGTGCTTTTGCGGATGGGTTCAACCATCTTAATTTTAAATGATTCAGAAAAAGGAAGTTCCATTATCTTAGATTTTTTGGATTTTATAATTTACGATGCCGAGTACCAACAAGCCATCGCATAGTATTTTGTGCCATTGTATTAGTTGATGCAAAAATGTGCAGTAGAAAGTGTTACCAACGGTTGTTGGTATTAGAAGGTAAATTCGTCCCGGTTTTTAATGTTGAGAAACAGCCGGGTGGATAATACGGATTGTATGTTTGTATTTACCATTTTAGCATGAGTTACTATTGCAAATGTAAAAAACTATAGCACCTGACAAAAATAAGATTGACCAAAGTGAGATAAGTCATCTCTTAAGCGCTTTTCTTTTTCTGTTTAGGATAATGCTGCTATTTTTGTTTTTGAAATGAACGATACAATTATCATTAGAATATTATCAGTTTTCGGGCGCTTGGGTTTGACTTTATTTTGCGTCGTTTTATCAATGTGCATGCCGGCTAATGGCTTGGCGCAGCAGAAGGTGTCAAGTGTTTTGCCCGATCGGCAGGAGCAATCATTGTCGGTGGGTTGGTATTCTTCTTTCTATCGTTATCAAACTAACGAGGCCAAGACGACTTTAAAGCCCATGTTTCTTAAGGATTACATTATTAAGCATGTTGACCGGGAAAGTATTTTTGCGGTTCATCTTTTCCCGCCTTTAGTCGATAAGAAGGTTAAAACTTACAGGTTCGCTCCTAAATTTAGAGTGCCGTCCTATCCTGAGATAAAATTTGTGCCGCGCAATAGTGCTGAGGAAACATTGAATGCATATCAGGATTTTATGCAAGGGCAGCAATTGAGTAAATCCTACGCTGATGTGTTTTCGAAGCGGTATTTTATTGCTGAGGCTCACGATCGTTTTATGTTTACGCATCTGAGCAGTATGGGTGCCGTGTGGGACTCAATTCCTGATGCTCCCAAACTTGGCGAAGATGGTTTTTTGGAACGTCGTTCGGCACAAGCAGGTATTAGAACCTTGCTACATAATCATTCCTATGAAACACAGACGAATCTAGAAAAGATATCCATAAAAACCGGTCCCTGGACCTTTGAAGGAACCGAGAATATATTGCTGTCGCAAGGCTATGTGGATAATTGGGTAAAAGGAGGAGAGAGTAATGTGAGCCTTGGTAGTGACCTGCGTTTGACTGCTAACTATAAGAAAAATAAGCATGAATGGGATAATTACATCATTCATAAGGTGGGGATTGTATCTACCGAAACCGAAAAAGGAAAAGTTAATACCGACCTGATAGAGCTGAATACAAAATATGGTTTAAAGGCATCGCAGAAATGGTACTATAGTTTTCTGTATAATTTCAAAACACAGTTCTTTTATGGCTATGACAAGCCCGATGGAGACCCGGTATCCGGTTTTCTGGCACCGGCCTATATGTCGTTTGCCGTCGGTATGGATTATAAGCCCGACAAAAAGTTTACCCTTCTATTATCCCCTATCACCTCGCGTTTAACACTGGTTGCGAATACCCGTAAGTTCGATGAAACCGATTACGGCATCCAGGAGGGGCGCAATGGAAACATCGTGAATGGTATTTCTGTGGTGAATAATATCAGCCATAATATTAGCCGTGAGTTTAAGTTATCTTCGCGCCTCGATGCCTTCTACCAATATTTGGGAAAGCCGGATAAGGATAAGGACCGCCGTGTGCAAATTGACTGGGAGGTGATTCTGGATATGAAGATCAATCGTTTTTTATCAACCCGAATACTGGGGCATCTTCGTTATTTTACCAACGAATCGGACAAAGTGCAGCTGCGAGAAAATTTTAATATTAACTTTAGTTATAATTTTTAATGGTGGTTTTTGTAAAAGAATTGATTGTGAGTCTGTTGTTAGCTGGGGGTTTCGGATTTAATAATTTCTTAAGATGGCCTTTAACTTCTTTTAACGTTCCTTATTATGTGTTAGCGATAAAAGCGCTTACATTTGCAGTGTAAGAAAAAGGGAAAACAACGACATTTAGACGTCGCTTCTTACAAATCAAAAAGAAATTTCGACACAAGTGTGTCAACAAGATATTGAGTAAGTTTTCTCATAGTTTAGGGTTAGGTTTGGTTAAAAGTTGAAAGTCGTCTTAAAGAATGCTTTAAGGCGGCTTTCTTTTTGTGCCCATATGTAATCTATTCTGATGTGGGGATGTGAAGCTTAACTTGTATTATTAAAGTGAAACGCCGTATATTGAATGGGGTAATATTGGCGGAGGGATGAGTTAGCGTTTGATAAATAAATAATAAACACATGAAGAATACGATTTTATTGTTACTGGCCGTATTGCTGTTTGCTTGCGGACCAAAGGAGGTGCCATCAATTGGCGATAAGCACATGGTAGTGTTTGATAACGAGCATTTGTATTTCGATGGGGGCGCTTTTGATGCAGAACTGGATCAGAGTGATAAGGTTTACCGGATTATGGATGGTCGAATTTTAATGAAAAAGATTAGTTTGCCAAGCTATGATCGCGAGGTGGCTGCTTCGGTCAAAGTAACGGTGGCTTCAGCTGGTGATCGTTGGGATAAGTCGGGTTCCTTTTTTGTGATACCTGAGGGTGCCATGCCAAATTTTGTATCGCTTCAGGCGGGTGGCGACTTGCCCAAAGGTCTGGAAGAGCATGAAGGACTGCCCGGTGTGGTTGCTGCCGGTGAGTATCAACCCGTGGTTGAGCTGATGCGTTTTATGACACCCTTTGGTATAGGTTTTTATAATGATAAGATGGACTTGCGTAAGCCAGTTTATATTCCGCATTGGGAAGATAAAGTGGTGTGGGAGCAGGATATCACCGATCGTTTATCATTGCTGGAAGGCGATGTGTGGGTAGGGGTGTGGATTGATACCTGGACCAAAGAAGGGTATACTGTATCGGCCGAGTTGAAGTTCGATGAAACAGACTATCTCTACGCTGCTAAACCCAAGACAGGGGTTCAGCCCTTGTTGAATACCATTCCTTACTATCGTGGTCAAAAACATGTTGATTTGTTTAGTCGTAAGGACTTGGTGATGAAGGCGACTGTGCCGGCCGGTGTTTCTAATGTAAAATTGAACTATATTACCACAGGACATGGTGGTCACTCCGGTGGCGATGAATTTGTGAAGAAGGTAAATATTGTGAAGGTGGATGGTGAAGAGGTGATTAACTTCATTCCCTGGCGTGATGACTGTGCCGCTTTTCGTCGCTTTAATCCGGGTTCGGGTCTTTGGTTAATTAAGGATACAGCTACTTATATCGATAGCAAGGCGCGAAAGTATAAGGAGAAGGTTATTGAAGAGCGTTTGGCATCGTCCGATCTATCGCGCTCCAACTGGTGCCCCGGTTCCGATGTTCAGCCTGTGGTGGTGGATCTTGATGTGGCTGCCGGTGAACATACCTTCACTTTTAGCATTCCCGAGGCCCAAGAGATCGATGGTGATAAACTGAACCACTGGTTGGTTTCGGCTTACCTTACCTGGGAAGAGTAGGTAAATGATAAAGTTGAATTGGTGTAAAGAGTTTGGGAGTCAGCTCATCAGTATTAGATAAAAAATGAAAGCTCACTGGAAATGGTGAGCTTTTTTTATGAGTTTTACTTCGCGAGGATAAAAGTTGCCAATATGGCTTTGTGATCAGTGGGCCAGGTGCCGTCCGGCAGTATGATTGGATCCTGTGTATCTTCAGTGACCCGCCGGTTGCGTGCGATGGATCCGCGTGGCCCCACAATGCTAATATCTCTTAACTTCAGGCGTTTGTCAGCTTGGTAAAAAATATAATCTATTCGATCACGGTCATCGGCATCGGGGCTCCAGGCTAGTTTTTTTATGTCGACAAGCGGGTTATCAGCTGGATAAGTAAAGCCGGGATGCGTTAGTACATTGGGGTACTGTTGCCGGTAGGCATCAATGAATCCGGCCTTTTCAAGGGTCTTGGTATTGGGCCACTGCATTACAACGCCGTTATGATCATAGCGATCCTTGGTAGCACTCACCCAATCCAGATGGGAGGGTTCGTTCAGGTCACCCCCCAGCATTACCAAACGACCTTTTTCCCTTTCTTCACTAGCATCGGCAATGATTGCTCTTATGGCTTCATCGCGCATAGATTGATTATTGTAGGCCGCAATAAGCGCAGTATCGGTCACCGGTTTATCCAGTTTTTTCCAAGTGGTGCCATCATAAGAACGGGGTAAATATAAAGCGCAGTGGCGGTAATCGAGGTGGGCGCTGTAAAATGCCAGTACTGTGCCATTAATATCGATGAGGGCCTTGGTTACTGATCCCTGGTCGTTTTTCACAGGATACAGGTCTTCCTGTGAAAGGATAGGATAACGAGATAAGATACCACTATCCTGACTCTTTTGCGAATAGAAAGTGTAGCCGCGTTTGTTAAAGTCATTCACAAGGCGATCAGCCAGTATTTCACCCTTGTAGTTGCGTACTTCACTTAAGGCAATCACATCGGCCTCAAGGCGTATTACTTCATCGAGTATGGCTGGATAACCCTTTTCCACTACCGTTCCCTCTTGCCATATATTAAACTGCATGACCTTAATCTCTTGTTTTTGATTGCTTTTGCAGCCCGTTAGCGAGAGGAATAGTGACAGGCATATTAATAATATGCTTGCGATCTTTATGCTGTTTTTGGGGGATACTTGAACTTTGTTTTGCATGGTAGCTTTAAGATTTTATTGTGCTAAGGTAGTATTTTAAGCAGATTATCTTTCCTTGTTGGCCAAGTTTGCGCGTAGTGGCTTTCTTGTGTATATTTGCAACTTAACCGGTTTAGTAAAGTGTGTGAAACCATCGATTAAAACCATTGCAGAGCACTTGGGTGTGTCAAAAACCACCGTGTCGTTTGTACTAAACGGACGGGGTAATGAGATGAATATCAGTGCTGAAACCCAGAGGCGGGTATTGGACACGGCTCGAAAGCTAAATTATGTACCCAACCATCTGGCGCGAAGTCTGAGCATGGGGCGGTCTTATACACTTGGTTTTGTTGTGCCTGATATTTCTAATCCCTTCTTTGGTAAGATTGCGCGGCTGGTAGAGTATTATGCAGAGCAGCGTGGATACTCGGTGATGGTGGCCAGTAAAGATGAAAGGGCCGATAAGCAGGAAGCTATACTGGATGCTTTTGCCAAGCGACAGATCGATGGCGTTATTATTGCACCTTGTGCGCCCCTCGATAAATCGGCTATGATTCCAACGGTGTGTTTCGATCGGCTTTTTACGGATAGTTCTCCCGCAGCCCTGACAATTAATAATACCGAGACTGCTTTTGCGCTCACCGAAAATCTTGTAAAAAAGGGCTGTAGACACATCGGTCTGTTGCAGTTATCGGCTTTTTTGCCCACTATACAAGATCGTGTCAGGGGTTATAAGGAAGCTTTGAAAAAGCATGGTATGGCTGCGGATGCGTCACTAATGCAGGAGCTTGATGGGAAGGAGTTAAAGGCAGGTGTTCTGAAGGCGATGCATCATTTTTTTAGCTTGCCGCATCCACCCGATGGTATTCTGTTTTTAAATAATGTGATGACTGCCCATGCTTTGTGGGCGGTTAATAAATATTATCCTTTGGCCGTTGATAAACTTCACTTTGCAACCTTCGATAATCTTGATTTGTTTGATTATGCGTATCCGCGAGTGGTGTCTGCTTTGCAACCCGGCAGAGAGATTGCTCATGACTGTGTAGAGTTACTATGTAAGCAAATTGAAGATGGAAAAGTACCCGTGAACCGATGTTATTCGAGCAAAATTATTGATAGATAAAATCTTAATATTATTCCTTAATAAGAACCTATGAGTAGTATTTATTCCGACAAGAGAACCGTTATGACGCTGGATGCAGGCGGTACAAATTTTGTTTTTAATGCCATGCGTGGCGGGAAAAGCCTGCTGGCTCCCATTAAAAAAGCAGCCAACGGCGATCAGCTGGAGCGCTGTTTGAAAAATATGATCGAAGGCTTCGAAGCTGTGGTTGCACAGTTGGATCATCAGCCAGAGGCCATTAGTTTTGCCTTTCCCGGTCCTGCCGATTATCCCAATGGTATCATTGGCGACCTGGGTAATCTTCCGGCTTTTCGTGGGGGTGTAGCCTTGGGGCCAATGTTAGCACATCATTTTGGTATTCCTGTTTTCATACAAAATGATGGGGATCTTTATGCTTATGGAGAGGCTTTGGGGGGCATCCTTCCTGAGATAAATACCGCATTGAAGGAGCAGGGTAGCACAAAATGCTATAAGAATCTGATTGGTTTAACCCTAGGCACCGGATTTGGTGCCGGACTGGTGCACGACAATGTGCTGATTGCTGGCGATAATAGTATTGTGGCCGAGGTTTGGAATGTCAGTAATGCTGTATCGCCTGAGCGCAACGCCGAAGAAGGCGTGAGTACCCGTGCCATTATTAACGAGTACAACCGTTTGAGTGGTAACACAGCTTCGCTAATGCCCAAAGATGTGTTTGATATTGCAGAGGGTAATAAGGAAGGTAATAAGGATGCGGCACGTGAGGCTTTTGCGATTTTTGGCCGCCATCTGGGCGATGCAGTAGCCAATTTAATTAACCTATTTGACGGTATTGTAGTAATTGGCGGTGGCCTCACCGGAGCCAGTAGCCTGTACATGCCCGCTGTGATGCAGGTGATTAAAGGGCAGTTTGATAATGGTCAGGATCGCCTGGTACAAAAAGTCTATTGCCTTGATAATGCCGATGAAAAGGAAGCATTTTTTCATACCCAAAGTCATCAAATTACCGTACCTTTTACTGATAAGAAGGTGGATTATTCACCGGAGCAGAAAATTGCCATTGCAACCAGTAAGCTTGATGCCAGCGAGGCGATTGCCATTGGTGCCTATGCCTATGCACTGAGTCAACTGGATCAGTAAGCGGGAGAACTAAAATAGAATAATAACCATACAAAAGGAGAATATACAATGTTGTATCCATTAAAATTTCAACCCATTCTGAAAGAGATGATATGGGGAGGTAAAAAAATACCTCAGAAACTAAATGTTGAAGTGGCTGAAGACGTGAAGATCGGTGAGAATTTTGCTGTGTCGGGCTTGAAGAATGATTTATCTGTGGTGAGCAATGGTGAGCTGGCTGGGAAAAACATGCTGGAACTGATTGAGGCCTACAAAGGTGATCTACTGGGTGAGAAAGTATATCAACAGTTTGGCACTAACTTTCCTCTGTTGATCAAATACATTGATGCCAACGACGACCTGTCTATTCAGGTACATCCCGATGATGAATTGGCAAAGGTGAAGCACGATTCATTCGGTAAAACTGAAATGTGGTATGTGGTGGATGCCGAAAAGGGTGCCGGTTTGATTTCGGGCTTTAGCAAAAAAACGACGGCCGGGGAATTTGAGACCTATCATTCATCGGGTAAACTAATGGAGCTGATGGCCAAGCACCCGACCGCCGAGGGCGATGCCTTTTTTATTCCTGCCGGTAAGGTGCATTCCATTGGTAGTGGTAATCTGATTGCTGAGATTCAACAAACCTCGGACATTACCTACCGAATTTATGATTTCGATCGTCGTGATAAGTTTGGTAATCCGCGTGAGCTGCACCACGAATTAGCGATGGATGCCATGGACTTCTCCGATGATGCATCGGGTAAGGTGGACTATCAGGCAGTGGTCAATAGCTCTGTCAATGTGGCTTCCTGTCAGTATTTTACTACTAATATGCTGCAGGTAGAAGGTGGTTTACAAAAGGACTACAGTGAAAAGAAGTCCTTCGTTATTTTGATGAACGTAGGCGGTGCTTGCACTATCAAAGCCAATGGTGTTGATGTTGAGTTGAAAGAGATGGAGGCTACTTTATTGCCGGCTGCCATCAATGAAGTGGAGATAAGTGCTGAAGGGACGGCAAAGTTACTGGAAGTGTATATTGAAGCCTAAGCACAGTTAACTGAATAAAAAAGCGGTTCTCATCATCAGGATGAGAACCGCTTTTTTATATTCTGCCCAAGGGCATTGTTAAGGTTTTAATAAGTATCCTGAAGGCTGCGTATCAGTAGTTTCTCCTTGAGCTTATTAATGTTAGCCTTGGTTTCAAATACAAGGGTCTGTGATTGTCCGGGCAGCAAATCGAAATAATTGTCCGAGAACCAGCCTTCTGCATCGTCATAGCTTAAATATACATTTTTGGCCAGTTTGTCGGTGCTCACGGTAATTTTGTATCCCTCGGCAATCTTCTCAACTTCTGCTGTCAGCTGGGGTGTTGGCAGCGTCAGGTCTTTGGCCGCTTTAAAGTAGAAAGTGCTTGTATAAACTGCTTCGCCTTCAACCATTAATTTTGTTGATAATACAGCATTTTTGGTGTCAATGCCCTTCAGTACCGATTTAAGTGATTTTTTAAAGGCTATGCTGGATGTATTGGCTTTAATATTTATTTCTGAACTGTGTGCCCAAAGCTGCTTACCGTTGAAATCCAGTATCTCAAGTTCCAACTGTCCTTTCTGATCCTCAAACTGATCAGATACTGTGTAAATCAGCAGATCGTCTGTTTTGGTGTCGGGCACGGCGATGAGAGGAGCAAAAGCTTTGCGGGTGTAGTATTGCAGGGCTTTCCAGTTGCCGTAATAGTCGATGCTTGACCACGATGCTGCCGGCCACACATCATTCAGCTGCCAGTAAAGACTTCCCATGGTAGTGGGCATATTAATGCGGTGTCCCTCAATGCCGGTTCTTATACCTTCGGCTTGCAGCAATAGACCCACATACAAGAAAGATTCAAAATCCTTTGGATTACGATAGTAGTTATCCATATAACGCTTGATGGCGCCATTGCCAATAAAAGATCGCTGGTGCGACTTCATCACTTCGGAGTTGATGTTGTAATCTTCCGGTGTGGTATATTTTTTCACGGTTTTCAGCTCAGGGAAGGACTGAAATCCATATTCACTCACAAAACGTGCTGCCCCATCATGATAGGTGATAAAAGGTACATCCTGGAACCAGATACGCCAGTCGTGCTCGTCGCCATCGATCTTATTGGTGCGAATAGTATCGCCCGCCTGCGGGCTCGATGCCCAGTATTGTTTGGCCGGATCGTGCGCCGCCACGGCCTTGGGCAGTATGTCTAAAAAGATGTCTTTATAGGCCTGCCACATGGCTTTGGCGCCTTCGGGTTGCTTCTTCTCGTTATCCTCTTTCCAACCCCAGCCAAACCAGGCTGCCAGTATTTCGTTATTACCACACCACAGGGCAATGCTGGGGTGGTTACGTAGCCGTCGTACATTGTATTCAGCCTCGTGCTTCACACTTTCAAGAAAGGCGTCATCGCCCGGATACATATTGCAGGCAAACATAAAGTCTTGCCATACCAGGATGCCATATTGATCGCACAGGTCGTAGAAAATTTCTTTTTCGTAGATGCCACCACCCCATACGCGCAGCATATTAAAATTACAGTCCACCGCCGATTTTATAATGTGCTCATATTTCTCGGGTGTCACACGATCCAGAAACACATCGTTGGGGATGTAGTTAGCACCTTTCATAAATACAGGCTGTCCGTTCAGTTTAAAGTAGAAAGAGCGTCCTACTTCATCGTCTTCGCGCACCAGTTCAATAGTCCTGAGCCCCAACTGGTGTCCAAAGGTCTCGGTGCCGGCCTTTGTTTTTAGTTCTCCTTTTAAAGTGTAGAGGTGCGCTTCGCCCAGTCCATTTGTCCACCAACGTTTCGGCTGATCAATTTGAAAATCCACCGGGTAAGTGTGACGACCCTTTTTCAGCTGCACTTCTTCATTGGCAAGGGTTTCGCCATCTATACGCACTGTTAAAGACGCTGTTTCTTCATTCAGGGCTTCAATTTCAAATACTGCGCTCAGCTTTGCCTGCTCATCATTTAAGGTTTTTTGTTGGGTATGGATGGAGGTAATTTGTGCAGTATTCCAGGCTTTCAGCGTAATGGGTTCCCATATTCCCGACGTTACCAGGCGCGGTCCCCAGTCCCAGCCAAAGTGGTAGGGTGCCTTGCGTACATGTGGGCTTACCCATTTCTCGCCCGGCACTTTGCCAATTTTTGCCAGGTCGTTGGCAGATGACTGCACCACGTAGGGGTAGTTATCGTATATTTCGAGTCCCATCTTGATGGGTGAGTGAAAGAGTATACGAAGGTTGTTATCACCCACCTTCAGTAGCTGTTTAACGGTTTTGGTCCAGCCTCTGAACATATTGTCGGCCTTCAATATCAGTTCGCCATTAAGGTAAACGTCGGCATAGGTATCCAGGCCTGCAAAATGAAGCTCTATCTGATCTTTGTCGAGAGTTGATTGATCCAGGGTAAATGTGGTTTTATACTCCCAGTCTTTCTTGTCGATCCATTGCAGGTCGTGTTCATTTAAGCGGTAAAAGGGATCTTCAATCAGGTCGTGACTGAGCAGATCGGTATGTACGCAACCCGGCACACTGGCGTTGCGCCATTCGTTTTTATCAACTTCGCTAAATTGCCAGCCGCTATCAATGGTAATGCTTGTATGCGACTCCTTGGTGGCTTGTGGTGCGCACGAGTAGAGTCCTCCAAGGATGGATAATAGTAGTCCGTAAAAAAATAGTTTCATGTTTGCTGTGTTTTATGTGGTAAAACTAATGCATGATGGTTGGATTGAATGGGTTCATTTGTTTAAAAAGATGGAAAAAATCCAGTTTTATGGCCAAACCATTTTCAAGCTTTTCTATTTCTATCTTTTTTTTTCCATTATGCTTTCTAAAGATGAGAATAAGGAGTGAGGCGTTAACTGAACAACTCGTTTTAGATAATTTTTTGAGTGCTAAAAAGCAAATTAATTGAATAAAAAATATCCGCAGCGGATTAATAACGAACAATTTCCACTTTCAATATGGAAATATTTCTTCAATTTAGCATTGAAAATGAAAGTGTTGTTGTGGTTATTTTTATTAATTATAAATAGCACGGGTTTCTGAAAATTGTAATGTAGAGTTTGCAATTTATTCCGATAAGAGTTTAGATTTGCAAGTATAATTATTAGAAATGCAATCATTTTTTGAAACTCATCGATATCTTATAGAGCATCTTGGCACGCCTGTGCGCCGCGAATTAATGAATGAAATTGATTGGAATCAGCGGCTCATTGGTATTAAAGGTTCCAGGGGTGTGGGTAAGACAACTTTTTTGCTGGATTACGCCAAGTCGCGTTTTGGTATGCATAAAAGTTGCCTGTATGTAAATTTAAACAACCTTTACTTTACCGAGCGCAGCATTATTTCATTTGCCGATGAGTTTCGAAAGAAGGGTGGTAAAACACTAATACTCGATCAGGTTTATAAATATCCGGGTTGGTCTCAAGAATTGCGTTATTGCTACGATAATTTTAAGGATTTAAAGATTGTATTCAGTGGCTCGGCGGTCATGCGGCTTTTAGATCAGAATAACGACTTGAATGGATGTGTCGCTGTTTATCGTCTTGATGGCTTTTCTTTCCGGGAGAACTTGAATGAGGTGACGAAAAATAAATTTCCCATCTGCTCGCTGGACGACATTCTGACCAATCATCGCGAGATAAGTGCAGAGATAAGTTCGAAGGTGCGCCCTCTAGCTTACTTTAACGATTACCTGGAGCATGGCTATTATCCCTTTTTTCTGGAAAAGCACAACTATGCCGAGAACGTGGTGAAGAATATTAACCTGATACTGGAGATCGATATTTCATACCTGGAACAGATTGAATTGAAGTATTTGCCTAAATTGCGTAAATTACTTTACGCCATTGCCAAAACGGCACCCCTTCAACCTAACGTGAGTCGCCTGAGTCAGGTGATCGAAACGTCGAGAGCCACTGTGATGAATTATTTGAATTATCTGAAAAATGGTCGGTTGATCAATCTCCTGTATGAAGATAGTGAGTCATCGAAAAAGCCCTCGAAGATATACGTTCACAACCCTAATGTTTATTACTCAATGACGCATGGTGCTGTCAATCAGTTAAACATGAATCGCACCTTTTTTCTGAATCAGTTGAGTTACCGGCATCAGGTCAATGTATCTAAAGTAGGGGATTTTAAGGTGGATAATGAGTGGCATTTTCATGTGGGTGATGATTCCATGATGAAGCATACCCCGGGCGAGAAAGAGTTTTTAGCCCATCAGATGCTGGAGGTGGGCGATGATAAACGCATACCCTTGTGGCTCTTTGGTTTTCTGTATTGATAAACAACTGATTGACTTTTAGAATTAATATATAGGATAAGATATGATTAGGATGACAGATGGATCGCAGGTATTGAAACCGTTATCGGACGATGGTCAGATAGTTTCAGCTTCTATCAGTCTTTTAATCTACTAGAATAATAACCAATTAATTATTAGGAGTATATAAAATGGCTAAAGAAAAAAAGTTTATTACATGTGATGGTAACCATGCCGCTGCACATATCGCGTATATGTTCAGCGAAGTGGCGGCTATCTATCCTATTACGCCATCGTCGAACATGGCGGAAAATGTGGATGAATGGGCTGCAGCCGGAAAAAAAAATATCTTCGGTGAAACCGTAAAAGTTGAGGAGATGCAGTCGGAGGCCGGAGCAGCAGGTGCTGTTCATGGTTCATTACAGGCGGGTGCATTAACGTCGACCTTTACTGCCTCCCAGGGATTATTACTGATGATTCCTAATATGTACAAAATTTCGGGTGAGCTTTTACCCGGTGTCTTCCACGTAAGTGCTCGTAGTTTGGCTGCGCAGGCCTTGTCTATCTTCGGCGATCATTCCGATGTGATGGCCACACGTCAGACAGGTTTTGCCATGCTGGCAACAGGTTCGGTACAAGAAGTGATGGACCTTTCAGCGGTGGCTCACCTTGTTTCGATTAAGTCACGTGTACCTTTCTTGCATTTCTTTGATGGTTTCCGTACTTCGCACGAGATTCAGAAGATTGAAGCCCTTGAAAATGAAGACCTGGCTCACTTGGTAGATCAGGAAGCACTTCAGGCTTTCCGCAATAATGCACTAAGCCCTGAGCACCCTGTTACACGCGGTACCGCTCAAAACCCTGATATCTACTTCCAGGCTCGTGAGGCGGCCAACCCATTCTATGATGCAGTGCCTGATATGGTGGCTGAATACATGGATGAGCTGAGCAAGATTACCGGCCGTAAGTACCGTCCTTTCGATTACTACGGTGCTGAGGATGCTGAAAACATTATTGTGGCCATGGGTTCTATTACCGATACTATTAAAGAGGTAATTGACGACCTGACAGCCAAAGGCGAAAAAGTAGGATTGATTGCAGTTCACCTGTATCGTCCTTTCTCTGCCAAGTATTTTATGGAGGCCTTCCCAAAAACAGCCAAGAAAATTGCTGTACTGGATCGTACCAAAGAGCCCGGTGCTAATGGTGATCCTTTGTATCTTGATATTCGCGACTTGTTCTATGGTAAGGAAAATGCTCCTGTTATTGTGGGGGGTCGCTATGGTTTGTCATCGAAAGATACTACGCCGGCCATGATGCTTAGCGTTTTTGAAAACTTAAAGAAAGACGAGCCTAAGAACCAGTTTACTGTGGGTATTGTGGATGATGTAACGCATACATCACTGCCTTTGCTACCTGAGTTCTCATTAGGTGATGAAGGTACTTTCGAAGGTAAATTCTATGGTTTAGGTTCGGATGGTACTGTTGGTGCCAACAAGAACTCTATCAAAATTATTGGTGATAACACCGATAAATATGCGCAGGCTTATTTTGCCTACGATTCAAAGAAATCAGGGGGTATTACCATTTCTCACCTGCGCTTTGGTGATACACCTATTCGCTCGCCATATCTGGTTAATACACCTGACCTGGTGGCATGTCACGTACCGGCCTATTTGAACATGTACGACATGCTCAAAGGTCTTAAAGATGGCGGTACCTTCCTGCTCAACTGCTCGTGGAGCGAGGCAGAGCTGGAAAGTAACCTTCCTGCTTTCGTGAAGCGCTATATTGCAGATCATAAAATTAAATTCTATACCATTGATGCAACCCATATTGCCAAGGAGATTGGTCTGGGTAACCGCACCAATACCATTATGCAGTCGGCCTTCTTTAAAATTGCTAACGTAATACCTTACGATCTGGCGGTTGAACAGATGAAGAAAGCCATTGTAAAAACCTTTGGCAAAAAAGGCGAGACCATTGTTAACATGAACTATCAGGCTGTTGACAAAGGAGGCGCTGTGAATGAGATTACCATTCCTGCATCATGGGCCAATGAAGCCGCTGAGGTGGTATTCCCAACCAACGAAAAGGCGCCTCAGTTTATTAAAGACTTTGTGTTCCCTGTGAATGCACAAAAAGGTGACGACCTGCCGGTGAGTATTTTTAAAGGTCGCGAAGACGGTACTTTGCCTGCCGGAACAACAGCCTTTGAGAAGCGCGGTGTAGCGGTTGATATTCCTGAGTGGAATGTGGATAACTGTATCCAGTGTAACCAGTGTGCCTATGTATGTCCGCATGCTGCCATTCGTCCTTATTTGCTCGATGAAAAAGAGTTGGCAGGTGCCCCTGAAGGAACTGCTACTAAGAAAGCCAACGGTAAAGGATTCGACGGCCTGCAATATCGCATTCAGGTAAGTGCCTTAGACTGTACAGGTTGTGGTAACTGTGCCGATGTTTGTCCAGCCAAGAACAAAGCGTTGGAAATGAAGCCGCTTGAGACCCAAAAAGCAGAAGTAGCACGTTGGGACTATATGGTGGAAGAAGTGTCGATCAAAGACCATATCATGCCTAAAGACATGAATGTGAAAGCTTCCCAGTTCGCCCAGCCTTTGTTTGAGTTCTCAGGAGCTTGTGCCGGTTGTGGTGAAACACCTTATATTAAGCTGATTACTCAATTGTTTGGCGATCGTATGATGGTGGCTAACGCTACGGGTTGTTCATCTATTTATGGAGGTTCGGCTCCCGCCACACCTTACTGTACTAATAAAGAGGGTAAAGGTCCGGCCTGGGCAAACTCATTGTTTGAAGACAACGCCGAGTATGGTCTGGGTATGGCTACTGGTGTTAATAAGTTACGCGAGCGCATCGAGCGTAAGATGAATGAGTCAATGGCAGAGGTAAATGCTGAGACTAAGGCAGCCTTTGAGAAGTGGTTCGCAACCAAAGATAATGGTAACGAAAATGTTGCTGCATCTAAGGCGGTAGTAGCTGCTCTGGCCAATGAGTCGCATCCTGTGGCCAAAGAAATATTGGCACTGAAGGATTACCTGTCTAAGAAGTCAATCTGGATCTTCGGTGGTGACGGTTGGGCTTACGATATCGGTTACGGAGGATTGGATCATGTGATTGCTTCCGGCGAAGATGTAAATATTCTGGTAATGGATACCGAGGTTTACTCTAACACCGGTGGTCAGTCATCCAAGTCAACACCGGTGGGTGCTGTGGCTAAGTTTGCTGCTTCCGGTAAGCGCATTCGTAAGAAAGACCTTGGCTTGATGGCTACTACTTACGGTTATGTTTATGTGGCTCAGGTAGCTATTGGTGCCAATCAGGCGCAATACTTCAAGGCGCTTAAAGAGGCTGAGGCCTATCCGGGTCCATCGCTTATTATCGCTTATTCGCCATGTATTGCTCACGGTTTGAAAACCGGTATGGGTAAAACACAGGCCGAAGGTAAGGCTGCCGTTGAGTGTGGTTACTGGCATCTGTTCCGCTATAACCCAATGTTGGAAGAAGAGGGTAAGAATCCGTTTACCCTGGACTCTAAGCCTCCACAATGGGATAAGTTCCAAAGCTTCCTGATGAATGAGGTGCGATATACAGCATTGGCCAAGTCATTCCCCGAAGAGGCGAAGGTGCTCTTTAGCGAATCAGAGAAGAATGCCAAGTGGCGCTATAGCTCATACAAGCGTCTGAACGACATGGAGTATGAAGTGATTGAATAATAATTGTTCATATCTGATATAAACTAAGTCGCCTTGCCTCGTGCAGGGCGACTTTTTTTATCTCCCATTTCTTCTGTGCGGTAAAATTAACATTGATTTTACCAATTAAAGGCTGTACATTAAACTGTGTTAATTGAAAGATAAGTAGTTATGTAACCCTTTAATAGTACTTTTAACATGGATTTAAAAACCACTTACATGGGGATTGAACTGAAAAATCCCATTATTATTGGTGCCAGCAACCTGGTTTTAGACCTTAAAATGGCCAAGAAACTAGAAGATGCAGGTGCTGCTGCGATTGTTTATAAATCGCTGTTTGAAGAACAACTGCACTTGGAGGCTGCAGAATTGGAAGAGGAGCTTCATGAGTTTGACGACATCCATGCCGAAATGACCACCCTGTTTCCCAATATTGAACATTCTGGTCCCAAAGCTCACCTTATGGCGCTGAAAAAGTTAAAGGAGAGCGTTTCTATTCCGGTATTTGCCAGTTTGAATTGTACCTACGATGTTAGCTGGGTGGAATATGCCAAACATCTGGAAGACACCGGTATTGATGGACTTGAATTGAATTTTTACGCTGCCATATCGGATGTGGAAAAGACCCCTGCGGACATTGAAAATCAGCAAATAGAGGTTCTGAAAAAGGTGAGAGACGCAGTGAATATTCCGATAAGCGTGAAACTCAGTCCGTTTTACACCAATATGATGAATGTGGTATATCGTATGGATCGCAACGGTGCCGAAGCCTTTGTGCTTTTCAACCGACTTTTCCAGCCGGATATTGACATCAAGGAGGAAAAACTGAAAATGCCTTATAATCTGAGTCAAAAGGGCGATAATCGGTTGCCTTTGCGCTTTGCCGGTATGTTATCCTGTAATCTTAACGGAAATATTTGCAGCAATACAGGTATTCACGATGGTGAAGATATGATTACCATGCTGCTGGCCGGCGCTGATGCCGTGCAGGTAGTGAGTACTATCTATAAAAATGGTGTAATACAGATAACCCGCATGCTTGATGAGCTTCAGGAGTGGATGAAAGAGAAGGGCTATGATAAGATAGACGACTTTAAAGGGAAGCTGTGTAAAAAGAATGTTGATGATCCGCATGCCTACCGTCGGGCTCAGTATGTCGATTTTCTGATGAAAGCAAAAGCCTTTCTGAAAAAATACCCTGTCAATTAAAATTTAAAATATATTCACTACAAACTGCATTCTTATGTTACGTAATAAGGATGCGGTTTTTTGTTGTATCGGCGGTAATTATGCCCGAGTAAGCAGTTTTGCTATTTGCCATGTAAAAATAATTTCTTTGCCAAATTATTTTGTTTATTTGAGTTGTTTTTGCTTTTTTTAACAAACTCTTTTAAAATACTCGACAGTTAACAATTTTCAATAAAACTTTAAAAATCTATCTATGAGCAACAAACGCGTTTACACCTTTGGCAATGGCAAAGCAGAAGGAAAAGCTGATATGAAAAATCTACTTGGTGGTAAAGGTGCCAATCTGGCGGAGATGAATCTGATTGGTGTGCCTGTGCCTGCCGGCTTTACAATTACCACAGATACTTGTATTGAATATAATGAAATGGGTCGCGATAAGATTGTGGGTCTGTTGCGCAGTGAAGTTAAGGAGGCAATGAAAAAAGTGGAACAGACCATGGGCATGGAATTTGGTTCTAAAGAGAATCCACTGTTGGTGTCTGTGCGCTCTGGTGCCCGCGTGTCCATGCCGGGAATGATGGATACGGTTCTTAACTTGGGGATGAATGATGAAGCTGTATTAACCCTCGCCAAAAAATCGGGTAATGAGCGTTTTGCCTGGGATTCGTACCGTCGTTTTGTGCAGATGTACGGCGATGTAGTGCTAGGCATGAAGCCTGAGTCCAAAGAAGATATTGATCCGTTTGAGGCGATAATGGAGGATATGAAGGAGGCCAAAGGCGTTGATAATGATACAGACCTGGATGTGAATGACCTGAAGGACTTGGTGGTTAAATTTAAGGCGGCTGTTAAAAAAGTTACAGGCCATGATTTTCCTGTGGATCCCTGGGAGCAATTGTGGGGTGCAGTAGCAGCCGTATTTGATAGCTGGATGAACCCGCGGGCAATCTATTATCGTCAGATTAATCAGATACCTGCCGAATGGGGTACTGCGGTTAATGTGCAGGCCATGGTATTTGGTAATATGGGTGAAAATTCCGGAACAGGAGTGGCTTTTACACGTGATGCTGCAACTGGTGAAAACGTGTTTAATGGTGAATACCTGATTGATGCTCAGGGTGAGGATGTTGTGGCTGGTGTTCGCACACCGCAGCAAATCACCAAGGAAGGATCGATCCGTTGGGCTCAACTAGCCAAGGTTTCTGAAGAAGAGCGGGTGGCGAATTATCCCTCACTGGAAGAGGCGATGCCTAAGGCTTATGCGGAGTTGTTTGAAATGCAGGAGAAGCTAGAGAGTTACTTTAAAGATATGCAGGATCTGGAGTTTACCATTCAGGATGGTAAGTTGTGGATGCTGCAAACACGAAGCGGAAAGCGTACGGCAGCCGCCATGGTAAAAATAGCCATGGATATGTTACGCGAAGGCATGATTAATGAAAAAACAGCCATTCTGCGTCAGGAGCCTAATAAGCTCGATGAGTTGTTGCACCCTGTGTTTGACATGGATGCCATGGTGAAAGCTAATGTACTGGCCACCGGATTACCGGCATCGCCCGGCGCAGCTACAGGTCAGCTGGTGTTCCATGCCGATGAGGCCAACAAATTTCCCGTGACCATATTGGCACGTATCGAAACATCACCTGAGGATCTGGAAGGGATGGATATTGCTCAGGGAATATTAACAGCCCGTGGTGGAATGACCTCCCACGCTGCCGTAGTAGCGCGCGGTATGGGTAAATGTTGCGTGTCGGGTGCCGGCGAATGTAAGATCGATGCCAAAGCACGTACTTTAACGGCGGGTGGTAAAATCTTTAAAGAAGGTGACTGGATTTCGCTGAACGGATCAACCGGTGATGTGTACGAAGGAAAAATTGCCACCAAAGATCCGGAGTTGAGCGGCGATTTTGCTGCCATCATGGAACTGGCCGATAAATTCAGGAAGATCAATGTGCGTACCAATGCAGAAACAGAGCGCGATGCCAAGGTGGCACGTGAATTTGGCGCTCAGGGAATTGGCCTTTGTCGTACGGAGCACATGTTTTTTGAAGGCGAGCGACTGGTGCGCATGCGTGAGATGATTCTGTCGGATGATGAGACTGGACGTCGTAAGGCACTAGATAAGCTATTACCCATACAGCGTCAGGATTTTAAGAACGTTCTGAATACCATGATAGGCCTGCCGGTGACTATACGTCTGCTGGATCCACCGCTGCATGAGTTTGTGCCGCAGGAGACCGATAATCAGCAGGCCATGGCCAAAGAAATGGGTGTTTCCATTGAGGTAATTCAGAAAAAAGTGGAAGACCTGCATGAGTTTAACCCCATGCTGGGGCATCGTGGCTGTCGCTTAGGTAATACTTATCCTGAGATTACAGAAATGCAGGCACGTGCTATCTTGGAGGCGGCCATGGAGTTGAAAGCCGAAGGCAAACCCACTTTCCCCGAGATTATGATACCGCTGGTAGGTACGGTGAAAGAATTAAAGATGCAGGAAAAGATTGTGCGTGAAGTGGCTGATGCTGTTTTCCGTGAAAAGGGTGATAAGGTGGAGTATCTGGTAGGTACGATGATTGAGATACCCCGCGCTGCACTCACCGCCGATGAGATTGCCGAGGTAGCCGAGTTCTTCTCCTTTGGTACTAATGACCTTACGCAGATGACTTTTGGTTACTCGCGCGACGATGCCGGTAAGTTCCTACCCGTTTACCTGAAGCAAGGCATTCTGAAGAATGATCCCTTCCAGGTGCTGGATCAGGAAGGTGTGGGTCAGCTGGTGCAAACAGGTATTGAAAAGGGTCGTAAAGTGAACCCTATCCTTAAGGTGGGAATCTGCGGTGAGCATGGTGGTGAGCCCTCATCAGTAGAATTCTGTGTGAAGCAGGGCATGAACTATGTGAGCTGTTCACCTTTCCGGGTGCCCATAGCCCGTTTGGCAGCCGCGCAGGCCAGCTTGCGATGATGACATAATTGAATATTGGAAATAAAAGGTCGCTCAATGGGGCGACCTTTTATATTTTTAGCATCGGTGTGAATACAATGCATTATCTTTGCAGCAAATCATTAACATGGGCAGAATTTTAGCAATTGATTACGGGCGAAAGAAGAGCGGGGTGGCAGTGACCGATCCGATGCAGATCATCGCCAATGGTTTAACCACAGTGGCCTCGCACGAATTATATGACTTTTTGGTTAACTACATGAAAGAGGAAGAGGTGGAGCGCATTGTAATGGGTTATCCTACGCAAACCAGCGGCGCCGTCTCCGAATCGATGAAATACATCGAGCCTTTTGTAAATCGTTTGAAAAAGAACTTCCCGGACTTACCCATCGAGTGGGTAGATGAACGCTTTACCTCTAAGATAGCATTTCAGGCTATGATTGATGGCGGACTGAAAAAGAAGGCGCGCCAGGATAAGGGCATGATTGATAAGGTGAGTGCCACCATTATTTTACAAACCTATCTGGAGCAACAACGATGATTTTACCTGTAGCCCTCTATGGAAACCCGGTGCTGTGTAAAAAGGCGGCACCTGTGTTGCCCGATGATCAGCAGATTTCACAATTAATAAAGGACCTATGGGCCACCCTGTACCGAACCGATGGAATAGGCTTAGCCGCTCCACAAGTTGGACACTCCTTACAGCTTTTTGTGGTGGATTTGGATGTGTATAAAGATGAGCATCCTGAGTTGAAAGGTTTTAAAAAGGTATTTATCAATCCGCAGCTGGAGGTTTTACCTTCGCGAAGGGTGTGGATGACAGAAGGTTGCCTTAGTTTGCCGGGCATCAGTCGAAAAGTAAAAAGGAGCGATAAGGTGCGAATTCATTATTATGATGAGCAGTTTGTAGCGCATGAAGAGGTTTATGCAGGTTTTGCCGCCAGGGTTATTCAGCACGAATACGACCATCTGGAGGGATGCCTCTTTATCGATCGTCTTGGTCGATTTAAGCGCTTTCTACTACAAATATTTCTGCGTCAAATTCGAAGAGGGAAATGTAAACCTGCTTACCGCGTCATTCAGTAAATGAGCGAAACCACAAAGTGTGTGTCCGGCACATGTTCGTTTGTGTCATATTAAGCTCGGAGAGTTGGAATGTGAATAATCATGAGGCTGTCTCAAGAGACATTAATATTTTCTTTGACCTTACGAAGTGTTATCATGAGCCCAACACTTCTTCCCTTTGCGTTTAAGAGTAAGGGGAACTACGGCGCCACAGGCGGTGGAATGGGATTATCAATGGGCTAACTGAAAGTTGGAATGTTATTTCAAACGCTTTTGCGACAACTTTGTGGCAACTATCCATCTCTAAGCCCCAAACCCAGGGCTGGTTGAATAAACACACCCCTCCTATTGATTAATATTAATATTCCATTATATAATGATTATTTTCTATAATAGCACAAGTAGGCATAGAAACCCGAGAGCAGAAAGGCTTCAGCAGTAATTTTCAGGCTTTCCTCAACGACAATTCCCAGCTGGTGCAGCGCTGCAGAGGGAATCCGACCACTGAAAATGTCATCCCATGTGTTGCTATTGCCCAGGGTATCAAAAATTACCGATAGAACCATCACGCCAAAACCAAGCGAAAGCATGGCAACTCCTGTTTTGTGTCTTAGAAACTCAGTTCTAAAACGGATGAGAAACACCAGACCGATAAGGCCGTAACCCAATATCAAAAAGTCATCGATGCGATCGCTCAGTGCTGTCTCCTTCATGTTAAACAGCTCGTGTAGCATTGTATCCAGCTGCTCATGAATCAGGAATTTTTCATCGAGGGATAAAAAGACAAAGCCCAAAGCAACCAATATCCATATTAGTTTTTTACGCTTCAGGTAGGTAAAAAAGCTAATGAGCCCGGTTATAAAAAGTTGAATGAATGAGAAAGTGGTAATAAATCCGTATTCTTCAAATTTCATGGCTAGCTCATTTTTACCATAGCCCCACAGCAGGGCAATGACGATTAACAAAAGGTTAAAGCTCAATAAGCTTAGCAGGAAATGGAAACTGTCAAAGTGTTTTTTTTGTGTTCGCATTGGGCAGGTTTTTAATTGGTTGGCTAAAAGTAGAGAAAAGCGGTGAAGTAAAATCAAGCCATTGTAAACTTTAATACGGCAAAATCAGTCGTTCGTAAAAAAAGAGCAGGCTTTGTGCCGGCAAATGTTATTTTTACCCGTACCAAATGACTGAAATAATGACCGATAACCT
Source organism: Carboxylicivirga longa (assembly GCF_050589825.1). Classification (NCBI taxonomy): domain Bacteria; kingdom Pseudomonadati; phylum Bacteroidota; class Bacteroidia; order Marinilabiliales; family Marinilabiliaceae; genus Carboxylicivirga; species Carboxylicivirga longa. The sequence goes on along the minus strand of NZ_JBNGOZ010000002.1, from coordinate 357,763 downwards.
CACCAACCTACAAAAAATTGTCGCCCTGTTGATACTTGTTCACATGGCAGCCTGTGTGCCACAGAAAAAAGTGGTTTATCTTCAGGAAGAGATGGCAGCAAGTCAGGAGCTTACTTTCCGCAATGAAAAAGGAAAGCAGATTATCAAGGCTTTCGATCAACTCTATATTCAAGTATCTAGTTTTGATAACGGCCAGCTTAACTTTATGAGTAATGATGCCAACCGTTATGGAGGTGGGCGCTCCGAGGCTGACATGGCCATGGTGTCGTATTCTGTGGATGAGCAGGGTAATATTAACTTGCCCATTATTGGTCTTTTTAATGTACTGAGCTTAACGGCCGATGCTGCAGCCGAGAAGATAAGAGCCGAACTGGAGCTGTATCTGAATACACCAAGCGTTAAGGTATCTTTTGTGAATAAGAATATTACGGTGCTGGGCAATGTTGAGCAGCCCGGGCGTTATTTCTACGCCAGTGAGCATATTAATGTGTTACAGGCTTTGGGCATGGCCGGCGATATAACTGAGTACGGCAATCGTGAATATGTAGTGCTTATACGGGAGCATAACAACGAAGTGACAAAGCAGCGGATTGATCTTACCCGCGTAGATCTGCTGGCCGATAGCCGCTATTATCTGCAACCCAACGATATCGTTTATGTTGAGCCGCTTAAGCGCCGCCATTGGGGTATGCAAACTTTTCCATGGGCCCTTATACTATCGGGCATTACCACTTTTATCCTTGTGGCCAATTATATCAATTAGGAATGTTGATGTGTGATTGATAATGACGGCACATGGCAGCGCCTTCGCTGCTTTGTACAATTTGACGCGAATTAAACCTATCTTTATGAAAGAGCATACCGATCAATATATTGATTTTAAGAAAGTACTTACGCTATTGCGTAAGAAGGCCCATTATTATCTGATTGCCCTTTTGCTTTGTCTGCTGGCAGCTTTTTTTGCCGGTAAAATGATTGCGCCCGTTTATGAGGTATCTTCCAGCATATACATAAAAGAAGAGGGCAGTGTGAAGGGACAGAAGGCCATGGAGTTTTTGCAAAGTTTCCAGCTCTTCGATCAGTCGCGTCATTTTCAGAATGAGATGCTGGTACTCAGGTCGAGTCCTTTGGTGCGCGAAGCCATTGATAAGCTGAATTTTGAGATAGAATATTACCGTGACGATGCCTGGATGGATAAGGAGCTGTACAAGGATGCGCCTTTTGTGGTGCTTTACGATTCCAGTCATGTGCAGCTGGTTGATGTACCATTTGCTTTGCGCTTTCATGCCGATGGCAGGCTGAGCATTAGTGCACAGTCCGATGAACACAAGCTTGTGAATTATCTCAGTGGCCGGAGCCGTATGAGTGAAGACCCTGTGATACTTGAGAAAACCTGCTTTCAATCAGATCGGGTGGAGGATAAAGCCTTTAAGTTTCAGGTGTACCTGAAGGAGCCGCATCGCGTGGAAGAGTTTATAGATCAGGAATATTACTTTGTATTTCGTGATAAGGAGAAGCTGGTGCGTGAGTTACAAGCTAGCCTTACTGTAGTGCCTGAAAATCCAGAAGTGAGCGTGATACGGCTGAGTCTGGAGACCAATTACCGGCAGAAAGGTCTGGATTTTATCAGTGCGCTGACCGATTTATACCTTGAAAAAAATCTGGAGCGTAAAAATCATTTCGCCCTGAATACCATTGCCTATATCAATGCACAGCTGGATGAGATTTCCGACTCACTGAATGTGGCTGAGAAGCAGCTGGAGAGCTTTAGGGCAGGCAATCAGGTGATTGATATCTCCAGTAAGGCGGGGCGCATCTTCGAGCAGTTGCATCAGATTGAGCTGGAACGATCCAATATCGACCGGCAGCTTCAGTATTACAATTACCTCAATGAGTTTTTTCAGGATAACGATAACCTGGCCGACCTCGTTGTGCCCTCTTCCATGGGCATTACTGATCAAACGCTCAATGAGTTGATACGGAATCTGATTATTCTGGTAAATCAGCGCAATGAGTTGATTGGTAAGAAGCAACAGAAAAGCCCATACCTGAGGAACCTGGAGGTGCAGATCGAAAGTCTCAAGAACCCTATATCTGAAAATATTCAGTTTTCCATAGGTACCCTGGAGCGTGCGTTATCCAATTTAGATAGTAAGATCGGACAGCTCAAGAGTAATCTGGAAGCGCTGCCCGAAACAGAGCGTCAGTTGGTGGGTTTTCAGCGTAAATTTAAGCTTAACGATGCCATCTACACTTTCTTACTGCAGCGTAGGGCCGAAGCACAGATTGCCAAGGCATCTAACCTGCCTGAGCATGAGATTGTGGAGCCGGCGCAAGTCGTTACCAGAGTGTATCCCAATACTACCATCAATTATGGCCTGGCCGTATTTTTAAGTCTGCTGTTACCTAGTTTGTTAATATTGGTGATGGATTATTTCGATACGCGCATAAAAAGTGAGGATGACCTGGTTGATTATAAATATTTGCCATTTATGGGATCCATCCTTCAGCATCAATCGGAGCATCATGATGTGGTGATGAAACTGCCTTCGGAAGCAGTGGCCGAAACCTTTCGAACCCTGCGCACCAACCTGTCCTTCTCACTGCAGGGCGAGGGCCATAAAACCATCCTGGTAACTTCCAGTGTGTCGGGTGAAGGAAAAAGCTTTGTGGCACTCAACCTGGCGCTCAGCCTGTCGCAGCTCAATAAGAAAGTGCTGCTGCTGGGTTTTGATCTGCGCAAGAATAATCAGTTTAAGGAGCAGGTTATGAATTCCGGACTGGGACTTACTTCTTTATATGTGCACCGCGCTACCCTTGATGAGGTGGTGCACCGGACCGAATGGTATGAGCTGGATGTAATCCCATCGGGGGTGGTGCCACCCAATCCCATGGAATTGATAAACAGCAGTACGACCGACTCGTTATTTGAACAGTTAAAGGAGCGGTACGACTACATAGTAGTGGATACATCGCCTGTGGGTGTGGTAAGTGATGGCTTGCTGCTTATGAAGTATGCCGACATAAAGTTGTTTGTGGTACGCGAAAATTACAGCGAGAAAAACGTTGTGAAGTCTGTGCTTGAAGAACTGGAAGGCAAAGGTATTGATAAGCTGGGGTTGGTGTTAAATGCGAGCCGCATGGAAGGGCGCAAGTATAAATACGAGTATTACGATAGCTATCGCCTGGGAACACCAGATAATAGGGCTTGATATGAAAGGGAAAGCGACAAATACAATTTGCTTTGTCATACCGTACTACGTGACTTTCGCTACGGGAGGCGCTGAAATACAGGTGCATTATCTTGTAAATGAATTTTTGCGAAGGGGCTGGCAGGTTGAGTTGATTTGTGGCGGCCGTGGGCAAGAGGATACCATAGCGGAGAGTCCTTACTTCGACACACGCATCCGTTTTCATTATTACCGCTTTCGCAAGTTCAGAAGCCTGGAGTTTTTTGGTGTGATGGCCTGCCTGTTGCGCACCCGGTCGAAGGTGTATTATCAGCGTACCGACTTTGCACTGAGTGCTGCCTGCGCATTTTATTGTCGCCTGCTTAAGAAAGTAATGATCTATGCCCTGGCGCAGGATACCGATGCCCTACGCGGGAAATATCGTAGTTTGATGCAGCAGTTCACTTACCGCAGCCATCTTAAGAAGTGCATGCGCCGGATTGATTTTGGTATGGTGGATGCCATGGTCAATTATGCCAAACAACAGGCCAACCTGCTGGTGTGTCAGAACAAGGAGCAGGAAGCGCTGCTGAGGACTCATTTTAGGCGACCTGCGCACATCATTCAAAATAGTTATCCCATTAATAAGCAGGAGCAAGCGCTAGACAAGGAAAAGCTGGTGCTGTGGGTGGGTAATATGCGAGCTGCCAAGCGTCCTGACCTTTTTTTATGGCTGGTAGATGCTTTGCAGACCAGGAAAGGATGGCACTTTGTGATGATTGGTGCCCAAGGGGATGATTATGCTCATTTGCAACATCCATCCGTCGAAATTATGGGCCCTCAACCCTATGAAACCGTGAATAGTTTGTTTGCTAAAGCACAATTTTATGTAAATACCAGTGAGCTTGAAGGAATGCCCAACACTTTTATACAGTCGTGGATGAACAAAGTACTGGTGTTGAGCCTGAAGGTTAATCCAAATGGTGTTTTTGACCACGATCGGCTGGGGCTGTGTTTTAAGGATGATATACAAGGCATGGCGGCTAAGCTCGATGAATACCTGAACGGGAATAACAGTTCTGAGATATGCGAACGTGCATATGCCTATGCTCATCAAACCTTCGATGTACGAAGGAATGTTGATAAGCTTACTGAATTAATTAAACCATTGTTATGCGAGTAGTACATCTTACAGGAAAAGATTTTTACGGGGCGGGGCGAGCCGCTTACCGGCTGCACAGCGCCCTGCTAAAAGAGGGCGTGGACTCGCTGATGGTTGTGGGTGAGAAGGAATCCAACGATGGACGTGTAGTGAATATCCAGGATGGCGCCGGCTTCCGCTTCTTGCGCAAGGTCTTCATCAGGATTGAGAAAATGCTGCTTCACCTCACGCCCGGAACCTTATTTTCCAGTGGCACCTGTGCCTTTCGACAAACGCGCCGCATTAACAAGCTGAAACCCGATATTGTGCACATTCACTGGATCAACCGCGGTTTTTTCAATATAAGAGCGCTGACTCGTATCAAGGCTCCTGTTGTTGTTTCTATGCACGATATGTGGTATTATACCGGTGGCTGCCACTATGCCACCAATTGTTTTAAGTATCGTAGTGGCTGTGAAGGGTGCATTCGGGCAGCGGATCGTTCCACCGCGCAGCGGGTGATGCGTTGGCACGGGCTGAAATCTACCATTTATAATCAAACTGATAAACTGGCATTTGTGGGATTAAGCCGATGGATGGAGCAATGTGCCAAAGAGAGTGCTTTATTACACCATCAGCATGTACTTAACCTGCCCAATTGCATCGACACAACAAAATATGTTGCCAATGAAAAGGCACGAAAGGATCTAGACTTTGGGGAAGATAAAAAACTGATTCTCTTTGCAGCGGTGGATGCCTTGTCGGATAAGAACAAAGGGTTTGACCTCTTGGAAGAAGCACTTTCCTATCTTCCGGCCGATCGTTATGCACTGCTCATCGTGGGCGATAAGGGAAAGACAAGCTTTGACCACCTGTCCTTTTCAATTCATAACACCGGCTTCGTTAAAGAGGAGGGCAAAATGATTGATTATCTGTCGGCTGCCGATGTGGTGGTTGTGCCTTCGCGCATGGAAAACCTCTCCAACATGATTATGGAAGCCCTGGCTTGTGCCACCCCGGTAGTGGCTTTCGCTACGGGGGGTAATGGCGATATGATTGAGCATAAGGTCAACGGTTATCTTGCGGAAGCCTTCTCTAGCAATGATCTGGCTCAAGGTATCGGCTGGTGTCTCGAGGATGATGAAAGACAGAAGGAGTTGTCTGCTCGCGCCCGATCCGCTGTTTTGGAAAAGTTTAACGAGACCAAGGTGGGTAGTGAGTACAGGGCTTTGTATCAACAATTAACAGCCGGGTATGCGCATTAACACCACCAAATTAATTGATTACCTCCTGGTGTACCTCCTGATAGCATTTTCGGGTATCCCTTTCTTCTACCGTGCGCGCGTGGAGGTTCTCATGGTGGGTTTGTTGCTGGCTTTGGCCGTATTTATCTATCGCCAAAAACAGGTGGACAAGCTTTTTGTAGGTTACCTGGTAGTGGTCTTGATCATACAAGCGGGTCAGATGTTGAAATTCTACTATCTGCCACTCACGAGTTTTTTGGGACTGCATATCCGTTTGGTGTTTGCCTACCTCATCTTGCGATCGGTGGGCACTAAACTGCCCGCTTATGTAGTCACTATTCTTAGTGTGTCGGTGCTCATTAGCTGGATATTCTATTTTCCATCTTACTTTGCCTCCTTCGAGTCCTTTTTAACCAATAAGATAACACCGCTTTTTGAGCATCCCTTTTATAAGGTCAGTAACTATAAAGTGCCCGATAACCTGATTGTTTACACGGCTAATACCAAGGGGGAGTCCATCGGATGGCTCAAACGCAATGCGGGTCCTTTTTGGGAGCCCGGTGCTTTTGCCGGATTTATCATGGTGGCGCTGCTGTTTAATTCCATTATCAGCGGGCGTTTGTTTAACCCTAAGGGTGTTATTCTGATGGCTGGTTTGATGAGTACTTTTTCCACCGCTGGTTTGGTGGTGCTGGGGCTGTTTATCCTGGTGCACCTGTGGCTCCGTTCCGGCATGCTGAAAAGGGTTTTACTCATACCCGTTTTGTTTATCGGCTTCGTATTTCTCTACAACGAAGTGGACTTTATTGGGGCGAAGATACATAGTAAAATGTCTTACACGGCCGGCACTTATAACACACGCTTTAAAAGTGCGCAGAAGGATTTACAGGATTTAAGCAGGAGTCCTTTGGTGGGCCTGGGGCAATCCAAAGAAACACGCTTCGATGGTAAAACCGATAAGCGAACCATCCATCGAAATAATGGTGTAACCAATTTTATGGCAAGCTTTGGTGTATTAGGCTTTACCCTTTATTTCTTGTTGATGTATATTTCTTTCCTCAGGATGTGCGGCTATTACGGTTTTGATCGTCGCTTTGCCTTGGGAGCCTTGCTTATTGTGCTACTCATTGGCTTCTCCGAAGAATACTTCAGTAAAGTTTTTTTCATGGCTTTAAGCATGATGGCCATATTGTTTACTAGTAAAAATGAATTAAGTAACCAAAGGACTAGCTGATATGAATGTTTTTGTAGTCATTGCGGTTTTTAACCGCATCGAACATACCTTGCACTGTTTGAGTCTGCTGGCCAAACAGCGTTTCAGTAATTTCAGCACTGTGGTGGTGGATGATGGTTCTACCGATGGTACCGCAGCACAGCTTACGAAGTTGTATCCGGAGGTGATACAGGTGAAGGGAAGTGGTGATTGGTGGTGGGCCAAGTCCATGAACAAAGGCTTTGAGCGAGCCCTGTTAGAGGGTGCTGATGTGGTGATTACCCTGAATAATGATGTTGTGTTTGATGAGTGGCTCATTGCCGACCTTGTGAAATTGCATCAGCGGCATCCTAAGAATATATTGGGTTGCTTAAATACCACCATGGATGGTCGTATCTTTTTTGCTGGAATACGTAAAATATCATGGTGGAAAGCCAAGGAATACAAATATTATAAAGCGTTTTCACAGCCGGAGCAGCCTATGAAAGGTGTGCGACCCACCCAATGCCTCAATGGGCGGGGTACTTTAATTCCGGCCGAGGCGCTGCGAAAAACAAAGGGCTTTGATGATGCGCATTTTCCGCAGTATGCTTCCGACTATGATTTTACTTTGCGTGCTGTCCGCTTTGCTTACCCAAGCCTTATCTGCTGGGATATTCGGATTCAGTCGGTAATAGAAGAAACCGGCAAGGGGCGAAGCTTTATATGTCAATCCTGGGGCGATTTCTTACGTTCGTTCAACGATCCTCACGCCTCAAGCAGTTTGCGTATGCTATGGCACTATTATAAACGCCATGCCGGATGGCAGGCGATAAGCGGCCTGCCCCTGCAGCTCTTACGCAGCATGGTCTCCTTTTATCGCAAACGAAATATTTTGGAGGAGGAGAAATGAAAGTCTCATTTGTTGTCATAGGAAAAAACGAAGCGACGACTCTGGAACGTTGCCTGCAGAGTGTGATTAATGCCATTGCGGTCAATCATCTGGAGGCCGAGTTGCTGTATGTGGATTCGCAATCGACTGATAAGAGCCTGGAATTAGCTGGGAAGTATTGCCGGGCGTTTTTAATTAAGGGAAAATGCAATGCTGCCATCGCCCGTAACATAGGAGCGCGTGAAGCAGCAGGGGAGACTCTTATTTTTTTGGATGGCGATATGGAATTAATGGCTGATTTTCTACCGCTCATTCTGACGGATGAAGGTGCCTTAATATATCCTTTTGTTTCGGGTAATTTTATCAATTACTACTACGATACATCCGGCAATTTCTTGTCGAAAGATTATTATCGCAAGATATTTTGCGATGAGGATACTTATCAGCCCACCACGGGCGGCCTCTTTGCCATCACAAGGCAGCTATGGGATGAGGTTGGCGGCATGCGCCCCAAATTTAAACGGGGGCAGGATTTGGATTTGGGTTATCGGTTGGCTCAACGCGGCATTTTGTTGTTACGAAAAAAAGATACCATGGCTATTCACCATACTGTGGATTATAAATATTCGGCTCGCATGTGGAAGGATCTGCTGAGCGGTTCCGGCATGTATGCCCGCTCGGTTTTGTACCGGAGTCATTGGAACAATATCTATGTGCTGAAACGTATGCTGAGCAGCGATCCCACTTTAATTGTGCTCCTATTCTCAATCGCTTTAGCGTTGGTGTTACACCCATGGCTGCCTTTGGCTTTTTATCTGATGATAACGCTGGCTGCTGTGGCTTATAGTATGCGCAAGGCCTTTACGTTCCTTTTTTTTGAGCGTTATATAGTGCAGCTGCTGCGCGATATGCAGATGCTGGGAGGTTTCTTTTTCTTTTATCCAAGCAATAAAGTGAAATATATTTATGAAGAATGCTAGCTCATACTTTCGAAAAGTGGCCTACCGTGCGGCGGCTCTTTTGCCTTTTAATAGGCTGCGTTCCTTAGCAAGGGCTGAGTTAGTATGCGTAAACTATCACAGCATCAAGGGGTGGAGGGGAGATGCTCTGCAGGCGCGCCAGCCCTATCGCACTGCTGAGGAGTTTGAGAAGGATATCCTCTTTCTCAAGCATAATTATCAGCTAGTGACGATGGAACAGCTGATTGCCTGGAAGAAAGAGGGCTGGCCGCTTCCGCCAAACAGTCTTTTTATTACCATTGATGACGGTCTTAAGGTGGTGTATGATAAGATGTTCCCAATTCTGGAAAAGCATGGCATTAAGCCTGCACTTTTTATCAACCCGGCCTTTGTTGATAATGCTGATCTGCATTACAGGCGCAAAGCCGATATGTTGCTGGCCTTCTGTAGCGCGCATGAGGAGAAGGGTCAGCGCTTAAACGCCTTTATGAAAGAAAAAGGTTTGAATGAGGAGTTTGATCATTTATTGGCCAACATAAAATACAGTGATCGGGCTTTGTTGGACGAGATGGCAGGAGTGCTGGGTTTTAGCTATGCTGAATATCTGGCCCGGGAGCCCGTTTATCTGAGTAGTACAGAGATTAAGGAACTGCGCAATGCCGGTTGGATAATAGGTGCCCACAGTATGGATCATCCGCCTTACAAGGAGTTGAGTATTGAGGAACAGGTCCAACAAACACTCGATAGCGTATCCTACGTTTCTGAACACTTCGATGCCCCATGTCGCTTAATGGCCTATCCGTCAAATGATAGTGGTTTAAGCTTAGCCTTATTCGATGAAACAGCAAGGGGCTGCGATCTGTCTTTTGGCGTTCAGGGACTGAAAAAGGATGTGGTACCCAATCACATTCATCGCATAGCCCTTGAGGGAAGTGGAGTTAGTGCGCCAACGGCACTTAAGACAGCCTACTTAAAGTATACGATCCAAAAACTATTTAACAAAACTGTACACCAGCGTGATGCTTGATTATGAGTGATAATAAAAAGATACTGCTCGAAAATACCATCTGGCTGTACATGGCCAAGCTAATTGTGCAGGCCCTGGGAATGCTGGCTTCCATACTTGTACTGCGCAAGCTGGAGGTAAATGTATATGGTACCTACGTGCTGTTGTTTGGTCTTTTTGCCATCTTTCAGTTGCTGGTTACCAGTCCACTGAAGCATGTTTTCTTGCGTTTTATTCCCGGTTTAAAAGAAAAATCGGCTTCCGGTGCCATTGGTAAGTTATTGCGAATTGCTGTGGGCATAGCCTTGTTATTGGTTGTGATAATGCTGGTTTCAGTGCTTGCTTTTCAGGTTCAGTTGGCGGCTTTCTTCAATATCCCGGATTTCGGCAGTCATCTCTACTTTTTTATACTGTTTGTATTATTTTATTCACTGCGTCATTTGGCTGAGGTTGTACTGATGGCCTTGCTCTTGCATAAGAAGATGGCAGTGCTTAATGTGCTTATCACTCTGTTTCGAAGTACTGCTTATATTATCCTACTTAAGCGCCTTGATGTAAACTGGCTGTTGAGCATCGATGCTTGTCTGTCATTGATTTATGTACTTGTTGTACTCCTTTTTATTGTTATGAGTTTGCGAAGCCTAAAGCGAGAGCCGGATGTAAGGCCTCAGTTGGGTTTGCAGCGACGCATACGGCGTTTCTGGCTGTATTCAATACTCACTGAGTTGGGGGCCGGTATGATTGGTCGTACCAGCGATACCTACATCGTGGCGGCTTTGTCTAATCCTTATAGTGTAGGTATTTACGGTTTTTCCGTAAAAATATATGAGATGTGCTATAAGCTGTTGCCCATCCGTGAGTTTGAATCGGTGGTGAAGCCGGTTTTCTTTAAAAAGTATGATGATAATGCCAGTGACGAGGTGCTGAACCGTGTATATAATTATACCGTGAAAGTGCTTCTGCCCCTGTTTATTCTGCCCTTTTTATATTTTTTACTTTTTGGCTCCGACTTTATTTATCATCTGTTTGGTGATAAATATGCAGAGGCCTATTGGGTAACGACACTGATTCTTCTGGGCTTGTTAACCAACGGTGTTTTCTATCCATTAATTATGCTGATACAGCTGAAAGAGCGTTTGCAAATCGTTTTGCTATCGCGCGTTGTGGTGGTGTTAAGCCTCATACTGGGTGTTGGCCTCATGAAATCCATGGGTGTTGTGGGGGTGGCATTGGCTACGGTAATTGGCGAGCTGGTTAAGAATTTATTTATGTTTTGGTTGTTTAGGCGGGGTTGTATAATTAGGTATGATCTGAAAATATTCAGCCGTTATGGACTTTTGATATTGCTTGCGCTCATGCTCTTTTTTCCAATGAGCTATATAGCGCAGGGTCTTGCTATGTGGATGATCAAGAGCACACTGTTTATTATTTACTTCGGATGGTTCATCATTCGTTTTCATCCCCTAAATATCAAAGAAACCGAGCTTTTCGTCAAAACCATGCGGTCGAATGTCAGCGTGGCCCGTATATGGGATAGAATGGTGGGCTTGACCAGGGAGTTTCGGGGCAAGCGCATCTAAATAATAATTGCATCCATCTGTAATCTTTTGAAGTTCAGAGGGGTATGGATTTGACTCACTCTCCTCCTTTCAAAGGAGGAGTCCCACGTAGTGGGGAGGAGGATGAAACTGTTAAATGCATCTGCAATGTTAAAGATTTATCAAATTACTAAGGTGAGCAGATTAAATGCCCAATTATTAATGTATTGTTATTTACGACTATGGAAATTTCCTATTACTCGGATCTCACCACTCACTACTGATTAAGCTCCATGAATCACCCAAAACCCCATATTGCATTATTCGGCCTTAAAGGCTTTCCGGCTATCGGAGGAACGGCTACTGTTGGCGAAAACCTGGTGCAAGTGCTAGGTAACGAATATCGATTTACTGTTTATGCCACAGAGTCTCATGCATCCAATCGGCGACCCTATGAGGGGGTACGCTTGTTTATCTTTAAAAAGTTTTTACCTCACAAGTTCAATATATTTTACTATAATCTTGTTGGGGCTTTACACGCCCTTTTATTTGGCAACTACGACTTGGTGCATACCCACCAGATTGATATTGGCTATATTGTGCCCCTGCTTCGTTTGCGTTATAAAGTAGTGGCTACTCACCACGGTCGCACCTACCAAATGGATAAATGGGGACGTGGCATGCGGGTGTTTTTTCGAATAACTGAGCAACTTATGTTTCGCTTTGCCAATCACATCACTTTTGTGTCCCAACCCGAACACAGACGGGTTAGGAATGTACCCGCCCATCGCTCCCATTATATACCCAATGGTGTGAACCCGAATCAGGCTGTTGCTGCTCTGCCATCTGACGACCACTATATTATGTTCGCAGCAGGTCGTATCATTCCCCTCAAAGGTTGTCATATTTTTCTGGAGGCGCTAACTCGTATGAAGTATAAGGGAAAGGTGCTTATTGTAGGCGATTACACACAGCTGGAGGCCTATGGACAAAGCTTATTGTCCTATCGCAAACACCTAAATGTTGAATTTCTTGGCATGATAAAAGACAAGGCCTTGCTGATGGCTTATGTAAAAAAAGCGCAGGTATTTGTTTTTCCCTCATCAACAGAAGCCATGTCCATGATGCTATTAGAAGTAGCAATGATGCGAACACCACTTATTTGCAGTGATATACCTGCCAATAAAGCTATTTTTAGTAATGATGAGGTGGAATATTTTCGCGTTGATGATGTTGCTGACCTCGCAAGTACCTTAGATAATTATCTTAAGACCCCTAAGCGCATGGAGGAAAAATGCAAAGCTGCTTATTCCAGGCTAATGGCAAATTATCGCTGGTCAAGCATCGCTCAGCAATATAATGATATATATCAGGTCTTGCTGTATAGGAATAGAGGCATCTGAAATTTGAACAATGAAGGAAAGACTGGCACGTTTGTTAATTCGATTTTCAAGAAAAGGATTTGTGTATTTTGGGCACGGTGTAGCTCCCAAGAGGCAGGATAGTTATATCGAGCGCCTTCATATTTTAGAGGCGGATTTTGTTGATTTATTGCACTACTGGAAACGAATGGGTGTGGATTTTATTAGCATGGATGATTTATGGCAGCTTAGTCGTGTTGGTTTTAAAGCCCAAAGGTCATGGGTGCATTTTACCTTCGACGATGGATATCGAAACAACCTGACAACGCTGTTGCCCATTATGGAGGCATATAATATTCCATTTAGTGTATTTGTAAGTACCGGATTAATTGAAGACGGGGAGCGTATGCCATCTTTTTATATTCGTTGTGCTTTTCAATATGCTTCCAAGGCTGCTTTGCATCGGTTTTATAGTCGCAGTACTTTTCAGCTAAAAAAAGGATTAACACGCAAGCAGGCTGCTGATTTTGTGGTTAATCATTTTAAATATTTGCCCTTTGCAGAAGGGCAGGTATTACTTAAAACAGCTGTTGAGATGCTCAGTCAAGCGCAGTGGACTGAATTATATGAGAAATACAACAATGATCAGTTGCTTACTGGGGGTGAAATGCAGCAGCTGGCAGCTCATCCGCTCGTACATCTGGGGGCGCATGGTAGTCGACATTTGATTCATCATGCTCAACAGCCTGCCTACCGTTTAGATGAAGAGCTGATGCACCCATTGCGGTATTTGGATGAGCACCCAGTGACTTTTGCCTATCCTAATGGTACTTTGCTAGATTACTCAGACAAGAGTAGGCAGATGCTGGTTAAACATGGCTATCAACTGGGCTTTACTACTGCGGCCGGTTTTGTTACGCAAGGTGAAGATCCTCTTTCTATTCCCCGTTTTCATCTGACTCCCAAAGGAAATTGGGTAGTAAGAAAATGGTTTTATGGCTTTGAGTAAAATATTGCCCATTGTTTACTCTGCGTTTAACTAGTTCTGCTCAACATTCGTCATAAAATAATTGACATTGATTGTTTTTTGCTGGAATTTAGCAAGATAATAAACAGGCGATAAGTGGAAGTAAGAGTTATCGTTTGTTCAAATTAGAAACTAGTAAATTTTGACGCTATGAAGTATACTTTTAACCTTATTGTGATTGCCCTAATGATGAGTTTTGCGGGCTGTAGTAGTGATGAAGAACAGGCAGGAGAAATACCTGGCATGGGTACTGCCGAAGGTGTATTGCAGGTAGTAGAAGATTATCAGGCTCCTGAGGGTTTTGTGATAGGTGATGGTATAGGAGTAAACTATGGATCATCAAATGCGGGAGTTAAATCTTATGTACCAAGTACAGCGGCTCTTAAAAGTGGTTCGGGATGGTTCAATTCTTATGGATCGGGGCGCTTTATTAAGATAAAATTGACGATCACCAATGTGAAAGATTATGGTCGTTGCTGCTGGTTGCCACGAGGCTTGGTCTTTGAAGTTTCCGACCCTGCATATCAACATGGTATGCTTATGTGCTGGACACCCATCTGGTTGCGTGCCAATCAAACACGTGATATTATTTTGGAAGTATTTTGTATTAATCGTGGTCGGTCAGGGTCAGATACATCTGTCACATATAAGGTGAAGGGAGTTACAAGCTCACCGGTAATGAAGCGCTTTTTTCAGCGCCTGGGATGGCGAAAGATCAATAAGGAGTTTTACTATGGTACTTCCGCTCATCAATACGAATTAAAGGCCATGGCGGCTGAAGACCTTGCCAAGTATGATGAAATAAGTGAGAACCTGCAGGAAGCATTGTGGACGCTTACAGATGGTGATGGTGATTTGACACAAGAGCAAATAGATTACATCAATTCCATACCGCTTATGCCTGAAGGTACATACCCTGCCTATCTTGACGATGAAGGAGCTATTCCTCCCGAAGACTGGCAAGAGTATCCGATGGGTTATTCCGGAAATTAAATTTGTTACACCGATTGGTAGTAAAAATATTGTAGAATCATTATTGAGTAGGCGACTCGTCGCCTACTTTTTTTGCGCTCGATTTAAACAAGTATTAACATATCTGGCGTTAGTGGGATAAAGGCAAGCTTGCAATAGTATCACTTGAAATCTTACTTTTAAAGCTTGCAGCTCCACTGTAACTGTTTGTGTGTAAAAAGTCATGCGCTTGTATAAGCATATTGTAAGTTGATCAAATTAGGTTCTTATAGTAAGGTATTTTTATTACTTTAGAATAGGGATTATTAAGAAATAAAAACATAAATTAATCATTCAAGGAAGTTGCGCTAAAATTGCGTAAGCCCTTTATGATACCTCTTTTCGCCGTTGTTAGTCACTCTAAAGGGTGGGACTGACCAGGCGGCAGCGTGCCGAAAGCCTTCATTATCTTGTGATAAATTGGTGTTGAGGTTTTGGGCAAGTGGTTGATAAACAGTTCTATATTATACTGTCAATAAAATTTTGATGAATACTTCTTCATACCAGTATCTTTTAACTTACTTCCTGTGCTTATGCTGCTATGGTTTGGCTGTTATATCAGCGCCGGCGCAAGTCGTTAATTTTAGTGCCAATGATTCTACAGTATGCACCAATTCAGATCTCACCTTTTATAATCTTACACAAGGAGCTTCGACCGAAGCTGTTTATTATTGGGAGTTTGGCGAATTGGCAAGCCCGGCAAGTTCAGATGAAGCAGGTTCTGTGACGGTGAGTTACGAAACACCCGGAAAAAAGACTGTTACGCTAACACTTACCGATAAGGGCGAAACCTATCGGATTGAGCAGGATTTTATCACCGTATTAGCACCTCCTTTGGCGTATGCCGGTCGCGATACAGTGCTAAACTATAAATTTGATTACGAATTAAATGCCCGCATACTGTCAAGTGGTGAGTCCGGAATATGGGAGTTATTCGAAGGCAGTGGAATTGTCACAAACCCGAATCAATCAAAAACGCTTGTTCGTAACCTCGGCATAGGCACCAATGTGTTTCGCTGGACGGTAAGCAATGAAGCCTGTCCATCGAGTTTTGATTATGTAACCCTTGTCGTTAATGATTTGAAGGTGCCGGGTTTTCTATCGCCCAACGGCGATGGTAAAAACGACTATTTTTTTCTGGAGGGCATTGAATCGCTGGGTACCGTTGAGTTTATTGTTTTTGATCGTCGTGGCGTGGAGATGTACCGTAATAACGCATATAACAATGAGTGGCGAGGCACAGATCAACGTGGGCAGTTACTGCCCAACGGAACGTATTTTTATTCCATCAAGGCATCTGCCCGCAGACAGCCCTTTTCCGGATTTTTTGTAATTAATAAATGATTTTTTTGAGAAAAAGCATCTTTCTTGTCATTGTTTATGGTGGGCTTTTATTGACAGCCAAGGCACAGTTAAATGCGGATAATTCGCAGTACTTGCTAAATCCCGTATCCATTAATCCGGCCATGGCAGGAGCGGAGGAGGCCTTGAATGTGTTTGCCTTTTATAATAAGCAGTGGGCGGGGATGGATGGGGCGCCATCGGGTATTAATATTAGTGCTGATGCTCCTTTCTTTAAGCGCAAGGTAGGACTCGGTCTGATGCTGACACACGATAAGATAGGAGTAACTACCGATAATCAGGTGTTTCTTTCTTATGCCTACCGTGTTTATACCGCAAAGGGCATACTTTCCCTGGGAATTGGAGGAGGGGTGAAGTTTAGTAATACGGACTATTCACAACTTGTGGCGCTGCATCCTGACGATAATTATTATTTGCAGAACGAAAAAATATTTGCGCTACCGGTCGTTAGTTTTGGAGTAAATTATGCACATCCTTCCTTTTTTGTTGGTTTGTCTATTCCTTCATTAGTTAATCACCGTTATTTGCCGGAGAAAGAAGCTTATGAGGTATATGATCAGTTGAAGTACGCTAATTATTTGCTGCATGCTGGCACAGAACTTAGGTTTTCCAATGATTTTTCCATTGAACCATCGGTGCTGCTGCGTTATGCTAACATCCCTGATGAAACAAAATGGCAGTTTGATGCCAATGCGCTATTTGCCTACCGAAGTTTTCTATGGCTGGGTGCCTCCTACCGTTATGAGCGTTCGTTAAGCGCATTGCTTCGGTTAAAGGTGACAAATCAACTGGATTTCGGATACATATATCATCATGAGTTAAGTCGTTTGGCACGTTATGCTGCAGCCTCACACGAGGTGATGATTAAATATACACTGCGCTTTAAAGCCGATGCAATAAGTCCTTTAGATTATTGAAGAGTATCGTGAACCACAGTATGAATAGATTTTTGATATTATTATTTTTGTCTTCTTTACTTGTTTTGCCTGTTTTTGGACAGGAAGCGCACTATCGTGTTTCAAAGCTGGAATTTTGCAGCGATCGCTATGATGAAATTGCTCCTGTACGCTTCCAAAATATGTTGATTTTTTGCAGCAATCGTAGTTATTCAAATTTTGTAAAAAATGTTGGCGGCAATCAAGGAGAGCCACTAAATATTTTTCAGATCAGCTTGGATAAAAAGAATCGAAAAAGATTTGTGAGGCTTTTTTCAAAGGCTTTAACAACAGCTTTTAATGATGGTCCGGTTACTTTTGGTGCTGATTATCAGTATATATTATTTTCCCGCAACCTAAATGTGGATCCGGCAAAAGGAAGTGGACATGCACAATTAAATAAGCTCGGAATTTTTTCAGCAGATAACCATAAAGGGGAGTGGTTTAATATACAGGAGGCTGCCTTAAGTAATGATTGGTTCAATGTAACAACTCCCTGTCTTTCTCATGACGGTCAGCGTATATTCTTTGCGTCTGATAAGCCGGGAGGCTACGGGGGAATGGATTTATATGTTTCGTATTACCAACACGGTCATTGGTCTGATCCGGTTAATCTGGGGAGTACTATTAACACCGCGGGCAATGAGATATATCCCTTTCTGAGTCGAGGCGGTGAGCTTTACTTTTCATCAGATGGACACCAAGGATATGGAGGTAAAGATATTTTTGTGACAACCAGTAACAATGATAAATGGACAACTCCTATGGCTTTGAGTGCACCCATTAACACCGAGTACGATGAGATTGGGGTGTTTATAGATGCCATCGATCACCTGGGCTATTTTTCATCCAATCGACTGGGCAATTTTGATATTTTTCAGTTTGAATATGATTATTAGTAAACCCTTAGTTAATTGTCGTCAAGAGTTAATGAGTGCAGTATAAACAGTTTTTGAGCCATTTAAAACAAGTTTGTTAATCACATCTCCCTCGGCTACTAAGGTTGTAATACAAGCATGCAGCTAAGATAAATTTGAAACGAGAAATTCACCGCGTAAAGCAAATATAATGAGAACATCCCATACCAGATTTTTATTTGTATTGATAGCTGTGTTCACTATAAGTTCCTGTGTATCTAAGAAAAAGCTGACTTATCTCCAGCCCGATGCTGACTTATCTAGGGAGTTAAGTGAGTTGATAAACCACGTAACGCCTGCCGACTATGAGGTGAAGCCCTATGACTATCTTTATATCAATGTGGTGACACCTGATCCTCGCTGGTCGGAGATGTTTAATGCCTCGGCGGGAGAAGGAACAATAAGTGAGGAATCTGCAGTTTTTATTAGTTACCCGGTTGATGCGCGTGGCTATATCAAAATTCCATATGTAGGTAAGATTTTGGTTGCCGGCGATACAGTTGAAGAGATCAGCGCTAAGCTAGATGAAGCTTTTAAAAGTTATGTGAAAGATGCCGCTATACGCGTGCGTTTAGTTAATAATACCATCAGCCTTATTGGTGAGTTCAATAATCCGGGGCGCTACCGCCTGGAGAAGGATCGCGTTACTATTTTTGAGGCGCTTTCGTTGGGAGGCGATTTGAGTGATTATAGTGATCGGATGAAGATACAACTGATACGTCCCACAGAATTCGGACCCGTCATCAAGGAGTTTCGTCTGCGCGATCGCAGTATACTCAGCTCAGAATATTACTACGTGATGCCCAATGATATTATTTATGCACCTCCGTTGAGGGGTCGTACTTTCCAGATGAATGCCTTTATCTATTCTTTAGCTTTGGGAGTAATCAATATGGGATTGGTTATTTATGCTTTAATAGAAGCACAGCGAGAGTAACACCATGTTAAAGGCATTACCCTCCTGAATTTTAGGAGGGTTGCCGGTAGGCGGGGAGGTCCACTAAAGGTTAAATTCATTTGTTCTGTAAGTAGTAATTGAATTGAACGTTAACGAATTAGGTATTGGGTTAGCTTGTTAGAACAGAAATAATTGAGATGCAGAGTTTAAAAAGAAATAATGAATTGAGTACCAAAGGTAATGGTTGGGGACTCGACCCAGGATTAGTTCTTAAAATTATATTCAAACGCTGGTATGTTTTTGTAATCAGTATAGGAATTGCCTTGTTGGGTGCCCGTTTTTTCATTGGTCATTCACTGCCTGTTTATCAGGTGTCTACATCGGTGCTTATTTATGAGGCTGATGATAGAAACACAGCCGATAACGAAGAGTTGTTGCAGGGTATGGGTTTGCCGGGCGGAGTTCGCAGTATCGATAACCAGATGATGATACTCACTTCCCGTGAGCTAACGCGTCGTGCTCTGGCAAAACTGGATTTACAAATGGAGTATTATTACAAGACAAAACGTAACAACCTTCCCCTTTATAAAAATTCTCCTATCGAACTGGTCATCAGTGAAAAATGCGCTTTGCCCATGAATGTAGAATTTAGTGTTATTTATTTGGGTAATGATGAATATAAAATGATCTCAGAATATGATGCTTATAACCATCAAGCGACATTTGGCCAAAAGGTGGATTATGGTGATGGTTGGTTTCGGATTATTTGTAATAATACGGATTGGTTTATTCAAAATAAGGATGTAACCCTTTGCTTTGTCAAGTATAATACGGAGAATCTGGTGCGATATTTTAATAATCGGTTACAAGTAGGGGTTGCATCCCGTTCAGGTTCTGTTTTGGAATTGAGTTTGATGGGAACTAACCGTGCCAGAGATGTAGACTTTTTAAACAGCCTCACAGACGTTTTTCAGGATTTATCGCTAGAGAAGAAAAATGCTGAAGCGGATCGTCAGATTCAGTTTATTAATTCTCAACTGGTAGGTATCACCGACTCACTTGTGATCACAGAAAATGAGTTGCAGCAATTTCGCTCATCACGCCGTGTGATGAATTTGTCGGCGCAGGGGCAGCAATTGATTACTCAGGTCAGCGATTTGGAAAACGAACGTGCCCGTTTGCGGCTAGAGGCCAATTATTACGATTATTTATCTGCTTATTTGGAAAATAATGAGGATGGTGAGGTGCCGCTACCAGTTAGTATGGGTCTTGAGGATGAGGCACTGACCACCTTAGTTACCGAGTTGGCCGAGTTGCAGGCACAGTTATCTAGTGCCGGTGGTGGTGATAAGAACCCTTTGCGTAATTTGTTAACAGAGCAGGTGAAGACAAAAAAGCAAGAGTTGTTAGAGACGCTTAACGGTCTTAAACGTGCCAATTACCTTGCCAAGCAAGAAAATCAATCTCAAATCGGACGCGCCAATGCTCAGGCAAGTGCCCTTCCGGTTACTGAGCGGCAGCTTTTAGGTATTGAAAGAAAGTTCAGGATTAACGATGCTCTTTATACGTTTTTACTGGAAAAACGTTCAGAGTTGCAGATGCAAAAGGCGTCCAACCGTTCTGACAGTGAAGTAGTGGATCCTGCCAGCATTGCCTTTAGTCAAATGGTATCGCCCAATCCTACTATGATTAACTTCGTCGCTTTATTTCTGGGTTCGGCAATACCGATGGTCATTCTCTTTATTTTGTTTAGCATGAATAAGCGTTTGCGAGAAGAGGATCTTTCAAGTTTGTCAACGCTGCCTTTGTTGGGAAGTATTCCTCGCATCAAGGGGAAAAAGAATATGACGGTCTTAGATAACCCCCAGTCAAATATAGCTGAGGCTTATCGTTTGGTGCGTAGTAAATTGCAGTTTGTCTCAAAAACACAGAAGAGTCCGGTGATTTTGATTAGTTCTGCAATGCCTGAAGATGGTAAAACAACAACAGCTATCAACCTGGCATCTGTTTATAGTTTATTAGGGAAGAAGACGATATTAATCGGGTTTGATTTGAGAAACCCTCAAACAGAAACTGTTTTTAATATTAAAAAAGACAAAGGTGTTTCAACTTACTTAATTGGCCAGCATAGCTTAGACGAAGTAATAAAAACTACAGATTACCCTAATCTTGATATTATTGGAGCCGGACCAGTACCGCCAAATCCATCTGAATTAACCGCTTCTAAAGCTACAAAAACCATGTTTGAACAATTAAAATCGCGTTATGATTTTATTGTCGTTGATTCAGCGCCTGTGGCTTTAATTTCAGATACACACCATCTATTGCCATTAGCTGATGCGAATGTCCTAGTAATTCGTATGGGGCATACTTACCGTAAGGCCATGGCACAAGCCATTGGTGAGATACAGACGCTTGGTGTTGATCATTTATCGCTGGTGGTAAATGAGACGATTGAGCAACATGGTAAATATGGATATGGTAAAAAGTATCAATCTTATGTAAGTGTTAAATCATAAAATTTTTCAGCATGCTTAATGAACGTACTACAAATGTTGCTCTAAAGCCTTTGTTGATTAAATTACCAAAATTCCTCGATCAACGGGGTAATCTGTCTTTTGTAGAAGAGCAGGAGCATGTTCCTTTTAAAATCAAGCGGGTTTATTGGATCTATGATGTGCCTGGGGGACAGCTCCGAGGTGGTCATGCTTTTAAGAAAACGCAGGAGTTGATTATTGCTTTATCGGGAAGTTTTGATGTGGTACTAAACGATGGAGAAAAGGAGTATAAATATTCTTTGAACCGCTCTTACAGTGGCGTATTTGTGCCGCAGATGATGTGGCGCTCACTTGAGAACTTCTCTACCAACTCATTGGCGGTTATCATAGCTTCTACAAATTACGAGGTTGATGATTATATTCGTGATTTTAAAGTTTTTAAAAAACTCACCCTATGCTAAGTTACGTATCCGACATCCACAATTGTAATGTGGTGGAATTGCCGAAAATACACAATCCTGCCGGTAATATTACCATCGTGCAAAATGGTGCCGACTTGCCCTTTGATGTGAAGCGTATCTATTATTTGTACGATGTACCCGGCGGCTCAGAGCGGGGAGGTCATGCCCATAAAAATTTATATCAGTTAATAGTGGCAGCCAGTGGCAGCTTTGATGTAATTATTGACGATGGTCAACAGAAAAAAATCATTCAACTGAATAGACCTAATTTTGGTCTAATGGTAATTCCCGGCATATGGCGTGAGATCGTCAATTTTTCATCAGGCGCCATTTGTTTTGTGTTGGCATCCCAAAAGTATAGTGAGGAAGATTATATTCGGGGGTATGAAGATTTTTTGGCATATAAAATGCAATAAATATGCTTATTGAAATAGATTATAACACCTACTGCGATCTTTTTCCTGATCAGAGAAATCCTTTTATAACAAGTTGCTTTATTGAATTAAATAGGTTTAAAGCAGATGAGCTGGTTTGTTTGGTTGAAGAAGTTGATAAACCTGAAATGGGTTTGATAGCTGGGGTGAAGGATAAGAATCTTTTATCCCCCTTTTCGGCTCCTTTCGGTGGTTTTCATTATAAAAAAGAGAATATTTATGTAGATAGGATAGATGCTTTTATTTCTTCCTTAAAAAGGTATTTCTATGATAATACAAATGAGCAGTTTCAGATAACATTGCCACCTGATATTTACACGCCTTCTTTTAATGCAAAATGCATTAGCTCATTCGTTAGAAGTGGTTTTACATATCAAATTCCTGAAATTACAAGTTGGGTCGATCTTCGCTTGTTTAATAATCGATACAAACAGAAAAATAGCCGTGAATATTACCGTCAGTCTTTGAGAAATAAGCTTGTATTTGATAGTATCTCTTCTGCGGAGGAACAGGAAATAGCTTATGGGATCATCAAACAGAACAGGGCGAGGTATGATCGGCCTATATTCATGACCTTAGAGGATATACGTCGAGTAAAAAAAATATGGGCTGTTGATTTTTTTAAAGTGACATCCCCTGACGGATTAATGGTGGCTTCCGCTATTTTTTATCGTTTTCATTCCGATATTGTATTTGCGCTTTTTTGGGGAGATAATGAGCATGGACGTTCACTGCGTGCTATGGATTTTATGCTATTTAACTTGTGGAAGCATTATAAAGAACTAAGTTACAAGTATGTTGACTTGGGAATATCAACGGAGCAGAGCATTCCAAACGTTGGGTTATTGCGCTTTAAAGAAACGCACGAAGCTATTTCTTCCCTAAAATATTCATTTTCTTTGAATAGTAATCCGTCCTAATGTTTATAATTAACCCTGACCCATATAGCTTGCCGTGTTATCGTATCGGTCCTTTTCGCACCAAAGATGTAGCGATCAATCATTGTTTACCGGATGACAATACAATTGATAAGTATTTCAACGAGCGCTTTGATGGAAGAAAGTTCACCTATACTGAAAATGGGCGACAAGCCATTAATTTTGCTTTGCAATGTTTAAACTTGCAGAAGGATGATGTAGTAACTATTTTAACTACATCCGGTAATTTTTACATCAGCGGATGCGTAACCAGGGAGATAGAGAAATTTTGTAATTGGTCGCGAGAAATTATGCAGGAAACCAAAGTCTTGTTTGTCAACCATGAGTTTGGCTTCCCGTATGATCATCCTGAAAGATTAAAGGAATATGGATTACCCATTATAGAAGATTGTGCCAACGCTTTTTTTTCCAAAGGCGTTGGAGCTGATCCCGGGACTGTTGGCGATTACGTGATTTACAGTTTCCCAAAAACCTTCCCGCTACAAGTTGGTGGTCTTTTGGTAGCCAATGATTTAAAATCAGTTAAACAGCATTATCAAATAGATGATAAGTTATTAAGGTATATTAAAAATGTATTGTCTTACTATATTGATTCTCGGCAAAAAATAATAGAAAAGCGTGTTAGTAACTACAATTATCTTAGTCAAGAATTGCATGATATGGGATTTAGTGAACGATTTGAATTGAAACAGGGAATTATGCCTGGAGTATTTATGTTCAAAGCCAAAGGTAGCGGAATAGACCTGCCTGAACTCAAAAAGCATTTTTATGCCCACGGGGTGCAATGTAGTGTGTTTTATGGTGAAGAGGCCTTCTTTATTCCTGTACATCAGGCTTTGGAGAAAGAGGATTTGGATTATTTTGTGGCAATAATTAAGGACTTTCTATTTAAGTAAAAATGCTTACAGAACCTGTAAATGATTAAGTTTTTAGATATAAAGAAAATAACGGCAAGCTTTGAGCCTGAAATTTCTAGGTCTGTGCAAGAGGTGATTGAAAGTGGATGGTACCTCCTGGGTAAAGAAGTCGATAATTTCGAATTGGAATATGCTAGATATATAGGTGTAAATCACTGTATTGGAGTGGGTAATGGTTTGGATGCGCTGCGTTTGATTCTGAAAGCCTATATCCAAATGGGCTTGATGCACGAAGGCGATGAGGTAATCGTACCCGCCAATACCTATATTGCGTCCATACTTGCGATTACCGACAATAACTTAAAGCCGGTTTTGGTGGAGCCGGATATCAATGGCTATAATCTGAATATTGACCTAATAGAGCAGTACATAAGCCCCAAAACAAAAGCCATTATGGTGGTTCATTTATATGGACGAGTTTGCTGGGATGAAAAATTGCAGGCCTTGGCCAATCAGTTCGGACTGAAAATTATTGAAGACAATGCACAAGCCGCCGGTGCCCAAATCTCATCACTCAATGCTCAATCACTTATCCGTTCCGGTTCACTTGGCGATGCCGCAGGCCATAGCTTTTACCCTGGTAAAAACCTGGGCGCCTTGGGCGATGGGGGTGCTGTTACCACCAATGATAAGGAGTTAGCGAATGTCATACGCGCATTGGCCAATTACGGATCCATGAATAAGTATGTAAACGACTATCAGGGCTTGAATTCCCGCTTGGATGAGATACAAGCTGCCATGCTACGGATTAAACTAAAACGCCTGGACGAAGACAATCAGCATCGCCGGGGGATTGCGAATTATTATTTGCAAAACATCATACACCCGGATGTAATTCTACCGATAACTAATCGCCAACAGTCAGCAGCTAATAATCTATCACACGTATGGCACCTGTTTGTTATCCGCTACCCCAAGCGGGATGCTTTGCAGGAATACTTAACGGAACAAGGAGTGCAAACTCTTGTCCACTATCCCATTCCACCCCATAAGCAAAAAGCATATAAAAACATGAATGGTTTATCTCTGGCGATAACTGAAAAGATACATCACGAAGTACTTTCTTTACCGATTAGTCAGGTAATGACTCAAAGTGAAGTAAAGTTTGTAGTGGATGTTCTCAATACCTTTCATGGATGATTTGGTAACTTTCACGAAAAACCCGTGTTGTATACAAGTTGGATTTGATCCAATACTTAGTAGTATATTTATTCATATTGTTAGAATAGTATAATCTCATGAAGCAATTTGCCCTAATAGGAGCTGCCGGCTATATCGCTCCGCGACACTTGCAGGCAATCAAAGAAACAGGTAACAATCTAATTGCAGCTTTGGATCCTTATGATGGTGTAGGCATTATGGATAGCTTTTTTCCCAATGCAGCATTTTTTGTGGAGACGGAACGTTTTGATCGTCATATCGAGAAGTTAAAATATGATAAAGGGATAGACTTAGATTATATGAGCATCTGTACTCCTAATTACTTACACGATGCACATATACGCATGGCCTTGCGCAGAGGGTCGGATGCAATATGTGAAAAGCCATTGGTGTTAAATCCATGGAACATTGATGCCTTGGCAAGAGTGGTTGAAGATACAGGGAAAAAAATATATAATATATTACAACTTCGTTTGCATCCAAGCATTGTGTCCTTAAAAAAACGTGTTGACAATGGTCCGAAGGATAAAATCTACGATATAGATCTCACTTATTTGACTTCGCGCGGAAATTGGTATTACACATCATGGAAGGGCGACTTGTCTAAATCGGGTGGTATTGCCACAAATATCGGCGTGCATTTTTACGACATGCTATCATATATATTTGGTAATGTGAAGCAAAATATTGTTCATATCCATACCCATGACAGGGCGGCCGGATTTCTTTATTTTGAGAGAGCTCGTGTGCGTTGGTTTTTATCCATTAACGATGAAGTATTGCCAGCAAAAGTTATTGCTAAAGGGCAACGTACATATCGATCCCTATTGATCGAAGGGGTGGAGCTGGAATTCAGTAATGGCTTTACCGACTTGCATACCCGCAGTTATCAAGAAATATTGGCGGGTGGTGGTTACGGGCTGGAAGCTCCAAGACAGGCTATCGAAATTGTTCATGCAATTCGTCATGAAAAGCCGGTTGGGCTAATTGGTGACTATCATCCTTTTGCTAAGAAACCTCTCGCAAAGCATCCTTTTGCAAAGTGATTTAAATAGGGAAATGTTATGATCAGGCAAGTTTCATATTCTAATATGTCAGAAATGTTGTTGATGAATTAGATATACGTCAGCCTGATTATAATCCTGGGATAGTTGGAGGTTCACATGGGCAGCAAAATGGATTGATTAGCAAGAGATAGAAAAAGTATTTTATTTATAGAACCGGTTGGCTATTTGGACACAATGGCATGGGAAATTCATGCCAAACTAATTGTTACGGATAGTGAAGGGGGGGTAAAAAGAAGCTTATCAGTTTGAAACAGGACGTTCGAGATTTAAAGGAAGATTTAATTGCTGAAAACAAAGAGCGTGCTACAACGAAGATGCAATCCGTTAATGAAGAAAAATCTTCATATCGCCAAATATTTAAGGCTACTTCTCTTTTTGGCGGCGTGCAGGTTTTTAACATCATTATTGGTATAGTGCGCGTTAAGTTTGTTGCTGTATTACTTGGTACAACCGGAGTAGGAATAATGGGGCTTTTGAATGCACCCATACAATTGATAATATCCATAACTGGTTTAGGTATTGCTTTTAGTGCTGTGCGGGATGTTTCTGAGGCCCATGGCAATAGTGATATGGTAGGAATTGCTAAATCAGTTATGACCCTTAGGAGATGGGCCTGGTTAACAGGTTTGCTAGGATCAATTGTTACTATTTCACTGGCTCCTGTATTAAGCAAGTGGTCATTTGGTAATGCTGATTATACTTGGGCATTTGTATGGTTATCAGTGACTCTGCTTCTCTACTCCTTAACTGAGGGGCAAAAAGCTATTTTGCAAGGTACACGGAGGTTAAAAGATTTGGCTAAAGCTGGAGTGCTGGGGTCTGCATTAGGGCTTGTAACAGCCATCCCGTTGTATTACTTCTATGGCTTAGAGGGAATTGTACCTTCAATGATTGCTAGCTCAATAATCGCACTGATTCTTTCATGGAATTATTCTCGAAAAGTGTCTGTTCAAAATGTACACCTGAGTCTTAGAGAAACAAGAGATAGAGGGTTTGATATGGCAAAGCTTGGTGTTTCAATGACCCTTGCCGGTTTTCTGGCAAGTTTATCTACTTACCTTCTCAGTGCATTTATTAGTAACCACGGTGGAGTAGAGCAAGTAGGACTTTATAATGCAGGTTGGGGAGTGGTTGGGCAATATACTGGAATCGTATTCACAGCTATGGCAACAGATTATTTTCCGAGACTATCAGTGATACAGTCAGATAATCAGAAGATTAGGGTTTTGGTAAGTCAACAGGCAGAGGCGGCCTTGTTAATTATGGCACCGTTATTAGCACTTTTAATTGTAACCATGCCTCTCGCCGTTAGGGTACTCTATACCGAGGCTTTTTTGCCAATTGTTATGTTTGCTAATTTAACAGTTCTGGGAATGCAGTTTAAGGCTGTATCATGGGCAATGGGCTATGTGTTTCTGGCCAAAGGGGATGGTCGTATTTTTCTGATTTTAGAAATTGTATCAGGAATACTCATCCTGACATTAAATCTTCTGTTCTATTATTTTTATGGGTTAAATGGTCTTGGCGTTTCGTTTATTTTGTCATTTATAATTGGTAGTTTAATTGGATATCTTGTTCTTAATAGAAAATATGGTTTTTTTTATCCAAAAAAGTTTTACGGTAGATTTGCTACTACCTATGGACTTGTGCTTATGTCTTTCTTATCCGTATTTATCCTCAATGTATTGGTTAAATATATTGTCGGGATTTGCTTACTCGTGTTAATAGTTTTGTATTCTTATGGTCAACTAAACAAAATGATAGACATTAAACAAATGATTAGAGATAGGTTGAAGCGGAAGTAATGTATAAAATTTAAAGAATTAATATTTAGTGGGTTCCTTTGTTTCTGTTATTGTTGTTACTTATAATTCTTCCTCTTTTGTTGAAGAAACTTTGAACAGTATTAGTCAGCAGACATGGCCCGATATTGAATTGATAATCACCGATGATTGTTCTACTGATAATACAGTTTCTATATGTCATGAATGGATTAAAGCCAACGGGCATAGGTTTGTGTCTACTGAAATAATAGGTTCTAAAATTAATACGGGTGTCGCAGCAAATGCTAATCGTGGACTTAAGAGGGCAGGTGGTCAATGGCTTTGTTTCCCTGCAGGTGATGATGGGCTTAAACGTGATTGCATAGCGGATAATATACGGTGGGTGAACGAACATCCTGAAATAAGGGTGTTATTTTCAGCTGTTGATATTTATCAAAACACTTTTTCGAAAGAAAATTATATTAAAACAACTCCAACAGAACCCTTTAATCCCAATAGCATTATGTACCCTGGGAGGACAGTTCAATCGCAATACCGACAGCTCCTGGTTTCCGATAGGATTCATTATACGCCTTCCTTATTTATTCATAGAGAAACGCTATTGTCGGTGGGTAGTTTTGATGAGCGTTTTAAGTTATTGGAAGACTACCCGCTTTGGCTAAATCTAACCAGGAATGGGCATAAACTTCATTTTATGAATAAGGTTACAGTTAATTATCGGCAACACCGTGCGGCCATTAATAATAATAGTAACAAGCTTTTAATTAATCCCAATTACTTCAGCCAAGAGGCATTTAGAAGGATATATATATATCCTAATATACCAATTGATATAAAGCTAAATTGTCAATATCAATGGATGGTATCACAATTGTTTAGGTTGCCTTTCTTTAATAAAGATATCCCTGCTAATAGGTGTCTGCATTCTGCTTTTACTATTTATCTTAATCCGTTCAAGTATTTTGTTAAGTTTAGGAAAATGTTGAATCGGAATTTACAGAAAAATGAATTGTATAACTAATCATTATTACAAAAACAGCAAAGGCTAAGCCAGTAGTATGAAACGATTGTCGGTTATTATCCCCATGTATAACGTCGCACCCTATGTTGAAAGATGCATTAGAAGTCTCGAAGATCAAGATGTTCCACAAGAAGATTACGAGTTGATTTGTATTAATGATGGTTCTCCTGATCATAGCAAGGAGGTGGTGCGAACTTTGCAGAATGAATTTAGCAATATTGTACTCATTGACCAGGAAAACCAAGGTGTTTCTGTTGCTCGGAATAATGGAATTGATCGGGCAACAGGAGATTACCTTTTAATGATCGATCCGGATGATTATGTGCTGCCTAATGTATTTGCAGAGAAATTGAAAATCCTCGATCAGTCTAAAGTGGATATAGGCTATACCGGCTATGTTATTTTAGATGGCCAGTTAAAAGAAGAATATCGTTATGATCCAATTTATAAAGAAGACAAGGTAATATCAGGAATTCAATATTTCAATCGTTACGAAAAAGGGAAAGTAGAAATCAGGGATCCTCACAGGTCTGTCGCGATTTTTTTCAGGAGGAGCTTTTTTAATCAGCATACCATTCGGTACCTTTCCGAGGTACCTTATTTAGAAGATGGAGAGTTGATAACAAGAGCTGCCTGTTTGGCACAACGGGTTATATTTATTAATACTCCTTTTTATATGCGCACTACCCGCCCGGGCTCTGCGACGCATAGCAATTTGTTTAATACCGATAGAGCCAGAACAGGGTTTTTGAAAGCAGCGAATAACCTGCATATCTTCAAATTGAATAAATGTATTGAAACCGGGCAAAAAGAATTCGTAAACCAGTCTATTATTCATTTTACTTTTATGTTTTTGGTAAGCGTAAAAATAAAGGAGTATATAAAGTATTACCCTCAACTGCATGCATCTTTAAAAACAGGATCATTAAGAAAATTAGATAATGCAGGTTGCAGTCGTTTTTATACAAAAATAGCCAGATATTATAATCTCTCCATTCATTTTGTGTATTTATACTGGGTATTATTTTCTATAAGGCATTCTCTGAAATTTAAGGCGGAAAAATTGTTCAAAAGTGTCTGAGTTAGCGGTATGTAATAAGATAGGGATTTTTTGCAAAATAAAATTGTAAACTGAGATGAAGGAATTTAGTGGTGCTTATTTTTATTCGAAATTAAAACCGCAAAAAATTACAATCAACAATCGCATTGTCTATATTCAGGGTAATCCAATGCGTGCGAATTGGGATGACGGTGCAGATAAATGGATTGAAGATACGATTAGATCAATAAAACACAGCGGAACACAAATAGAGACATGTTTGATTGAGCGCTTAAAGGTAACAACAGGACTATATTTATTAATAGTTATAAGTAATAATAGAATCTTCTTGGTATCTGATGCTATTAGCAGCTACCCTGTGTTTTATGGTAATTTTCGTAATCAATTTTTTATTACGGATAACCTTGAGGCGTTTCAGAAGGAAAACGGAGCTTTTAGGATTGATATAAATAGGTTTGAAGAGTTTTTAGCCTATGGAAATGTGCTTGGGAATCGCACTTTGTATCAAGGTGTTTATCGGGTACAATCAGGAGAGTTGGTATCAATTGATGAAAAGGAAATGGAATCTCATCGGCATTTCATATTTAGGCCTTCCAAGAAACCAGATTTTTATAAAAAACAGGATGATTTTATTTCGGCTTTTGATAAACTGTTTCTATCGGTTTTTTCTCGAATGGTTAAGAACAATCCACAAGTCAACAATTGGTTAGTCCCTTTAAGTGGTGGACATGACTCACGCCTTGTTGTTAACTATCTGTATCGTTTAGGTGTTAAAAATGTGATTTGTTTTACTTATGGTATTCCTAATAATACACAAGCACAAATTAGCAAACAGGTGGCTGAAGCTCTCGGATATGAATGGCATTTTGTGGAATATACAGCTGAAAAATGGCAAGCCCTGCATAGCAACGGCCTATTTGGGGAATACATTGATTATGCTTTCAATGGTGTTTCTACACCACATATCCAGGATTTTTTGGCAATTTATGAGTTAAAGCAAAAGGGAATATTCAACAGTGGAGATATTTTTTTGCCGGGACATACAGTAGTAACAGAAACTGAAACGGTTTTTGGTAATGAAACACTGCAACTGAAAAATAAAGAATCGGCACTTACTTATGTGTATTCGAAGATTTTGGCTATGAAGCGAGATTTAGAAGATGATTCACTTATGCATGATGCACTTAGTGAAATGTATGATGAGGCAAATGTCGAACCTAGAAATTTTATGGCCTATTGTGATTGGCAGGAAAGACAGTCGAAATATATTACTAATAGTGTGCGAGCTTATGAGTTTTTCGGATTCAAAAATTATCAACCCATGTGGGACTGGGAGATTTTTAATTTTTGGATGAAAATGCCTGTAGAAAAGAGGGTTAAAAGGGATCCACTGTATCAATTGGAAAAGAACGGAGGGCTGGTTGAGCAGCTACTGGAAATTCCATTTGCATCTGAAACGAAGAAATCTGTAAAAGCAGCACTTATAAAAATAGTGAAAAGGAATATCCCTGAGAGCCTTTTACAACGGTTTTTGCGGCTATTAAAAAGAAAAGCGAGACTTAACGAAGGCTTAAATCAGGTATTTGCCTTGTCGGCCAATTCAGTTAAGGACATGCTCGAACCGATTGAGGATTTTCCACCAAATACGCAAGCTTATTTTATAAAATTTATTGATAGATACCCATACCAGGTTAATCCCATTATATTGACCACATTATATTCTATTAGAAGACTTCTGGATAAATCGAAAGATTCCGATAACTAGCAAATTAATTTTATTTAGTAAACATTGGCGAGCTATGAAAATTGACTTAGTTAATAAAAGTTGGATAAAGTTTGAGACTTCAGAATTTTCAATCTTTTTTATTGGATATATTGAATTTAGATCTACACTTTTTTTAAAAGCATCTGAATTAGCAGTTCTCTTTGCACAGATAAAAGAAAAAGAAGTGGAATTGGTAAGTTTCATTTTGGATACCTTTTTGCCAAACGGCAATGGAAATTTTGCACTTATTTTAAAGAATAAATCTCAGTATCTAATTGCCTGCGATTATACGCGTAATTATCCACTCTACATTATTAATGACGCTTCTAACTTAATTGTCACAGATCATATTGGCCAATTAATCTTCAAAAAAGAACATGATAAACTGGCCCAGGAGGAATTTTTACTCGCTGGGTTAGTAACAGGAAACAGAACTGTGTATAAAAATGTAAAAGGCATTCAAGCCGGAGAGATGGCCATTGTTTTAGATGGTAATATTATTTTTAAAAGATATTTTGTACTTAAATCAGATCCATTAAGGAAGAAGTCAGCTTTACATTTCGAGCATGTTTATGACCAAATCGACAATTTATTGATCAAAACCTTCAAACGCATGCTTAAAAGCTGTCCAAATGTAAAGAATTGGATAGTGCCGTTAAGTGGTGGTTTAGATTCTCGGTTGATTATTAGTTATCTATATCGATTGGGTTGTAAGAATGTTATTTGTTTTACATATGGTATTAGATCATCTCAGGAGGTTGCTTATAGCAAACAGGCAGCTGAAGCGTTTAGCTTTAAATGGTATTTTGTTGAATATTCTGAAAAGGAATGGGAGGTATTACACAGAAATGGGCTTTTTGATAAATATGTAAGATATGCTTTTAATGGCTGTTGTTTGCCTCATTCTCAGGATTTTCTTGCATTGAAAAAGCTAATTGATGAAGGTGTAATCTGTAAAAATGATGTTGTGGTACCCGGGCACACGGCTTTTACAGAGGCTGCAAATATAAATATCAAAAATATTTCGACTCAAGCAGAGGCACTGAAATTTGTATTTAATAAATATTACACCTTATTTCCGAGCATCAAAAGTTACCCGAAATTTGTATCAACATTAGCTGGTCTGTTCGATGAGGGTGAACAATCCAATAAGAGCTTTCCTGAGTTTTTTAACTGGCAGGAGCGACAATCCAAATTCATAATCAATAGTGTCAGGGCATACGAGTTTTTCGGATTAAATTGGCGTATCCCATTTTGGGAAAAGGAGGTGATTGACTTTTGGCATGAATTAGACTTTGACGACCGGATAGAAAGAGAGATCATGTATCATGTTGCTAATAAAAGACTGTTCCATAATAATATTCAGGAACTGCCTGTTATTAATAAATACAAAAAAGTTGTGCCCCCCAAAAGTAAAATGGCAGATATGGTCCCTCAGCTTTTAAAGAGCTATATTGTATCGGTTTTAAAACGAAAGGTTGTAATCGGTGAAGGAACAAATAGCATATTTGCTCTTAAAGCCAATTCTGTCGGAGCGATTTTATATCCAATGAAGTTATATCCTTTACATATAAAGAGGTATTTATCGCCTGTTTTAATCCGAAAGCCCTATCAGATGAATGTGAATGCGCTTATGGCCATTTATACTTTAAAGGAAGAAGTTTTTATCGAAGAAGTTCCCCAAATCAATGGATAAGAAGAAAATACTTTTAGTATCAAACGCATTTCATCCCGAAGTGTCACCACGCAGCTTTAGAGCTACGGAGTTGGCTAAAGAGCTTTGTAGACAGGGATATGAAGTAACCGTCATTTCAAAGTTTAGGGATTTTGATTACACCGATTTTCTTAAAATGTATCCGTTTAGCTTAAAGATGTGGAGTAAGCCTTATTTTTCGGGGGGGGGTACATTAAAAATTAAACCTCTTGCTTATGGGCTGAAGATATTTTTAAGAGTCATAGCTGTTTTATTTGAGTATCCGGCAATAATTGAAATGTTTAAGGTGAAAGAAATGCTCCGCACAGAGCAAGGGTATGATATGATGATATCCTTTGCAGTTCCATTCCCCGTGCATTGGGGCGTGGCCTGGGCCAGGCGTAAAAAGCATACTATAGCCCATACGTGGGTGGCCGATTGTGGAGATGCTTATATGTTTGCAAGATTGGATACTTTTCGAAAGCCCTTTTACTTCAAGTATTTAGAAAAGGGTTTTTGCCGCAGGTGTGATTACATTTCTATCCCTTTTAGTCAGTTGGGTGATCAGTTTTACCCCGAATTTAAATCCAAGATGAGGGTTATTCCTCAGGGCTTCAATTTTTCAGATATTCACTTAAGCGGGCAAGCAGTAAATAACCATCGCCCGTCATTTATTTTTGCGGGTTCTGTTATACCTGGAATTAGAGATCTGGATAAGCTGCTGGAATTTCTTGTGAGTTCTAATCTTGATTTTTTATTTATTGTTTACACAAATCAGCCCGACTACTATTTGAAATATAAAAGTAAATTGGGTGACAAACTGTTGATTAAAGAATATATAGATCGTATATCTCTTATCTACGAAATGAGCAAAGTTAACTTTTTAGTGAATATTGATACGATACATGATAGTAAAAATAATGTCGAAGCAATTCCCAGTAAATTAATAGATTATGCTTTGTCTGGCCGCCCCATTTTGAACATTAATTCAGCTCACCTGGATACAGAATTGGTAAAGGAATTTTTCGATCATAATTATTCAAAACAACGTATAATAGATAAGTCTAAGTTTGATATAAAAATAGTAGTTTCCAAGTTTATTTCCTTGATCAAATAGATGTAATTTAATAATATGTGGGTGTCGAGAAATGGGTGATGAGATTGATTTACATGGAATCAAAACACCACAGTAAGACACTCATTATTGCTCATATGTAAGTAATCAAGGATTTGATTAACAAAAGTACCACTCTGGCAGTGATCAAATATACAATAGTTTCATTATTATAATGATTAATGCAATAAGCTTCAATGCTAACACTCTTTCTAGGGGAGTAAATAATTATTGGCAGTTTCTGATACTTTTTATTTTGTGGCCATTCCTTGCGTTTTGTGTTGCGTTATACAATTACAATAGTCGGGTTGCAAAGTATATTGTATACATGTTTGTTATTTATTATGGCTTAACCTTTAATAACCAAAACGAGTTTATGGATTCTTATAGATACGTTTTGTCTTTGGAAGCTAACTCGATGCGGCCGTTTTCTGAAGTTTTTAATATTATCGGAGGTTTGTACAGTGACACTACGATTGATATTTTTGAACCCTTAATCTCCTTTTTAGTTTCAAGATTTACAACAAATGCAGGGGTGTATTTTGCAGTCTGGACTGCTATTCTGGGTTTTTTTTATTTAAAATCCATTAACTTGCTATATGATAAATATACAAAGCAACCAGGATTGAACTCGCTTGTCTTATTGGTGTTTTTTATGTTTATATTGCCCTTAACTTCGGTGAGTGGGATAAGGATGCCAACAGCAACATGGATATTTTTTTATGGAGCCTGCCAGGTTGTTTTAAATAAGGATAAAAGATTTATAATTCTCGCCTTATCAGCAACACTTGTTCACTGGAGTTTTGTAACAGCAAATGTGGTTCTTTTGGCTTATGTTTTTGCGGGCAATCGTGATAAAATCTATTTGCCAATTGTAATAGCTTCATTCTTTGTACCGCATTTTTTTGCACCTGTTTTTGAAACCATCTCAATGAGTTTAGGAGGTGTTATACAATCGCGGTATGAGGGATATTCAAGTGAAGGGTATATTATGGGAATGCAAGATAACGCCCAAACGGCTTCTTGGTTTGTGTTCCTAAGCGATGATTTGGTATTTTACTTTTTGTTAATTTGTATTTCTCTTATTCGTTTAGGGTATCAATTTCAACCCGGCATACAGAAAAGAGAAGACGCTAATTTATTTAGTTTTTTGCTCGTGTTCCTGTCTTTTGTAAACTTTGGTAAGGTAATCCCAACTTTCGGAGGCAGGTACCAAACTGTATTTTACCTGTTTGCCACGGTTTATGTTTTTTTAGGTTCTGTTAAACGAAAGACTGGTGCCAAAATAAATTGGATTATTTTATTTGGGCTTTTCCCGATGCTTTTATACAGTCTTATGCATTTTAGAATTGGTTCAGAAACTATTAGTGCCTGGCTATTTACGCCTTTAGTTGGATCTCCTTTAATAGCTTCAGGTCTTTCTCTGGCAGAGGTATTGTTTTAAGTTCTATTCATTTTCTAATTACTTGCATTGTGTTAAATGCTGTTAAAACTTATTTTTCCCAAAATCTGATCAACCTACCCGGGTTCCGTACCCATCGTAAAATAGTGGTGATTGAAAGCGATGACTGGGGGAGTATCCGCATGCCTTCCATTGAGGTTTATCAGTTGTTTAAGCACAAGGGGATGGGTGTAGCTGATTCGGATTATAATCGTCTCGATACCCTCGAAAACAATGAGGATATGACGCTTTTATTGGAAACCTTGAGCCGCCATACCGACGCCTATGGGAAACCGGCTGTTTTAACGGCCAATATGGTGGTGGGCAATCCCGATTTTGTAAAAATCCGTGAAGCTGAGTTTCAGACCTACTTTGTAGAGCCAGTGGAACAAACCCTTAGTGTCTACCCGCAGCGTGATCAGGTGTTGCAACTTTGGCAGCAAGGTAATAAGCTAGGATTGTTTCATCCGCAGTTTCATGGGCGGGAGCATGTGAATGTGGTGCGCTGGATGGAGGCTCTGCGAAAAAAGACGCCCGAAATCATGTTTACTTTCCAACATCGAACCACTTTCTCTGGCAATGGCGATTATAATTTTATGGAGGTGTTGGATTACAATACGCCTGCCGACATGAAGCTAATGAAGCAAGGTCTTCGGGAAGGGCTCGATATGTTTGAAGAACTGTTTGGCTTTCGTTCCAAATCCTTTATTCCGCCCTGTTACACCTGGGATAGTCACGTGGAAGAGGAACTGGCACTTGGTGGAGTTAAATACATTCAGGGATTGGTGGTACAATCTGTACCCACGGGTACCTTCGAAAACTACAAACGCAAATATCATTATATGGGTAGCCGCAACCGGCATGGGCAGTCTTACCTGACGCGCAACTGCTTTTTTGAACCGGCATTGAATAAAATATCCGATCCTGTAGGGGAGTGTTTGCGCCGTATTAATATCGCCTTTAAATGGAATAAGCCGGCTATCATCGGCTCACATCGAATTAACTATATCGGCGCCCTCGATCCGAAAAATCGAGCCGGCAACCTAAAGTTGCTCAATGCTTTGTTAAAAAAAATAACCCAAAAATGGCCCGATGTGGAGTTTATGACATCCGATAAGTTAGGGGATTTTATGAACGGAGTGTTGGGTGATGAGTCGTGAGTAATGAGCGTTGAGTGTTTCAATCTCCTTCAATCCATTCAATTTTTTGTCTCTTATGTATGGCATTACGCTTTATTCTCTCTGCCAAAACAAATGTTAAATACAGGAAAATCAAAATATGCAGCAAACTGTCAATATCCTCATCACTGGCGACTTCGCTCCGCTAAATCGGGTGGAAGAATTATGCCGTAAGGGAGATTTCGCATCCGTGTTTAACAATTTTATCGATGTGTTTCAGCATAACGATTTGAATGTTGTGGATTTGGAATGTCCGCTCACGCATGCGCAATATACGCGCCCAAAAACGGGGCCTTATCAAAATGCACACCCCGATACCATCGGAGCTCTCTCCTATGCAGGAGTTGATCTTGCTGCCATGGCCAACAATCATATCATGGATTTCGCTACGCGGGGGGTAGAAGATACGCTGGAACTTTGCCAACAAAACGGGATAGCCACCATTGGCATTGGCACATCCCAAGCAGAAGCAGCCCGGCCTTTTGTTTTGAAACATCAGGGCAAAAGGATAGCCATTATGAATGCAGCGGATAATGAATTTCTGACGACACCCGACGGTGCTTACACCTGTAATCCTATTGATGCCATTCAATGCCACTATAACATTAGTAAAGCAAAGCAGGAGAACGATTACGTACTGATGATTATGCATGCCGGCAATGAGTTTTATCGGCTGCCCTCGCCACGTACAAAAAAACTATACCGGTTTCTCATCGACCAGGGAGCTGATGCTGTGGTTTCGCACCATACCCATGTGTTTTCCGGTTACGAAATATATAAGGGCAAACCCATCTTTTACGGACTGGGTAACTTTGTGTACGACTGGCCCAGCAAAAAGTATTCCGATTGGAACAGGGGCTACGTAGTTAGGTTGATGATAGGAGAGGAAATGCAATTTGAAATAATTCCTCTAAAGCAGGGCAACGAGCAACCTGGGGTTTTCAAACTAAACGACGATGAAAGAAAGCAGTTTGATGAAGATATTAAAGCGTTAAACCGAATTATTGCCGATGATGCCGCATTGGAGGAAGCGTTTGCACAGTATTGCCAGTCAGTGTTTCCCATGTACAATGCATTTATTGAACCTTATTGGGGCAGGTATATAGCCGCACTGCAAAAAAGAGGCTGGCTCCCCCGTTTTCTTAATCGTAAAAAACGATTGTTTCACCTTAATCTGTCGCGCTGCGAATCACACAGGGATGTTTTATTGCGATTGCTCAAAGAAAATGAGCAGCTCATATAATATTGGTAAACAGAATAGTGTAATAACGAAATTTGCGTATATCTTTAAGGTAGAAGATGGGACTGACCCGGGCGATAGCCGTAATAAACGCCGTTTTTAAGCCATCACTCAACACTTGAAAACTTTAGACGATTAGACAATAGACTTTAGGCATGAGATTGAAAGGATTGAAGGAGATTTAGATAGATTGAAAATACCTTACGCTCATTACTCAAGCTTATCACTTCAAATTTTAGGTTTGATATTTAGACAAGAGATTGAAGGGTACTGAAAGTCCTCTCCACTTTACGCTTTATACTCACAACTCATCACTCACAACTAAAATATGTGTGGAATCACCGGATATATTAACACCAATCAGGCTGGCATAAACGACACTTCGCAGATTGTTGCTATGCTGAAGGTACAGCGGCATCGTGGTCCGGATGATTCGGGGGTGCGGGCTTTTAACCTGCAAAGAGGCTGTTCAGTAGAGGTGGATAGCCGTAATCCGGCTCCTCTCGAAGATGGCTTCGATGGCATGCTGGGGTTTAACCGGCTGAGCATACTCGATCTCTCCGAAAATGGACATCAGCCCATGCTAAGTCCTGACAGTAATGTGTTACTTGCCTTTAACGGGGAAATATACAATGCCTTCGATTTTAAAAATGAGCTTGAAAATTGGGGTTATCGTTTTAAAAGTAATACCGATACAGAAGTGATTCTTGCTCTTTACCTGAAATATGGCCTCGAAGAAACTCTAGGTAGGCTAAATGGTATGTTTGCCATAGCCATTGCTGACTTGAATAAGCAGACTTTTTATTTGGCACGCGATCGCTTTGGTATTAAGCCCATGTATTATATTAATTCATCCAGGCGCTTTGCCTTCTCTTCAGAGCTGAAGAGTTTTGGATGTCTCGAGGGCTTTTCTTTTGCGTTAAACAGTGATAAACTCGACGAGTACATGCTTTTTAGGAATACCCTGCATGATACGCTGTTTGAGGGGGTTCGGAGCCTACAGCCTGGCAGTTATATTTGTTACCGACCCGGAAAGGAAATCAAGCATCACTCGTTTTTTAATGTAAACAATTACGAACGTTGCAGGAGAGAGGGGCATAGCGCGGCTCTATTGCAGCATGACTTAAAAGGATGGCTTGAAAAAAGTGTACA
The DNA here is from genome assembly GCF_050589825.1 of Carboxylicivirga longa. Taxonomy (NCBI): domain Bacteria; kingdom Pseudomonadati; phylum Bacteroidota; class Bacteroidia; order Marinilabiliales; family Marinilabiliaceae; genus Carboxylicivirga; species Carboxylicivirga longa. The sequence continues at coordinate 318,186 of NZ_JBNGOZ010000002.1, read as the reverse complement.
TGGTCAGTTAATGAGCGATGTAAAGCTGGGCTGTCAGCTGTCGGGGGGCATCGACTCCTCCTTAGTTACCTGGCTGGCCAACCATCAGAGCAGCAGCGGTAATTTTGAGTCGGTATCCATTGTTTTTAATGATGCCCGTTTTTCCGAAGAAAAATATATTAACCGCGTAAGGGATACCCTCGGCATTACGGCTCATAAATTTTTGTTGAATTCCGATTATTACCTGCAGCACATCGAAAAGGCTACCTGGCATCTGGAGGCGCCACTGAACCATCCCAATACCATTGGTATTTATCAGCTGTCGCAACGGGCTAAGGCCTATGTAACCGTCCTCCTTAGTGGCGAAGGAGCCGATGAAGTGTTTGGCGGTTACGAGCGCTTCCACGGCATTAAATACCCTTATGCCGGGCTCAGGCTGTTGCGGCAAGTAAAAAATAATATAAAGCAACCGGCGCAGATGCTTAGCTATTTTAAGGAGGCTCATCGTGCCGTTATGGCCACGGCTTATATGCAGCCCCATCTGGCGCTGCAGCTTTTGCCCGGGTTTACTACCAATAAAGCAAGTCACGACCGATTACAAAGTTATGCCTCTTTACGCGGTACGCGCTTCGACCGACAAGTGAAATATGAGATGCAAACCTATTTGCCCGACCTGCTGATAAGACAGGATAAGATGTCGATGGCACACTCCATTGAAAACAGGGTGCCCTTTCTCGATAATGAGGTGGTGAGCCGTTCTTTTTCTATCCCCGAGAAATTTTTGCTGAGCCGAAATAATGGCATGGGTAGCAATAGTCAAAAGTACCTGCTAAAGCAGATGACAGCCGAGGTGTTTGGGCATCCCTTTGCTTTTCGTGATAAAATGGGCTTTGGAATACCCCTTCGTGAGTTTTTCATGAAAGACGATTTCTCGCAATATCTCAACGATAAAATCGTGCCTGGCATAAAAAGCAGGGGGATTTTTAATGGTAAAAAAGTACAGCATTGGGTGGAACACATTAAAACGATAAAGCCCTCCGAACTCGATGCCTTGTGGGTAGCCATGGCCTTCGAAACCTGGGCTTCCGTGTATCTGGATGGAAAGTAAGCGTAGTTTCTCTCAAGTAGGATAGAGGATCTTCCCATCTTTTGTCTGATATCTAATATCTCATTTTATGCGAATAGCCATACACAGCGCCAAAGGATCGTTTAGCGACAGGTGGATTCCTTATTGCGATAAAAATAACATCGATTATAAAATCGTGAACTGTTATGCCAGTGATATTATGCAACATCTGGCCGACTGCAATGCGCTAATGTGGCATTTTAACCACAAAGGTGCTCGCGAGAGTAAATTTGCCAAACAACTGTTGCACGCTGTACAGCATGCCGGTAAGGTTGTGTTTCCTGATTTTCATACCGCGTGGCACTTTGACGATAAGGTGGCGCAGAAATACCTTTTGGAAGGTATTGGAGCCCCACTCGCACCTTCTTATGTTTTTTACAGCAAAAAAGAGGCTCTTAAATGGGCTGAGAGTACACTGCTTCCCATAGTTTTTAAGTTGCGGAACGGTGCAGGCTCGGACAATGTAAAACTGGTCAAAAGCCACAAGCAGGCTGAGCGGTTAATACGCAAAGCCTTTGGCAGAGGTTTTCAGCAATACGACGCCTGGGCAAACCTAAAGGAGCGATTGAGAAAATACCGCAAGGGAAAAACATCAACGTGGAATGTGACAAAAGGAATTCTAAGGCTAGGGTATACTACGGAATATGCCCGGGTGACTGGCAATGAGAAGGGCTATGTTTATTTTCAGGATTTTATTCCGGGCAATGATTCTGATATAAGGGTTTGTGTGGTTAACGGAAGAGCGTTTGCTATTAAACGAATGGTGCGCGAAAATGATTTTAGAGCTTCCGGTAGCGGAACGATTCTATATGATAAAAAATACTTTGATGAAGATACAATTGAAACTGCCTTTCAGGTATCAGAAAGGCTAAACGATCAGTGTATGGCTTATGATTTTGTGTTTGATGATGGAAAACCGCTTATTGTAGAAATAAGCTACGGGTTTGCTATGCATGGTTATGATGATTGCGTAGGATACTGGGATAGAGATATGAACTGGCATTCCGGGTCCTTCAATCCCTATGGCTGGATGGTGAATGATTTGATAGACAGCATAAAGAATAGGGAGGTATAAAATTTTATAATGGTTTTGAAGCGAAAAAAAAAAGTATGCTTAGTGATTCATTCTATGCAAGCAGGGGGGATGGAAAGGGTAATGGCGGAACTGGCATCTTATTTTTCCTCGCAGGAAAACATCGAAACTCACTTAGTACTGTACGGCATTAGTCGCCAGATTTTTTACGATCTACCTAACAATGTGATTATTCACAAGCCTAAGTTCAAGTTCAATAATAATAAACGGCTCTACTCCACCCTTCAAACTGTCCTTTATATTCGTAAGGTAGTTGTGGATATTAACCCCGATGCCACCCTCAGTTTTGGGGAATATTGGAATAGCCTAGTGTTGATTGCTCTGTTGGGAAAAAGAACTCCTCTTTTTATTTCGGACAGATGCCAGCCCAATAAGTCCTTTGGAAAACTACACGATAAGTTGCGCAAGTGGCTTTATCCTTTGGCTACAGGTGTAATTGCTCAAACCGAAAAAGCAAAACAGATTTACCATACTCAATTTAATCATAATAATATTCGTGTTATCGGCAACCCAATCAGAAAAATAGAAAAACGTGGGGATGTTGGCCGCCAAAACATTGTACTGATGGTTGGCCGTTTAATAAAGACAAAACATCACGACAAGCTGATAGAGATGTTTATTAATATTGCCAATCCCCATTGGAAGTTGGTTATTGTAGGGTACGATCACCAAAAACAAAAAAATTCTGAAAATTTAAAAAGAATCATAGCGAGAAGCAACGCTCAGGATAGGATTACCCTAGCAGGTAAGCAGTCTGATGTGGAGGCTTATTATTTAAGCAGTAAGATTTTTGCCTTTACGTCAAGCTCCGAAGGATTTCCCAATGTGATTGGGGAAGCACAGTCTGCCGGTCTTCCGGTAATAGCATTCGATTGTATTGCCGGACCGTCGGAAATGATTAATGATGGTGAAAATGGCTTCTTGATTCCTCTTTTCAATTATAGAGAGTTCGAGGAGAAATTAAGGGCACTCATGGAAAATGAGGAAATGAGAAGGGCTTTTGGAAAAAAAGGGCGTATTGACATAGTAAATTTTAGCATTGATAAGATTGGGGCGGAAACCCTGAATTTTATTCTTCCGAATTAATTATTGTTGAATCACTAATATAAATCCCACATTATGAAAACTTTAGTCACAGGAGGAGCCGGTTTTATCGGATCAGCAGTAGTCCCCTTGCTTCAAAAGGAAGGATACGATGTATTTGTACTTGACAACCTTTCGTTTGGTAGCCGTGATTTTATTGATGTAAACGATGACCATTTTTATTTGACTGATATTCGGGACAAGAAAGCTGTTGAAAAGGCGATACTGGAAATTCAGCCGGATATAGTTGTTCATTTGGCAGCCATTCACTTTATACCATATTGTAACCAGCATCCTTACGAGGCAGCAGATACCAATATCAGGGGCACCATGAACATTTTGGATGCCATCAAACAAGTGAAGGGACTGAAAAAACTATTTTTTGCCTCAACAGCCGCAGTGTATCCTATCTATGATGAGGCGGTAAGTGAAAAACACGAGCAACATCCGCTTGACATATACGGTTTGAGCAAACTTACCGGCGAACATTTATGTTCGGGGTTTTATTTGGACACGGGGATAGATACAATCGTATGCCGTTTTTTTAACGCCTTTGGTCCCAACGAAACAAATCCACACCTGATACCTGAGGTTGAAAAGCAGCTAAGGGAAGGCTTGCGCACCATAAATCTGGGTAATCTTACACCAAAACGTGACTTTATTCATACCCACGATATGGCCAACGCTGTAAAAACATTGCTGGCTCAAAAGGACATTGGTTTCGACGTTTTTAACCTTGGGAGAGGAATAGAGTATTCGGTTGTTGAGATAGTGGAGGCATTTGCGCGTCAATTAAATGAAAAGGTACAGATAAATGTTGATCAGGCAAGGGTTCGAAAAGTAGAACGTCAGCATTTATTGGCAGACGTTACCAAGTTAAAGAAAATTGGATGGGAACCAGTTTGGGGGATCGATGAAGGAATCAAAAACCTTATTGATAACTGGAAATAGAGACAGAAACTAACACTTAAAATTATGCATAGAGAACGATTGAAGCTAGGTATACTATTTAACTTCCAGCCATCCTGGATGGGAGGCATTATATATATCATCAATATTGTGAAGACTTTAAATTTTCTTGATGATGAGGAAAAACCTGCTATTACACTTTTTTATAAGCCAGAGTTGGTTAAGTTTTTAAACGAATTTGATGAATACCCATATCTGAAAAAGGTCGAATACGATTATCCTTCTCTTGTAAAGGGAAATGTTAAATCGTGGCTATTGAGGAAAAATCTTTTTGTAAGTCCACTATTAAAGAAGTATGAATTAGATGTAATATATCCGTTGCAGGATTATCCAGTACGGACGAAAACAAAGGTGAAACTCGTTTCATGGAGCGCAGATTTCCAAAATAAACACTATCCCGAATTTTTTACTAAGAAAAACCTTATTGGAAGGCATCAACGGGTTAATAATGCCCTTAAAAATACGGATAATCTGGTTTTATCCAGTCATGATGCACACAAAGATCTTAAGCATTTTTTTAAGGTTCGTGATGGTATCAATGTTCACATTTATCATTTCGTTTCAATTATTGATAAAGTTGAAGATGTGAATATGAAGGAATTACGAGCCAAGTATGACCTTCCAGATAAGTACTATATCATCTCGAATCAGTTTCATCGACATAAGAACCATAAAGTTGTTCTTTTGGCATTGGCTAAAATGAAAAAAATGGGTATTCGTATTCACCTGGCAATGACCGGTAAGATGCCTGATGCATCAGTTTCCCCGTATATGGGTGAGTTGCATGCTATAATTGATGAGAATAAACTTAATGATCAAATCAGCCTTCTTGGAATTATATCTCGAAACGATCAGTTACAATTAATGAGACACTCACAAGCTGTTATTCAGCCGAGTTTATTCGAAGGGTGGAGCACAGTTATTGAAGATGCAAGGTCGTTGCAGGTGCCTGTTATTGCTTCCAGCTTAGGTGTGAATATTGAGCAGTTGGGAGATGATCACGGTTACTTTGATCCGCATAACGTAGATCAATTGGTGGAAATATTGAAGGATTATCCAGAAAGGAATATGGGTGATATGTTGTATGATCCTTATGAGAAGCGGGTTAAAGAAGCTGCACAAACCCTTATGAAAATTTTAAGTCCAGTTTAAAGCCAAGAAGTATATTATCTGATTTTGAGAGATTCATTACGAAATGGTACGGAGCTGTTATTTTAATGGTGATTCAAAAGAAAATACTGTTTATCTCCATTGCCTGGCCCAAAAGGGGGCAGGCTAATTTGTACACCGACCTTATGGAGGAATTTGTAGCCCAAGGACATGATGTTTTTGTTGTTGGAACAAAAGATGCGGATCTGAAAATGGGTTCTGATTTATCGAAGGAAAGGGGTATGAAGGTCGTTCGAGTAGCTTCCGGTCAAATTCGAAAGGCATCGTATTTAAGAAAGATTAGATCTTTGATTGTGCTGGGTACGAAGATGAAGAAAGCAATTAATAAGCATTATTCACAGTATAATTTTGATCTGATTATTGGTCCCACACCACCAATTACATTATCATATTTATACAAAAGTTTGAAGAAAAAGTACAACTCACCATTTTATTTGCTACTTAAGGATATTTGGCCACAGGGTTCCGTCGATCTAAAAGTTTTTAGGAAATATAGTTTGCCTTGGTTTTTCTTTAGATCACATGAAAAACGTATCTATAAAGAGGCTGACTTTATTGGTTGTATGTCACCTAAGGGAGCAAAGTATGTAATATCCAATAATGGTTACATAGAACCGTCAAAAGTTGAGGTATGTCCCAATTCAATTAGACCCAAAGAAAAGCATGTAGTGATCGCTAATAATGATATAAGGCAAAAGTATAACATTCCATCCGATGCTTGTGTGTTTTTGTTTAGTGGGAATCTGGGTATTGGACACGGACTACATTTTATAGTTGACACCCTAAAAAAGCTGCTTGATTACCCCAAAGCTTATTTTGTTATCGGTGGATCAGGAACGCAGTATAATTATTTGGAAAATGAGTTGAATAAATTGCAATTGAAAAATGCACTTCTTTACAGTTGGCTGCCAAGAGAGGATTACGAGCAAATATTACAAACCAGTGATGTGGGGCTTATTTTTCTTTATCGTTATACCTCACCACAATTTCCTTCGCGCTTATTAAGCTATTTAGAGTATGCAAAACCTGTTCTTTGCGCTGTAAATAAAGAAACTGACATTGGTGAGATTGTAACAGATTATGGTTGTGGTCGTTCGGTAATTCATGGTGAAATGGCTGATTTTATTAAAGAAATCAAATTCTTTTCAGAGAATAGTGACGAAAGAGAGCAGATGGGAGAGAAGGGAAGGCAGTTACTATTGGAAAGATATACAGTTAAGCATAGTTACGATATAATAATGAAGCATTTGAATGCGTAAGCCTCATCTAAATATCCTAATTCTTGATGCAGGAAGACAAGCTCTTCCTTTTTTGAAGTCGTATGCAAAGGCAGGACACCATATAACTGTAGTGTGCAATACAAGGCTTAATGAATGTTATTTTTCAAGATATCCTAATCGAAAACTTCTGTGGCCGAATTATGTCAACCAAAGAGATGAGTTTGAACAGAAATTATTTGAGTATTTAGAAAATAATACGGTTGATGTTACAATAAGTGTTGGGGATATATCATCCGATATCTTATCTAAAAACAAGAGCAGGATTGAGAAGTTCACTCATATAACTTCACCTGAATATGAGACGTTTTTACAAGGAGCAGATAAGCTGAAGCTAATGAAATATTGCATGGCGAATCACCTGCCATGTCCTAAAACATTTGAATTGGATGAATCTATCCTTGGCAAACTTGAAAGTCTTATCGGATTCCCTGTGATTATCAAACCTCTCCGGGGTGTTGGTGCTGTTGGCGTGAAAAGGTATAATAACATTCATACTTTAACACAGGAGTATTCCTCTCTTAAGCAGGAGTTTGGATCTTTGCTTGTGCAGGAATATATACCACAAGAGGGTGGAGTTCAGTATCAGGCCGAAGCCTTTCTTGACGAAAGGCACATGCTGAGGGCTTGTTTGGTTATTCTCAAACCGAGGTTTTTCCCGGTGACCGGTGGAACCAGTACGGCAAATGTAACAGTTGAGCATACCGAAATTCATGAGATCACCAAACAACTTTTGGAGGGATTGAAATGGCAGGGACCTGCAGACGTTGATTACATTTTTGATCCACGAGATAATACTCCAAAAATTCTCGAAATTAATCCTCGTGTTACGGCAGGTATTAAAATAGGATTTGTGGCCGGAATTGATTTTGCTGATTTGCACTTAAATCTGGCACTTAAAGAAGAGGTTCCTTTGATTCGCGATTATCGAAAAGATGTCTTGTGTCGTAATGTATTTCTTGAGATACTATGGTTTTTGTTCTCGACCTGGGAAATGAAACATAATATGCAGCCTTCACTTTTAAGGTTGTATGGTAAAAACTCAGTTGATCAATTGTTTAGCTGGGATGATCCTTTTACCGGCCTGGGATTCTTTTTACATATGATTAAAAAATATTTGAGTTTTAAAAATTTTAAGGCGAAGTTTCTTAAGTAAATAAATTATGAGAAATTCTCACTTATCTGCATTGACTATAGATGTCGAGGATGGCATTAATATTTCCATGTATGATAATTTCAAAGTAAAAATGGAACCCACTTCCAGGGTTGTAGATAATGTAGAGGTTATATTGGATATTTGTGAGAAGAATAGCGTCACAGGAACCTTCTTCATATTAGGAGAAATTGCTAAGAATTACCCGGAATTGATAAGGAGGATAGATTCTTTAGGTCATGAGATTGGAGTACATGGATACAGACATCATCAAATATTCCGCTTATCACCTGAGAAACTACGCGAGGATCTGAAACGTGCACGGGGGCAAATTGGCGAATTAATTGGAAAAGAAATTGATGGTTTTCGAGCACCAGCATTTTCGATTAATGCAAAAACTGCTTGGGCGCTTCCAATTATTGCAGAGTCTGGATTTACTTATGATAGTAGTATCTTCCCTTCATTATCACTGAGGTATGGATGGAAAGGATTTTCTAAGGATATTTGTCGAATAGAGCTGGATCATTCAAATTCTTTGGTTGAGGTTCCTTTGTCTGTTGTTCGATTGTTTGGTAGGGACATTCCTGTCGGGGGAGGTGGATACCTGCGCTACTTCCCATATGACTTGACGCGTAAAGCCATATCGAAAATTGTAAGGCAACGGCCAGCTATTTTCTACTTGCATCCCTATGAACTGGACACCAAAAAGTATCCGGATTATTTTCATGAGGCTGTTTCTAAAGCACCAATGAAAAAAAGAGCATTGCTAAGTTTATATAGATTTAAAAAGGATACAGTTGCCACCAAACTTGATAGAATCACGAAGGAGTTTAAAATCACTTCAATGAGAGAAATTATTCAAAAGATGGATGAAAGGCAGAAAATTCCAAATGTTAAACTCAATATCTGGCAATAATGGGACTTCCGGGGATAAAGGAATCAATTATACGCAATATTAAAAACATACCTGGACCTAAGGTCTCAGAGAAGATTGTTGTTATTGAATGCGATGATTGGGGGGGAATACGAACTCCATCAAAGGAAGTATATGACAACTTAGTTGATAGAAACCTGGTTGACCCACATTGTCGTTATCGGTTCGATACATTGGCTACTGTAGAAGATATGGAGCAGCTTTTTTATACCCTGGGAAGTGTTAAAGGTCTAAATGATAAGCCAGCAGTGATGACTCCTATTGTAAATGTTGCAAATCCGGATTTCAAGAGAATTGAAAAGGATGATTATCAAAACTACTATTTTGAAGAATTCTCAAACACTTTGGAACGCTATGGTAGAGGGAAGCAAGTGTTGGATTTATGGAGGGAAGGCTTGAGTAATGGTGTGTTTGTGCCTGAAATACATGGAAAGGAACATATTGCAGTTCAACTTTGGATGGAGAAATTAAGAGAAGGCCATGATGACCTGCGTTATGCATTTAGCCAGGAATATGTATCATTAGAAATGAGTAGTGTGCCTCCAGCTGCACGTGGTTTCAGGGCTGAGTTTTATTTTGAAAATGAAAGGCGCATTCCGTTTCTTCGAGAGTCAATAAAGGAAGGGGTTACAATTTTCAGAAAGAAATTAGGTTATAGCCCCAAATTGTTTGTGCCAAGTAATGGCATATTTCATCCTCAATTTGAAACGACATTAGCAGATTCTGGTATTCAGTATTTAAATGTTATGCATCTTAATCCAATACCAGAGAAGGGAGACATTCGGCTGAAGTACTATAGAAATGGAAAGCAATCCCAGTCGGGTTTAACATATTGTGTTAGAAACTGTGCGTTTGAACCATCAGATCCAAAGTATATTGGAGTTGATGCCACATTGAAGCAAATTGAATCTGCTTTTCGATGGCGAAAGCCTGCGGTAATAAGCACCCACCGGGTCAACTTTGTTGGAGGGATAGATCCCCAAAATAGGGAGAAAGGCTTGAGAGAATTGCAAAAGCTATTGGAATTAATTCAAAAGAAATGGCCAGATGTGATTTTTATGAGTTCAAGAGATTTGTTAAACTGCATGTATAAAAAGGCGTAGATTTGATTTTTTTAGGTGACATTGCATCCCCCAACCGGCAGACCAATAATATCATTGGTGAATTTTTCGAAACCTATTCACAGGTATTCAGCCAGAATAAGGTTGTTTTTAATCTTGAAGGATTGCTGGCCGACCATGACCCCAATAGCGATAATCAGCCAGTTTTATTTAACCACCCACATCTTCCTGAGCAATTGAAAAAGCATATTGATCCAGTATTTTGTCTAGCCAATAATCACACATTGGATCTTGCCGATCAATTTGAGAACACGAAACGAATACTTAAAAATGAAGATATTCCATTTTGTGGTGCTGGTAATTCTCCTGCAGAAGCAGGTAAACCAGTGAGGTTTTACGAAAATGAGAATGAAATTTTACTGTTTAATGCTTGTTGGAATTTCCTATTATACAATCACAAGAATCCAACAGGTAATGTATTTGTTGCAGAAATTAAGGAAAATCGATTACTAAAAGAAGTAAGGAAGTGGCGAGAATCTTCACCTAATGCTCATATCGTTATCTATTTCCACTGGAGTTTGGATCTGGAGATTTTACCATTTCCTATGTATCGCCAATTTGCAATGGATCTTATTGATGTAGGAGCAAATTTGGTTTTAGGAACTCATTCTCATTGTATTCAGGGAGGTGAGAAATACAATGGCAATATTATCTTTTATGGATTGGGTAATTTTTTTATACCCAGCAGTATTTATGCTCAAGGGAAACTGAAGTTCCCTTCTCTATCAATCATGCAATTGGCTCTGGACTGGAATGTGAGTGAAAATAAAATGAAATGCCATTGGTTTGAATTTAATGATAGCATTGATAATTTTAGTTGGCAGCTTAAAAATTCTGATGAGTTTGAAACCTCTGAATTATTGCACAAATATTCGCCATATAAAGGGTTGAATAGAAAAGAGTATGTAAATTTTTTTAAAAAAAATCGACGAAAGAAATTTCTAATTCCGACATATAAGAATTACAAACAGATTCGGACAAATGCCATCAATACATACTTATTGAAAGGAAGAGCAACAACAGCACGTTTTTTAGCCAAGATAAAGCTTATTGGTTGGCAAAATTAGTAATATGATATGACTTTTAAATAATGAGAGTTTTGGAATATATACGATATCGTATCTTTTGGATATTTGATTTTCTTCGCGGTAGTAAAGTATTAAAGCACTACAAAGAAGTAAAATTTGTGATGGAAAATCCGGGTTCAAGCAGGGCTAAAGAACTCCATGCACATAACCTGAGACAACTACTTAAGCATGTAGTAAAGCAGTGCGATTATTACAGTAAAAATGCAGGAAGTCTTGAATTGAGCTCCTTCCCTGTTGTGAATAAGAGTATTATCAAGAATAATCAAAACCGCTTTAAAGTCCAAGAATTATCCGAAAAGTCCTTTGAGGTAACTACCAGTGGGTCAACTGGTACGCCGTTTAGGTCCTATCAAAATCAGAATAAAAAGTATCGTAACAATGCAGATACAATTTATTTTGCTGAAAGAGCAGGATATAAAGTGGGGCATCGGCTGATATATATGAAAATTTGGGTGAAGCAGAAAATGCGTAATAAACTCGCTTATTGGGCTCAAAATATTGTCCCCATAGACGTAATTCAGTTTAATGAGAAGGATATAGCCCGATTGTTAAATGCCATTAGAAAGAATAGCTGCACCTATGGAATACTGGCCTATTCCTCCGTACTAGATTTGATGTGTACGCATTTAGAACGGGAAGATAAATCATATTCGCACGTAGCGGTAAATTCTATTATTGCCATTTCGGAAGCGCTTACTGATCATACAAAATTGGTCATGGAAAAATATTTTGAGGTACCGGTTGTTTCCCGGTATTCCAATCTTGAAAATGGTATTCTAGCCCAACAAGAGGTGAATGGATCAAAAGGGTTTTTGATTAATACCGCCAGTTATCATATCGAGATATTAAAAATGGATTCTGATGAACCAGCCCATGAAGGCGAAATGGGTAGGATTGTCGTTACGGACTATTTTAACTATTTAATGCCCTTTATCAGGTATGATACGGGAGATATAGGGGCTTTGCAAACCGATCCGACAACACCGGGGCTAAAGTACCTTTCAGTTGTAGAAGGAAGAAAGCTCGACTTGCTATATGATACATCTGGTGAGCTTGTATCTTCATATATAGTCTACAAAAATATGTGGCAGTATCCCGAAATTGATCAGTATCAACTAATACAGGAACGAGCCAAAGAATACTGTTTTAAGATAAATGTGAAGGGAGCATTTTTAAAAGAAAAGCAGTTGGTTGAAGAGTTTAAAACTTTTTTAGGTACAGATGCTTTGTTGAATGTTGAGTATGTGGATGAGATACCATTATTGGCATCAGGAAAAAGAAGGAAGATAGTTAATAATTACAAAAATTATTAAGCCACAATGGAGCGTTTATTAATTTACGTTAAGCATAAATTTCCATTTCTTTGGAATGTAATTGATTGGTTTAATAATCATTTATTTAGTGCGTTTTTTAAGTCTATTTTTAATCAGGCTTTGGAAAATGCCTTAACCAATATAAATCCAGGAGAATTAAGCTGTAGGGAGTTGCGCAGAGTAGATTTGCATCAGTTATATTGTTTAATCAATTCGCAAGATGTCAGCGATCTTAAATATTTTAAACCTCATGGTTTTGATATGAAATCACTAGAAAAACAATTTAGTAAATCTGCTTTTTTAATGATGGGTGTTTTCGATAAAAATACTTTGGTTGGTTATTTCTTCCTCCGACTTTTTATCAATAAAAAGTGTTTTGTGGGACGTTTAACTGATCGTAACTATAGAGGTAAAGGGCTTGGTAAAATAATGAATAAGGTAATGTATGAACTTGCCTGGCAGATGAATTTCCGTTGTCTTTCCACCATTTCACAAAATAACAAGGCTGTTATGCAGGCTCACTCAAAAAATTCGTCTATGAAAGTCTTAAAAAAGCTTAGTAACGATTATTTGCTAGTGGAGTTTGTGCAAAATAGCCAATAGCACCGGTGGTATGATTCTGTTGATTGATGGGTAGTGGTTTAGATTTGTAATAGGCAAGTTATGTCATCATTTTTCGAATTTATATATGATGCAAATGTTTCTCACTACTCAAATCTCAAATTACTACTGCCTAATAACTAATAGACCGATATGAATTTGGGAAAAAGAATTTTTGACGTGATGTTCTCTTTGCTTGGGCTCATGCTTTTATGGCCCCTATTCATTCTGATAGCCATACTAATAAAGGTTAAGATGCCCGGACCTGTATTGTTTCATCAACGGCGTGTGGGACGGTATGGCAAGCCTTTTACCATTCATAAGTTTAGGAGCATGACAGTGGGGCACGGGGGAAGTACTGTTTCGGTGAAAGGCGAAAACAGGATTACTCCTCTAGGAGCTTGGATGCGCAAGTATAAATTCGATGAGTTGCCCGAGTTGTGGAACGTGCTGATAGGGGAAATGAGTTTCGTGGGGCCGCGACCTGATACGGCTGAATTTTATGATCGTCTCCGTGGGGAAGAGAAGCTGATTCTGGAATTACGCCCTGGCATCACTGGACCTGCATCCTTAAAATATGCCAAGGAAGAAGAAATATTGTCTACCGTATCCGATCCGTATAGGTATAACGATGAGGTTATTTGGCCAGATAAAGTGAGGATGAACCTAGATTATTACTATCACCGAACATTCTTTTTGGATATAAAAATCATTTTGAAAACACTATTCCGTTGGTAAGCCAATGAGTTAATAATTTAGATGTAATGGCGAATAGTAAGGAACGAATTTATCTCTCTTCCCCGCACATGTCGGGGCACGAACAGAAATATATACAAGCGGCCTTCGCGCAAAATTGGATAGCACCATTGGGTCCAAATGTCGATGCCTTTGAGCAATCATTAGCACAGTATTGCGGAGTAAATCATGCTGCGGTCCTGAGTTCTGGTACGGCGGCCATCCATTTGGCATTAATAATGCTTGGCGTCCGGCAAGGAGATGAAGTGTTGGTATCCACCTTTACTTTTTCAGCATCCGTGAACCCAATTATTTATCAAGGTGCACAACCGGTCTTTATAGATAGTGAAAATGTGACCTGGAATATGGATCCCGAATTGTTAGAGCAGGCACTGGCAGATCGCAAGGCAAAGAATAGTTTGGAGAGGGTAAAAGCCATCATTGTGGTGCATTTATATGGCATGCCGGCGCAAATGGATCGGATAATGGATGTGGCCGATCGTTATGGAGTACCCGTTGTAGAAGATGCGGCTGAATCGCTGGGGAGTAAATATAAAGGAAAAGCCTTGGGTTCCTTTGGCAAAATAGGTATTTTGTCTTTTAATGGTAACAAGATTATAACGACATCAGGAGGAGGCGCCCTTCTTTGCAACGAAGAGCCATATGCCGAAAAGGCCCGTTTTTTGGCTACTCAGGCGCGCGATCCGGCACCACATTATCAGCATAGTGAGCTTGGTTATAACTACCGAATGAGCAACGTGTTAGCAGGGATTGGTTTGGGGCAAATGGAAATTTTAGATGAAAGGGTTAGGCAGAAAAGAGCGATCTATCTTTTTTATAAAGAGAATTTGAGCAGAGAGCAATGCTTAACTTTTTTAGCGGAGCCTGACGGTTCATTCTTCTCCAATCGGTGGTTAACAACCATATTAATTGATGAGCAAAAGTATAAGTTGTCCAGAGGGCAAATACAGCAGCATCTTGAAAAAATGAATGTTGAAACTCGCCCCTTGTGGAAGCCTATGCACCGGCAACCAATCTTTAAGGATTATGACTGTTATATCAGTGGTGTCTCGGATTGCTTGTTTCAACATGGCCTATGTTTACCATCGGGTACAAATATGGCAGAGTCTGAAAAGCAGCATGTATTAGTTGAGATTTTAAAAGTTTTACAAAGGTAAATTACGCTAAGTAAATCAAATAGCGATTCCTGAGTATGCGCAGTATAATATCGATAAAGGGCGCAAAGTCGTAAAAAAAATAGTGTTTTACAACTTGCGCCCTTTGACTGAAGTTTAGTTTGAGATATGTCCCTTGTGGGTTTTTATTTTTGGCATCTATCAACAAATAGAAATACCTTAATTATCACAAGATTTCTTGTCTGGTAATTGGAACTCTTATTTCTTCATCTTCCATATTAAGGATGATAGTGTAATTTCCCGTTTTTAGTGTGGATAAATTTAGTACAAGTTTGTTTCGGCCAATATCTGTTTCAATATGATCCGATAAAGCATTACGATTGAAAATATCCACTACATTAATTCCAACCTTAGTGGCTCGCGGGCAGGTAAATTCTGCAGTAATAATATCCACGGTAGGGTTCGGTGATGTGTTGAGTATTTTGAAATAGATGACCTGATTATCTTCCTCAATAGTGATGTTAACCTTCTTAGAATTGGTTTGTGCATTCTGATTGTCAGTTGCTATGGCCCATATCTGGTATTCACCCTCTGGCGTATTGGTCCAATCGTATGACCATGGGGCGGCTGTGGATTCTCCTATTTTTTGAGAATCTCCAAAGTAATAGCTTACTTTTTCAACTGTGCCATCTGTATCAGATGCTTCAGCACTAAGTTTTATGGTTTGTCCAACGGAAAAAGAACTACCTGACTGGGGCGATGTTAATTGTACACTTGGGTGAGTATTCGTGATACCATCATTGTACTCAATAGCACCAATATCGGGACTGTTTCCGTAATAAGTCAGACCTACATCAGTACCTGCATCGATCAAATCACTACCGGGTGCCAGTTGCATAAAAGTGATATCCGGCAATGAACCATCAGCCTTACGCGCTTGTGCCAGTTGATTAACATCCAGACTGACAAAATCGTTATCGCTGACCGTCACTGCCGGGTTGTATTGAAAATAAGGGTAGCCACTGTCATAAATCCAGGTATTATTACTTTCTTCGTAAGGTGGTTGTCCCAAGGCGCATTCATAAGGTTCTTGAATAGCTGATACATTAGTGCTACCATAAACAATGTTATTGCGAAATATACTACCATTGGGTGCCGGTTCGCCAAAGTAAACATTGGCAAAACCATAACCGTTTAAGTAAGACGTGTTATTCAAAAAAATGGCATTGTTATAAATCTCCGATTCAAGGTTATTATAAAATCCCCTGCCTGGTACATTGGCCGCTATACAATTGCTCACCGTCGCATTGCTATAGGCATCATAGGGGGCGTAAGCAGCTGCTCTGCCTCCTATCTTAAAGCCGTTACCTTCCATCGTATGCCAGGCTCCCTGATAGAAGATTCGATCTTTGGCATTAAAAGCCCAACAGTTGGTCATATCCATACGGCCAAAAGGATTAGGATCAAAACCATCATCTGAATAATCCCAAGCACGACACCCGTCAAAAACCAATAGATTTCCATCGTAATTAATTAATTTATAACCATCGGCGGCATTACCCGGTGTATTGGACTGGGTATGATCAATACTGTCGCATAAGCTATAGGCATCACAATTGATGTATCGGGTTGTATCCGAGGTAAAAGGTGCACCGGGGCCATATTTTTCTGTCCAGGCACCACTCTCATAATAAAAACCTCTGCCGGATACATGGTGAACCACACAATTTTCAAAAGTCATGTTGGCAACGGCCAGCGTTGAAATACCATGTGCCTGAGCCGGATGATAGTACTGATAGATATTTCGAACGGTAAGCCCTCTAAAATGAATGTATTCAGCATATTCAACGCCAATAGCCATATTCCAGTTCCCATCCGGTATATATTGACTGCCATCTAATATAGGCGTTTCGCCTGGATAAGCAAAATAGCAAATGGGATTTGCTTTTGTTCCACTTTTTCCAATACCATTTCGAGGGCGAATAATCATAAAGGCTCCGGTGCCATGTGCATGCCTTTTGGGTAAGTACACACCCCCTCTGATGTAAACCGTATCACCCGGTAAAGCTACATCAACCGCTCGTTGCCATGTGGCAAAGGGTTGTTCGTAAGTTCCGGGGTTGGCATCATTACCATTGACTGCAACATAATAATCTCCCCCAATGTCTTGGGCATTACTCTTCCAGCATAGAAGCAGTAAGGCCACTAATAAAACGTTCTTCATGTTAAAAATTAACCTCCATCATTTATATTGCTGCATCATTGCAAATTACACTGCGAATAAACGTTTTTTTTACGAAAAGGTTATGTTTTTTTTCTATAAAAAAACTAATCAAGTATAAAGATACCAGAATAAAACAGTCTAATTTATAGGGCAATCCATGCTCAGATTCCTTGCTGTTAGTACGGTTTTATAGGGGTTTAGTCAAAATTGTAATAGCTGATTATAATTAACTCGATGTATTTCTATATTTTTCTTTAACAATTGCGTTAAAATCAATATTGTATGGATATTTTGTCCCCAACATTTGTTTTAGTAACGATCACTGCTGCTTTTATATTAAATTTTATAGCCTTAAAATACAGAGTGCTTTATCTAGTTTTATTAAGCAGTGTGTTTTTAAGTTTGATTGATCTAAAGTTGCTCGTGTATGTGCTGGCGTATAGTGGCATTAATTTTTATTGGGGTAAGCGTATTGCTCAGGATCGAAAAAATGCTACGTTTTATCGTATCGCTATTGCATTTAATCTTTTACAGTTAGTTCTTTTACATTATGCCGATTTTATTATCGATCCTGTTTTTGAGTGGTTTAATAGTAGTGTGAGAGTTTCTCTTTTGTCTGAATTGTTGGTGCCGATTGGGATTTCTTACTTTACCTTACAGGGCATAGGTTACATTATTAATGTTAAGATGGGGTGGGAGAAACCTGAAAAGCGGTTTGACCATTTCTTCTTGTATATCTCATTTTTCCCAAAATTTTTGGCGGGACCTATTGAGCGTTCAAAGCATTTTTTGCCTCAGTTAAAAGGTAAAATGCAATTCACAGAGTCTAATTTCATAAATGGCTTGCGCTTAATTTTATATGGTCTTTTTAAGAAAATAGCCATTGCCAATGAGTTGGCACCCTACGTAATGGATAGTTTTCGTAATGTAGAAGAATTCAATGGAGCTTCCCTATTGGTTATGACCTTGATTTTACCACTTTATCTGTATTTCGATTTTTCAGCTTATACAGATATGGCCATAGGACTTGCCCGATGCTTTAACATTGAGTTGCTTGATAATTTTAAACGACCTTTTTTTTCTGAAAATATGACAGTTTTTTGGAGACGTTTTCATATCACCTTAGGAAGCTGGTTTAATGAATATGTATTTCGGCAATTTAGTTTTAAGTTCCGAAAATGGGGTACTTATGCTACGGTGTATGGGGTTTTTATAACATGGATTTTATTCGGTGTTTGGCATGGAGCAGGATGGAACTTTTTTGCACTAGGTGTTCTACAGGCTGTTGCTATATATTATGAGTTTTTTACTAAAAAATGGCGTTATCGTATTTATTCCCATTGGCCCAATAGCCTTCGAATCTGGTTTGGACGTGTAGTTACCTATTTATTCTACAGTGTTTCATTGGTCTTCTTTTTTGCGCCAAATTTGAAGTATGCTTTTGATTATCTGGCTAAATTATTAAGCTTTAGTGGTGAGTTACCATTGGATGCACTTAGTACGAAACCGATTTTTTTATTAATTTATGTGCCTGTGATTTTTTTATTAGAACTGCTTGAAAATGATTATCCCGATTATAATGCAAAATTGCGAAATGTGTGGTATGCCAAAACAAAAAAGAGCAGAATATTGCGCTGGGGAATTTATTCTACTCTCATTACGATTATGTTTATTCAGGGGCTTAAGTCCGAACAGTTTGTATATGCCAATTTCTAAAAGAAGGAATTGAATATGTTATAGCGGTGGAATTTAATTTTAGCTATATGAAAAGTCTAGTACGTAGAGCAGTTAGTTTCGTTATTTACTTTCTTTTATTTTCCATTCTTATCAATGGAATTTTTCTCTTAGTCATTTTTAATACCGACTGGGATTTTGTTAAAAGAATTAAGTCCTTACGTTTTGATCAGCCAAGTTACGAAGTGTTGGTGTTGGGCTCAAGTTTATGTGAGTACGGTATTGATACAGAACTGATGTCAAGCAAGGGCATCCCTTCCTTTAATTTATCGTTGGTGGGGAGTTCGATAAAGACAAATTATATTCAATTAAGGGAGTACCTTCATAATTATCAGTCACAACCAAAAGTTGTGATATTGGCTGTAAATGCTTATTTGGAAGCTTTTCATCAGGAAGGAATACAACCAGTTGTCGAGTTTACCATGCAAGGACATCGCTATGGAATTAAAGATGTACCCGTAAGTAAATTTGGATGGGCAGGGATGGAGCTTTTAAAAAAGGCCTTGTTCTCAGATTATAGAAAAATGAGCATGACCAGTGGTCACAAAAAAAGTATTCGAATTGAACCGGATGAGACGCAACATCAAGCCTTACAATTAGATATCAAAAAGTATCGGGATGCCAAATGGATACAAAAGACAGCTAATCTATGTCATGATTATCAGATAAAGTTAATTCTGATCGAAATTCCAGGGGTTCAAAATACTCAAAACCAATGTGAAGTGGGCCCTTTCATACTGGAATTTGAAAATGGATCCTCTGCCAAGTTATATAACTTTAATTCACGATCTTTTTGTGAATTTATTGACCCGGATAGGGACTGGTCAGGACTCTCGCATTTTAACAAATATGGTGCAGTGAAGTTTACCTACCGACTTTTAAATGAGATTCAATTAAGAAATCAATTAAGTTCTATGGATTAGAAATAATCTTGTTTACTTTTTGTGTCCTGTTAGAAGGGTGTTTTTGCCACTATTTTCTGTTATATCTATTATTCTTTCAAATAAAAGCTTAGCTGCTTGGGTTGAAAAAGTTTTGTTGGGATGAGAATCAGTTGGAGATACGGCATGTTCATCTTTAAAAAATAAACCACCTTCCGTTTGGAGGGCATATAAATCCCACAAGAAAATGTTATCATCGGGTTGGTCCCACTCACTAACTACCCAATCATAAAATTTTTTAGCTCTAAGAGCTTCTTCTGTTTCTAAATTTGCCTGTACTTGAACTGGCCCCGTAAATAGTATAAACTTAGTTTGAGGAAAGGTATGCAGCTTATCACGTAATGCTAAGTATTGCAGTTTATAGTTGCCAAGTGTTCGTTGATATGATTCGATATTATTAGAATCGGTTGTACTTACAATGCTGCTGACCGGATAGCAATGTTTAAAAACAATGACATCGTATTTTGGGCTTAGGAGTTCAAGCGTTGGTTCTTCCTTGAACAAGTTGTTACCCGCATGTTTCACCCATATATTGTAATAATCAAAGGGATAGTTGTTCCAGCCGTAAGGGGATACCTTAGGGAAATTTTGTTCTACAACCTCGTAATTCGTTTTGTGCGTCTCGTTGTGTGTATTGAAAAGCGAGGGAAGTAGTCCTTTACTATTCAATTTTTTATCTAACTGAGGGCTTAGTTTTCTAATAACTTTCCGGGAGAAGGAGGGAGGCTGTCCGTTCCAAATATGATCACCTGTACTGTGGTGTAAGAAAATAATATTAACCTCGTTTTCTGTCATATCTCCTGTCGAGCATGACCCCAATAAAAGAGCTAAAGCCATAAGGGCAGAGATAGTAATTTTTGTAGACATTGTTTAAAAGTTTGTTCTAAAATAAGTTATAAATGGATTTATTTCAATTTTTTCCAGAAATTTATTCATGATTTTTAATTAGAAGTACATTTATCATGAGAAGATTATATTTTTTGTTTTTGTTTTGCTTTCACCTTGTAATTGTGAATGCTCAGGTGATTGCAAATCATGCTATTGTAGATGATTTTGATAATATTCCGCAGGAGTGGATTGATTTGGTAAAAAAGCAACTGGTGTGGGTACCTGGCATGTCGCATGGCTACGGTTATTTCTACGGAGCAGAACTGCTGGAGGTGGTCGATAATCGCTTTCAGGTGGATATCTGGTATCATACCGATCCCCTTGCACCACAGACCAACGCCTTACGTCTGGGACGACCGGGCTGGGGCGGTGCCACCCAATGGAGTGAGACCCCTTTTAGGCGAAACACCATGATTGATATCGATAATTCCTATACCGCCAATAACCCTATTCATGCCTATTGGATCGCCCACAGCTATGAATCGACCTGGGAGAATCCCCCCGGCGGCACCATCGATCCCGTGTATAATGTGCATTGGGGGGGTAATGTACTGGGTATATGGGGGCTGGATGCGGGTGATGAAGCCCTGACAGGTAACCCCATCTGCATGGATTATTATCTGGCTACTACGGACACTTTTATCACGCATACCCTTACCAATAATTATGACACTAAGTTCTTTATCACCACGGGTGCCATCGACGGTAATGCCGGTACGGAAAACGGTTTTCAGCGTGAGTTAAAGAATCAGCATATCCGTAATTACGTGTTGAATAGCAATGATCCTAATATCTTCTTTCTGGATTATGCGGATATATTGAGTCATAATGCCGCAGGAGAGAAGCATCAGGCCGTTTGGGATGATGGGGGCACACCCCGTGCCCACGATCAGATACACCCGGATAATCTGGAAGCTATACCCGGTGTGTCACTTCCCCCCGGTGAGATGGATGATCATATTGGTGATGCGGGAGCGCTGCGTATCGCCAAGGCCATGTGGTGGCTCCTGGCGCGTGCCGCAGGTTGGGATGGAGAATCTACAGGAATAGAACCAAATGATAATGGAGTTGAATCAGCCAAAGTATTCGTGCATGATCGTGAGATTGTGATTGAGATGGATGAGTCTGCAGGATATACTTCTGTAACGTTAATCAATTTGGAAGGCAAATGTGTGGATGAAGTCGTTGTAAGAGGTGGTAGCTGTCATATCCGGACAGATCGCCATAGAAGAGGAGTTTATTTTGTGAAATTAAATAAATCTGATGCTTCAGAAACAAGAAAGGTAATTTTGTAGCTGTGCCTAATAGGTTGATGCGTTGATAACCCTTAGGAACCGATATGATTCTTAATGTTCATAGGTGGTGTTATTTAATTGATTTCAATTGAGTGTTCTTTTTTTCACGGAACCCGAGTTTGCTTTTTGGTTGGTTTTGATAGTTCCTTGGGTTTACTCTTAATTCTAGCGTATTGGTTGGACTGTTCTGTTCATGGATCTAATGACACCTCTTTTGAACAGCCTCCTTGTTTTAGTTATAATCCTCACAATTAATCGCTAGCGATTAGCCCTTTATTTTATATCATTCATCACAAAAAGCTGGATTTAACCCCATATTATCTGACATTCTCTCTGACATGTCATAAATTAGCTATCAGTCTGTTGGTATGGGAATGCTGCAAAAGAAGGTCTGGGCGCTATTAGGAACTGACGAAGAGATGCATTAAGCCAAACAGATTGGGCTATGGATTAATCAAACTTTTATGCGAGCATTACTCTTAAAATTATTCAAAGGCCGCATCGTGTCGCCTTGGTGGATATTCATGATTGATATGGGGATTGTTGCCAATGTGTTTATTGTGATTTATCTTTTAAGGATCAACGTTTATTTACCGGACTATTCCTTGTCAAGTATCTCCTTTAGTGGATTCGTAGTGCTCGCCTGTTATGGGTTTGTGTTTTTAGCAACGGGATCTTACCGGGGGGTGGTAAGGCATAGTAACTATCAGGACTTCAAAATGATGTTGAGGGTGAGCTTTTTGGCCTTTACTTTTCTTTTTATCGGCAATGAGTTACTTATCTATTTTAATGTGGAGTGGCTGCAGATATCACGTTTCTTATTGATTTTTCATTTCTTACTCACGGCTCTGCTCACCATTACATTTCGTATGTTTGTGAAAGAGGTATATGTCTTCCTTACGCCTAAGAAGACCACGACTGATGTGTTGATTTTTGGTGCTGGTGAAATGGGTCAAATTACCTACGAGGCAATTTGCAATGACAAAGATAATCGATATAATGTCATTGGTTTTGTGGATGATGCAGTAAGAAAGCAAAGTATTTTATTGCATGGGCGTCCGGTTATGAGCTGGAGCAGGGCCATGGATCTGTGTGAACGAAAAAATGTGCAAGAGATGATTTTAGCCGTTAACCACATCAGTGTGCAGCGAAAGCATCAGATTACTATGGCATGCCTCGATAAGGGGTGTAAGTTAAAAGTAATGCCTTCGGTACGCAATTGGGTGAATGGAGTATCTAACCAGCAGCAAATACGGGATATCCGTATTGAAGATATTTTGGGGCGTGAAGAGATTACTCTTAACCAGCGGCGTATCACTGATGGACTCAGTGGTAAAACGATTATGGTAACCGGAGCCGCCGGATCCATTGGTTCAGAAATTGTACGTCAGCTATTGCGTTTCCCTGTGCGTAAGGTGGTAATGGTTGATATGGCAGAATCCGCCTTGTATGATCTTCAGCAAGAGTTATTGCTGGGGCATGAGGATCATCCCTTCGAGGCAGTGTTGGCTGACGTTACTAACCATCGACGGATGGAAGAGTTGTTTATTCAGTACGCGCCTCAGATTATATTTAATGCTGCAGCGTATAAGCATGTTCCTTTAATGGAAGCCTACCCTTATGAGGCCGTTCGTGTTAATATTGGAGGACTTAAGAATTTAGCTGATCTTGCTTTAAAATATCAGGTAGATAAGTTTGTGATGGTATCTACTGATAAGGCCGTCAATCCAACTAATGTGATGGGCGCCAGTAAGCGGGCATGTGAGATCTATGTGCAGGCGCTGGCGCAACGTAACGATATCAAAACAGCTTTTATTACCACGCGTTTTGGTAATGTATTGGGATCCAATGGTTCGGTGGTTCCTTTGTTTAAGAAACAGATTCAGAATGGTGGTCCGGTTACCGTCACGCACAAGGATATTGTACGCTATTTTATGACCATACCGGAGGCATGTCAATTGGTTCTTGAAGCTGGATTTATGGGTGCTGGTGGCGAGATCTTTGTTTTTGACATGGGAGATCCAGTTAAAATAGTTGATCTTGCCAAAGAGATGATCCGTTTGTCGGGGTTAAAAGTGGACGAAGATATTAATATAGCCTATACGGGCTTGCGACCCGGTGAGAAGCTGTACGAGGAGTTATTGGCTTCTAAAGAAAACACTCTTCCTTCTCATCATGATAAAATCATGATTGGTAAGACGCTTTTGTTTGATTATGATGAGGTAAATGGGCAGGTCGAAGAACTATTGTTAGCCTTGCAAAGCGAGACGGATGTTGATTTGGTGCTGCGTTTAAAAAAGTTGGTGCCTGAATATCTGAGTCAGAACAGCAAGTATACTGAAGTGGAAGTTCAGGGTAGAATAGTTCCAGTACCTATTGAAATGATATCTTTCCGATAAAAAAATATCGTCCCAACATTATTTAGAATTAATTAAGATAATGGCTTAACAGGCTCAAAATGTCTTAAATGCGATTTATTTCACATCAAAAAAATAGCTTCATAATAATAATTTATAAATAATTATTAGTTGGCCATTATTGCTGATTATATCAAACACAGGAAATTGTACTTTACAGTAATGTTACACACTAAGCGTTAGTTCGATTCATAATATCTCATCATTTGCACATTTGATAAAGGCTATTGTACTGCCTGCGAGTGTGTTATTTTAGGTGATTAAGTGATTGTTATTTGTGATAAATGACAACATTTTTAATTTTGCGCCGTAGAAAGCAAAAAAAACACCTGAATTATAATATTGTGATGAGAAAGATTTTGATTGTGGCGGCCTTGGTGGCGTGTTTTAAGCCCATTGGGGCGCAGCTTGAATTACAGGCGAAAGGCCTGGGAAGTGGTCAGATTGTAGAAATATCAGATAGCTTCTACTATCGGCTGGATTCAGTTTATACCTATATAGTACAAAATGATATGTGGTCGCTGGTAGGTTGCGAATCATTTGTGTATAACGATGAAAAAGACCTGATTAATTCACAGGTACAAACTAAGGCATTGAATAACTGGCAGGATGCAACACGTTTACAGTACATCTATACAAATGAGAATGTTGTTCAACAGTTGGAGCAGCGATGGGATGAGAGTAATGATACATGGAAAAATACATGGACTAAGTATTACGACAATAATCCGGTTAATGGACAGTTGAGCATTCGTTATGCCGAGTGGAAAGATAATGCCTGGCAGAACGTTTGGCAGCAGAAGCAGTTGTATAGTTCTGCCGGACATTTTCAGGCCTATAACACGGATTATTGGGATGCCGGGACCAATTCATGGATTTCTTACTGGAAGTACGATAGGGTTTATGATGAAAACGGAAAACTTGTGGAGGTAGTCAATCAGTCCTTCGATGCTGATACAAGGCTGTGGAAAGATGAATGGCAGGTGCTGCAGACTTACGATGCATCCGGAAAGTTACTGCGTCAGGAAATCATAGATCGGGATGAGAGTAATCAGCAGTGGGAGAATGTGCGCCTGGTGGAAATTAATAACGCTCAGCCTAATATACGAATAGAAGTGCGAGAAAACTGGGATGTCGCATTAGATGATTGGGCACCTTCAGTGAGACAAAGCGACGAGTTGGGGAATAATGGACAGTTGTTGGAGCGAAACCTTGAGCAATGGGATGCCATTTTAAGTGATTGGCTGCCCTATAAGCGAATTGTCCTTGGGTATAACAAGGATGGTATTAAGACAGAAGAGTCAATTTATTACTATAATTCGCAGACTGAAGACTACGATAAGTATTTAAAAACCGTTTATCATTATCAACCCATGACAGCCTCAGGCGAGGATGTGAAAGAGCAGGAGGATTTTGGTCTAAGCGTTTATCCGAATCCTGCTGAAAATTACTTGATAATGAATTATAAGGGCGAGGCACGTGAGTTGGCTATCTGTTCGATGGATGGCAAAGTAGTGCACACACAGGAGGTGATGGCAAGTGGACGTAGCATTGATGTTAGTCGTCTTAAAGCGGGTGTGTATATTCTGCTTGTTAAGTTTGAAGGAGGGGAAAGCACAGTGAAGTTTATCAAAAAATAGCAAAGCTTATCAGTGATAGGTCATTGATTGTGATAAACAGACGGTTAGTCTATTAAATCAGGCACTTGGGCAAAGTATTGTTCAGGTGCTTTTTTTTTTTGATATATTTAATTGGTTAACACATCTTTTACCATATGAGTGAGCAACATAACGAATGCTAATCCAATCATAAAATGGCTTGAACTATGAAAGACAAAATCCGTGATTTTATTGCAGAGGCAACCTATACCGATCCTGGGATTATTAAAGACGATACCCTCATTTTCGAGGAGGGAATTTTTGACTCCATGGCATTATTAAATTTAATCACCTTTCTGGAATCAGAATTTGGTGTAGTAGCCGAGGATACTGACCTGCAGGAAGAAAATTTTGGTAGTGTGCAACGCATTGCTGATTATCTGGAGCGAAAAAGGGCATTGGTAAGCTAAAAAATAGCTATGTGTGGTATTGTAGGTTTCACCAATTATAAGGGAGAGGCAGTGCAACATGAGCGCCTGCTCAACACTATGTTGACCCGCATACAGCATCGCGGGCCCGATGAAACGGGTCTATATATTTCACCCCAGTGTGGCATGGGCAATGTGCGCCTGAGTATTGTGGACTTAGGAAGCGGACAACAGCCCTTGTGTAATCAGGAAGGTAGTTTATGGATTGCCTATAATGGCGAAGTATATAATCATCCGGAACTGCGTGATGAACTGCGCAAAAAAGGACATCGTTTTCGTACAAATTGCGATACTGAGGTCGTGCTGCACATGTATGAGGAATATGGTGCTGATTGTTTACAGGCATTAAACGGTCAGTTTGCCTTTGCGATATGGGACGAGCGTAAAAAAATTCTTTTCTTGGCGCGTGACCGTTTCGGTATTCGCCCCTTGTACTATACGCAACAGGGTGATGAACTGATATTTGCCTCGGAGATAAAATGTTTGCTAAGTCATCCAAATGTGGCTCGCAGTATTAACTATGCCGCCCTTAAGGAAAGCTTTGTGCATTGGGCACCACAGTCACCCAATACGTTTTTTGAGGGCATTTATGAGTTGCCGCCCGGGCATTACCTTTCTTTTGACCAAGGCAGCATAACAAAAGCGTCGTATTGGCAGTATTCTTTAGGTCATCAGGGTTTTAAAGGCACTGTGAATGAGGCGGCTGAGGAATTGCGTAGCTTATTGAAAAGTAGTATTTCTCTGCGCTTGCGTGCTGATGTACAGGTGGCTGCCTATCTCAGTGGCGGACTTGACTCGAGCGTTACAACCGCCTTGGTGAAGGAGATAGATCCTTCGGTGCTGAATACTTTCTCCATCTGCTTTGAGGATGCCCAATACGATGAATCGGCCTATCAGAATAAAGTGGCTTCATTTTTAAAGACACGTCATGAGCATGTGACCTGTACCAATGAGGACATTGCCAATTGGCTGCCTCAAGCCGTGTATCATGCAGAAGCGCCCATTTTGCGCACTGCCCCCATCCCCATGATGTTGCTGTCGGGTCTTGTGCGCCGGCAGGGTATTAAAGTGGTGCTGACAGGCGAAGGAGCTGATGAGCTGCTGGGCGGCTATAATATCTTTAAGGAAACTTTGATCCGCCATTTTTGGGCGCGTCAGCCGCAGTCGGTCATTCGCCCCCTGTTACTGAAGAAGCTATATCCTTATATTCCACAACTGGCCAATGCAAGTCCCATGATGCTAAAGCTCTTCTTTGCCTACCGACTGGGCGAGACGCAATCACCGGTATATTCACATTTGTTGCGCTGGAAAAATGGCACGCAGCTTACCAAACTGTTACACCCTTCCTTGTTGGAGACCCTGGATGGATATAATCCAGTTGAAAAGATGGCAGAGCAATTGGAGGGTGAGTTTCAAAATTACACGGCTTTGGAAAAGGCTCAGGCCATTGAGTCACGCCTGTTCATGTCGGGCTATCTGTTGTCTTCACAAGGCGATCGTATGGCCATGGCCAATTCGGTGGAAGGGCGTTATCCGTTTCTTGATCATCGTGTGGCTGAGTTTTGTGCTTCTCTGCCTGATAACTTTAAGTTGAAGGGGCTCAACGAGAAATATGTGCTTAAGCAGATGATGGCTCAACAGCTCCCTGAGGCTGTGTTGAAGCGTTCTAAACAGGCCTACCGTGCGCCCATAGCGCAGGCTTTACTTCGCAATAAGGTATTGATTGATGAATATTTGAATCCGGATAGTATTCGTGCGGCACAACTCTTTAATCCTCAGAAGGTGGGTGCTTTATTGATCCGTATCAGCCAGAGCCGTGATGTGGCCGAGCAGGATAATATGGCGCTAATGGCTGTGTTATCCACCCAAATTTTGCACGATAAGTATATTGCCGATTTTAAGCCATCTGATGAAGGGAGTGTGCTGCGTGGCATTGTTCGCAATAAAGAAAAGGTAACCTATTAATATTCTAAATATGACCAAACCCGTTTTTTCAAAAGATCTCATAAAAATCAATGATGTTCAGGCTACCATCAACCATATTGTTGAACGTCTTAAAAATGATGTAACTCGTGTGTTACGAAGGCAGGGAGCTGTTGTGGGCATTAGCGGTGGCATCGATTCATCGGTAACATTGGCTTTGGCAGTAAAGGCCTTTGGTGCCGATAAGGTTTTGGGGGTAATGCTGCCTGAAAAGGATTCCAGTGGCGATAGCAAAGCCTTTGCACTTAAGTTGGCGAATAAGTTTGGGATTGAAGTGGTGGAAGAGAACATCAGCGCTGCTTTGGATGGCTTTGCCTGTTACCAACGGCGCGATGAAGCTGTTAAGCGAGTGATACCCAGTTATAATCCGGATAGCGACAAGATGAAGATTGTCATTCCGGAAGAATTTATTAACTCTAACCTGCCACCTGTGTTTTACCTTACCGTCATTTTTGCTGATGGAAGGGAGCAGAGCGAGCGCCTGCCCATGGCCGAATATCTTCAGATTGTGGCAGCTTCTAACTTTAAGCAGCGTAGCCGCATGACCATGCTCTACTATCACGCAGAAGCACGCCATTATGCAGTGATAGGAACACCCAATAAGCATGAGGTGCAGCAGGGATTTTTTGTGAAGTACGGCGATGGAGGGGCTGATGTGATGCCCATTGGTGATTTGTATAAAACACAGGTGTATGAGTTGGCGCATGCCCTGGGAGTGCCCCGCGAGATTATCGAACGAACGCCAACCACCGACACCTACAGCGCCGAACAGACCCAGGAGGAGTTCTTCTATCAAATGCCTTTTGAAGCGATGGATTTACTGTGGTATGCCTGGGAGAATGGTTACCAGCCCGAAGAAGTAGCATCGGTGATGGGTAAGGAACGCCTAGATATTGAGCGCATTTTCCGAAATTTTGAGCGTAAGAAAAGAACCACAGACTATCTGCGACGACCACCCATCCACAACTATAACTGATCGTATATGAATTGTGTTGATTATCTATTGCAAGAGCACACGGAAAGATCTGATAATTTTATTTTGGGACGAGGTTCTTCATTGTCCTACCGCGACTTGGCCGATGGGGTAGCCAAGCTGAGCGCGTGGTTCGAACAAGCGGTGGGCACCGGCAACAATATTATTTTGATGATGCCCAATAGCCATTATTCAGTAATAAGCTACCTGGCCATTATGAAATCGGGTAATGTGGTGGTGCCCCTTAATCCGCAGCTTGAAAAGGCGGGTTTTGAGGATATTATCATGCGTTGTGGAGCCCAATATGCAGTTTTATCGCGTCAGGTGGAAGCACGTATCAAGCCAGACCTAAGGCAGGTGTTAACAGAACCCAATCTGGATGAATTATTAAAAGCAGAATCCCATGTGCCCTGGCAGTCCGGTAAGGTTGGTAATGATAAGCTTGCACAAATTATATTTACCTCCGGCTCTACGGCTTTGCCAAAAGGTGTGATGATTTCACATCGTAATATCATGGCCAATACACAATCCATCATCGATTACCTGCATCTCACAAGTGCAGATGTGATGGAGGTGGTATTGCCTTTTTTTTACTGTTATGGCTTATCGCTCTTGCACACGCATCTGAAGGTGGGAGGGGCAATTGTACTTAATAACACTTTTATACTACTCAACTCTGTCATTGAGGATTTAATGAAATATCGATGTACCGGTTTTGCGGGGGTGCCCAGTCATTTTCAGATACTATTGCGCAAGACTGATGCCTTTAAAAATTCAAGTTTTCCGGCATTGCGTTATGTGACACAGGCGGGTGGTAAGCTGCATACGGCTTTTATTGAGGAGTTTCAAAAGCATCAGCCAAACATTTTATTCTATGTAATGTATGGGCAGACAGAGGCTACCGCTCGCTTATCTTATCTTCCACCGGATCGTTTAAAGGATAAGCTGGGCTCTTTGGGAAAAGGGATACCCGATGTGACATTAAAAGTGGTGAATGAACAAGGTGAATCTGTTGCGGAAGATGAGGTGGGCGAAATAATAGCACAGGGTGATAATGTAATGCTGGGCTACTATCAGGATCCGGAAGAAACTGCGCACACCCTACGTGATGGTTGGCTTTACACAGGTGATCTGGCCCGGGTAGATGCTGATGGTTTTATCTATCATGCGGCTCGTAAAAAGGAAATTATCAAAGTGGGGGGGCGTCGCGTGAGTCCCAAGGAGATTGAAGCGGTGATTGTGGGGCTTGATGGAGTGGTGGATTGTACCATTTCAGCTCAGGAGGATATTGTGCTGGGCGAAGCCATCAAGGCCACCGTAGTGATTAATCCCGATGATGATAAAGTCACCGAATCTGCTTTAAAAATGCATTGTGCACAACAGCTGGTTAGTTATAAGATACCACAGATTTTTGAGTTTACTCAACGCTTGAATTTTAATGCAGCCGGTAAAAAGGTGAAAGTCGAAAAATAGCTTTTTTTGTTAGTTAATGTAGAAAAATAGCCCTGTTATCAATTAGTTTTCAGTGTTATATATAATTTTTATATCATTACAGTGAAGCAAGATTGTATGACAAAACAGACTGAGTTATTGCAAAGCATTACTGACCATTCCCCGATGCCTGAACAGAAAAGCAAATTTCCTTGCGAAGCACTGTTGCAGCAAGTAGGAGTGGACGTTTGTAGGTTTATTACACAGAATATCTCGCCTTATGCTGGCAATGCGCATATTATACCTTCCAATGAATCGGATAACGCTTTTGAGTGGCATGCCAAGCAGGTGCAGGTGCTTATTGATTTGCATCCTCTCGATGCTAGTGAGCAATATCTTTATCATCTGAATTGCGGTTTGCCCGACTCAGGGATGTACATTGGCTGCTGCCTGATTGATGAAACAGATACTATAATGCCAAGAAAACCTGGATTTGCAAACAACCAAAGGTATCCGAATACACCCAGGTATGCCAGAGCCGAGGCTTTGGGGCGTATTGCTCAGGCAGGCTTTGAACTTATTGAGCACCGTTTTATTAACGGTCTTCTCTATTATTGTGCCATGAAAACCAGTGAAGCGCAGCTGTGTGATGATAAACATGGCTGGGTAATTGGTTTGCAGCGCATAGGTCTTCATAAGCAAGTAGTGAAGGTGTATAAACTCAGAACCATGCATCCTTTTTCGGAGTACCTGCAGGATTATGTGGTTAAGCTCAATGGCTACAATGCTGCGGGCAAGCCGGCCAATGACTTTCGTCTGGTTCGGTGGGGGAGATTTTTTCGTAAATACTGGTTGGATGAATTGCCACAGCTCATTAATGTATTAAAAGGGGAGCTGGCTATTGTAGGCGTACGTCCCTTAAGTTCTGCTCGTTTCAAGGAATTGCCGCGTGATGTGCAGGAGCAACGGGTAAAGTTTAAGCCCGGATGTATTCCGCCTTATGTGGCGCTTAACATGCCGGATAGTGAGGGTAATATTGAAGCCGAACGCATTTATATGGCCGAGAAAAGTAAGTCTCCCTTTCTAACCGATGTACGATATTTTTTCATGGCGGTCAGCAATATTTTAAGGGGTAAAATTAAGAGTGCATAAAATTATCTGATGCCGCTAAAGGGGTGATAAGTAATTGTTTTCGCCTTTGTTGTACTTGCGTATTTTTGGCTAATGTACTAACTTGATGTACATGTTATCCCAGCTTTCCATCTTCTTTAGGAAGTCGCCCTTTATGCGTTTGGTGCTTGCACTGTTAATGGGATTTTACATCGCTCCTTATTTGTCACTGTCGCATTTCTTGATCCTTTCGCTGCTTACTTTCGGCGCTTACTGCTTTATTGTTATCTGGCAGCGGAAACATGCGGTTTATAAGTATCGGCATCTGTCAGGCATTGCGGGCGTGCTGATGTATGTGTCCCTGGCGGCTTTTTACGCTCAACTGCGGCAACCTGTTCAGGTGTCGGTAAACGAGGCGTGTGCCATGGATGTAAGGGTGCTGTCAGGCATAGGCAGCAGTGCGAAAAATAACAAATACGAGGTGCGGGCACATCAGTGTGCCAATGATACGCTCGGCATCCGGCAGGGCATGAAGGGCATTGTTTATATTTCCAAGTTGCATGACACTTTGAACATTGTAAGTGGTCAGCGACTTTATTTGTCGGGTCGTTTTCTGCCTTTTACACCACCCGATGGTCCTTTCGATTTTGATTACAGCCAATACCTGAAGAATCAGCGTATTGCCTTTCGTTTCGTTGCCCGCGAAGCAAAGCTTTATGATGACGATACCTTACCTACTCCTATAATTATCAGCGAGCGGGTAAAGAATTACCTGCGGAAGCGTTACGTTGAGGCAGGACTGGATGAAGCACAGGGAGCCCTGCTGAATGCCCTGTATCTGGGTGATAAAAGTCGGCTTAGTTACGAGCAAAAGAGTGCCTTCTCCGATGCCGGGGCTATGCATCTCTTGGCCGTCAGTGGTTTGCACGTCGGGATTATCTATCTTTTATTGGTTGGAGGAATTGGCGCCTTGGGCATACCGAAGGATAGTGGCTGGGTTGCGCTGTTCATTATTTTTTGTCTTTGGTTTTATGCTCTAATAACCGGCTTTTCCCCGTCGGTACTGCGTTCCGGGCTTATGTTTACCATATTAGAGGTGGGACGTATTTCCAGGCAGAAAACGGGGATTTTTAATCTGCTGGGCGCCTCCATGTTTATTATTCTTCTGATAGAACCCTTGTCGGTTTATAATGTGGGCTTTTGGTTAAGCCACTGTGCCGTGGCGTCCATCGTTAGTTTCTATCCAAAAATAAACAAGTGGTTCTATTTTCGTTTTCCTCCTTTTCGCTGGTTGTGGTCCATCGCGGCAGTTTCTCTGGCGGCTCAGGTGGGTACTTTGCCGCTAAGTATTCATACCTTTAATGAGTTTCCGTTATACTTTATGCTTACCAACCTCTTATTAATTCCTGTAGTAACGCCTATTCTTATACTGGCCGTGCTGAGTTCTTTGTTTTCCTTCTGCGATGTCTGCCTGAAGCTGATGATACCTGCGTTGGGCGATTTACTGACCTACATCGAGGGCGTGGCACTGAGTGTGGATCGGCTACCTTTTTCATCCCTCACCAATTTGTATATCGATCGTTGGCAGATGTATCTTTTCTATGGTTTCCTCATTCTTTTTCTGCTGTACAGCGATTATCGTTTTCTGCGTTATCTCAAGTATCTCACAATAATGCTCATCGCCTTCTTGTTCAGTTTTCACCTGCGTGCTTATTACCAACCAGCTGAAGTGGTTTACATCGCTAAGGTACGTGATAAAAGTGTGGTTAATTACTTTACTCAGCAGCAGAATATTATTTACGCCGATGGCATTATCAGCGATAAGGATATTGAGTTTGCTTTTAAGGGGGTGTGGGCTCGATACGGGGCACCAGCCACTTACTCCTTTTCTATAATTGATGCTACAAACAATAAACCACCGCCAGTATTAAACCCCGGCGGCAAGAGTATGGTACTGCTGCCGGCTAACGCACAATGGTCATTATCAAAGCAGGCTGTGCAGGTTGATTACCTGGTTTTGATGGGGCAGCCACGGATGAGTTTGGATGAAGTGCTTAAAACGGTACATACAAGGCTAATTATTATCCCCACCGGATGGAAATGGTATCAACGCAAGTGGTATGCTCAATCGGCTATGACGCTTGATTATCTGCACGATGTATATGAAGAGGGTGCTTTTTTATTGACAGCGGCAAAACACAGGTAATTAATTATGCGTTTTTATTTTGAGGATTAGCCTTATTATCTATTAATTTGCGGTCTTATTGTCATTTATCTCAACACACAAACAACACGCTAGGCTATGAGGATATTTATTGCAGGAGCAGGGGAGGTAGGAACCCATTTGGCAAAGATGCTATGTTCAGCCAATCATGATGTCATCCTGATGGATGAGGAGGAGGAGAAGTTAAAACAAATTGACTCTCACTTCGATCTGATGACCATTGTAGGGAGTATTTCATCCATTGAAGACCTGCGTGAAGCAAACGTAAAATCATGTGATTTATTTGTAGCAGTGCCTCCCTATCAGGATATGAGTATTCTGTCGTGCATACTGGCCAAGCAGTTGGGTGCTAAAACTACTGTGGCAAGGGTGAACAACCACGAATATCTGATGGCGGAAAACAAAGAGTTCTTTGGTAAGCTGGGTATCGATGAGTTGATTTATCCCGAACAATTGGCTTCGGAGGAGGTCTTTGCCTCGCTTAAGCAGGTGGGTACGCGTCAGATGTATGAGTTTACAGGTAGTAAGCTGGTTATGTTTGCTTTAAAAGTACGTGATAACGCCCCTATCGTTAATAAAACACTGGCGTACATTTCCTCGATGTACGAAAAGCAGGAGTATAATATTGTGGCTATTAACCGGGGTGGTGAAACCATTATTCCGCGGGGTAAAGATACGCTTCAGCACAATGACCTGGTGTATGTGATTACCACTAAATCGGCTGTTAAGCAGGTGATGAAAGATGCCGGTAAGAAGCAGTTTGACATTAAGAATGTGATGATATTGGGTGGTAGCCGTATTGGCAAAAAAGTTGCTGAGAAGCTGGAGCGGCAGTATAGCATTAAACTCATAGAAATAGATAAAGAGAAGGCAGCACGCCTGGCCGATGTATTGGCCGACACTTTGGTGATTAATGGTGATGGACGCAACCTTGAGTTATTAAAGGATGAGGGCATAAAAAAGATGGATGCCTTTGTAGCCGTAACGGGTAACTCGGAGGTGAACATACTGGCGTGTCAGCTGGCAAAGAAGATGGGTGTTAAAAAAACGGTGGCCGAGGTGGAGAATATTGATTACATCGATCTGGCTGAGAATATTGGCATTGGCACCTTGGTGAATAAAAAGCTGATATCGGCCAGCCATATCTATCGTTATACCTTGCGGGCGCATGTGTCGCATGTGAAGTGTCTGACAGCTACTGATGCCGAGGTGCTGGAGCTGGTGGCGCAGCCCGGCTCTAAAATTACCAAGGGCTCATTGCGCAAGCTAAGTCTTCCTAAAGATGTTAATGTGGGTGGTGTTATACGAGGCGAGCAGGCGATTATTGCCAGCGGTGATACAGTAATTGAGCCTCACGATAAGGTGGTGTTATTTGCTATGCCCTCCAGCTTTGTGAAGATTGAGAAGATGTTCAGTTAAGTACCCTAGAGATCTTTTTTTGTTTAACCTGTGGCGCATATTCTACAATTCGCAGCGGGCTATTTTTTTCTAATATGAAGTCTGGTGGGTGTTAGAATTTATGTGGGTGCGTGAAGTAAAACTTGGCACCCTCACCGGGCAGGCTTTCCACCATTATTTTGCCGCCCAGCAGCTCAACCAGGTTCTTGGCGATGGAGAGGCCCAAGCCTGTGCCGCCCAGGTTGGCACCAAAGCGCTCTTCTTCTCTGAAAAAGCGATCGAATATTTGTTCCACGCGTGCCTCTTTAATCCCCACGCCAGTATCTTTCACATAAAAAGTAAGTGATGGCTCATTGGCTGTGGGATAAAGGCCAAACTCAACGATTCCATGCTCAGTAAATTTTACGGCATTTTCCAGCAGGTTGGTTAGTATTTGACGCAGGCGCGTCAAATCAGTATGTAGCGTCAGTGTTTCAATGTCAAGGCGCTCATCGATATGGAAGCGACACTGCAAAGAATTTTTTGAAAGGCGTGCAATGCGGAGTTGAAAAACATCCAGTAATGATTCAAAAAGATGCTTAATATTAACCTCGCTTTTTGCTATTTTTAGTTGTGCAGCCTCAATTTTAGAGATGTCTATGATATCTGAGATAATGCGTAGTAGTTGTTGTGAGTTTTCTTCAATGATATTTAGGTAGCGCTTGCGTTCCTCTGCATTAAGCGGCTGATGTTTCAACAGGTCTGTGAAACCCACGATACCATTCATGGGCGTGCGTATTTCATGGCTCATATTCGACAGGAAGGCAGTTTTCAGGCGGTCGCTCTCCTCAGCTTTCAGCTTGGCCTTTTTTAGCTCTTCGTTAATACCTTTAAGAGCTTCGTTTTGTTGTCTCAGAAGTATCTCTGTAAACTTCAGGTCGTTGGTGGTGCGTTTCAGGTCGGTAACATCAATTAATGATACGATTACCTTGTCCCAATTTTTTTCGTATCCGTTGGGTATTTTCACTGTTACCGAAACATGTATTTTATTCCCCTTAAAGGTATATTGTTCCGATTCCGTCTCGTAAAGGTATTGCCCTTTATAAAAACAAATCAATTCTTCGGCAAAATTCTGCAGGGCCTCATCGCTTAGTACGTCATCCACATGTTCTAGAATACGTTCTTTGCTGCCAGCTTCCAGATACTGTACCGTGGCCTTGTTGATATTGTTGATGCGCACACTATGGGCACATCGGCGCAGGAAGTCATGGTTCGTTCGGATGTATT
This sequence comes from Carboxylicivirga longa, assembly GCF_050589825.1. Taxonomy (NCBI): domain Bacteria; kingdom Pseudomonadati; phylum Bacteroidota; class Bacteroidia; order Marinilabiliales; family Marinilabiliaceae; genus Carboxylicivirga; species Carboxylicivirga longa. The sequence goes on along the minus strand of NZ_JBNGOZ010000002.1, from coordinate 281,439 downwards.
GTTCTACATCACTTATGCCATCTGTTTGTAATTGGTCAATCATTTGCTTGGTGACGCTAAAATCCTCTTCCCACAGTGATATGGGTGAGTCTTCAAATAGTAATTTGAAACGTTCTTCGCTTAGTGTGAGGTGGGCATGTGTGCGTTGGCGGTGTTTGATTTCCTTTTTTAAATTATCGTTGGCGCGTGAAAGCTCAAGAGTGCGTTGCATTACGGCTTTTTTCAGCCGCTGATTAAATAGGAAAAATACAAAAATGGTTATTAGCGAGGCCACTACAATGGCAAGCAGTATGTAAAGAGTTTTTTGAGTGCGATGGGCATCACGCAGCTGATAGTCTTCATACAGAAAGCCATCGAGGCTGTAGAGAGGTTTTAGCAGGCCTATTTCCATCATGGATCGGGCAATGGCGTGCCAGCGCTCGGTATTCATATGCCCTGGTTCAATAAGCCTGGGCATCACCAACTGCTCCATCATCTTTGATTCATAAACAAGTAACTCACGAGAAAGACTCGGATCGTATTTGTTAAGTATGATATCGATGAGTTCGTGTTTATTGTTCATGGCATAAATCCATCCTTTTAGGGAGGCATCAACAAATTTTTTTGTGACTTTATTGTGCTGCTCTACCATGGTTTGAGAGGTAAAGAGGATATCGCCATAAAGGTCAATACCATAGTCTCTGGGATCGAAAATCATTGGTTCAACGCCTGCTTTCTCAAGCAGGTAGGGGGAGCTGGTGATATATGTGGCAAAGGCATCAGTTTTGTCTTCCATCAGGTCGTTGAGATGACCTGAGGCAGAGCTGTAGCTGATGTTTTCTTCCGGAATATTAAATTTGTTTAATAATGCCCTTGGCGCAGCCAACTTATTTCCGCTAAATGTGATGCGTTTGTCTTTCAGGTCGCCCGGATAGCGTATATCATTGTCTTTTCGGGTTATTATTACTTCGGGCGAGTGTTGAAAGATAGCCGCCAGGGCTACCACAGGTGTTCCATTGTTACGAGCAATTAATAGATTTGATGACTCAATGGCAAAGTGTGCGCGGCCCGATATTACTTCATCAATATAATTACCTTCTGTATTTCCCTCTATTAATTTAAGAAACAGACCTGCCTCGCGATAATATCCCCTTTCAACGGCAGCATAGAAACCGGCAAATTGAAACTGGTGTTTCCATTTCAGTTGTAGTACCACCGTATCCAGGGCAGCTGTGGCTCCGTATGTTGGTACGGCAAAAAAAAGTTGAATTAATAGCAGTAGCTTAATTATATGTCTCATCAATCAGCCTATCTTCCACATTTTAAAGACTGAATATACAATTTTTTTAGTAAACACTTACCTCGTCTATAAAGAGCCAGGCTTTATGGCCTTTTCCGGTGTGCCAGTCCGGGCAGATGCCCATGTTTTTAACGTGAACCTTTAAGTAACGGGCATGTATATCCTCCTGCTGAATGCTAAAGCGTTTAATGGTGTGATTTTGCGGTTTAGTCGGTGTATTTACCGGTAGTACAATGGGTTGTGAAAAACTCTGCCCGTCATCGGACCAGCTTACTTCAATGGCTTTAGGAAGGAAAATCCACGATTCGGGGTTGTGCATGGCACCAACACGTACTTCATTCCAGGTAACCGGTTTTTCAAAATCGATGACCAGTATGGCATCCTCTCCTTCAAAGCCGACCCAATAGCCATCGGTGTAAAAGCGGGTGCCTGTTTCGCCATCCAGAAGTGATGCAGCCCCCGTTGCGCTGTGTTTGGGGTGAGGTGCATTGATCAGGGTCGCCGGTTTATCAATTGCTCTGTGCACAAGGCGTTGACGCTTTTTGGGTATATCATCGGGCGAGGCATAGGGCCATTGCAGGTAGGCAGCCTGAAGATCTTCCACCTTATCCGGGTAGTCAGCCGCCAGGTTGGTCATTTCTGTACTGTCTGTTGCCAGGTTAACCAAAAACAACAGGTCCTTGTCCGGATCCAGCTCGCCTTTACCGCTATGATCCTGGGGATAGCCCAACAGTTTCCAGTCTCCTTGTCGGATAGCCCAGCTGCCACCGCTTTTCCAGATGAATTGCTGGTGTTGGCTAGGAGCGTTCTTTTCAATGATGGGGCGCAGGCTTTTGCCTTCAATATGCCCGGGCAATGCTTCAAGTTGACAGTAATCGGCAAGGGTTGGAAGCCAGTCGATATTAAAGGCCATCTGATGGCGTGTTTGTGCCCCTTTGATTTTGTTGGGATAACTGATAATAGCCGGCACACGTATGCCACCTTCGAAAAGCGAAAATTTTGATCCGCGGAACGGTCCGGCATTACCGCCGCCACCAAAGGTGCGAGTCTCGTTACTATGTCCATGATCCGATTGTAAAATCACAATGGTGTTATCGCGCAGTCCATGCTCGTCGAGGGTGGTCAGCAGGCGACCGATGTAGTCGTCGATTGTGGAAACAAATGCGGCGTAATCGCGGCGGGGCATATCCAGATGTTGATAGTGTTTGCGCCATTTTTGCTTGGGCTGCAGCGGGTAGTGCGGCATGTTAATGGCATAATATATAAAGAAGGGCTCTTTTTTATGCTCGGCAATATATTCATCGGCTTTTTGTGCCATTAAATCTCCAAAGTATTCGCCGTCGTGCCACACTTCCTCACCATTTTCCCATAAGTCGTGGCGGTTGGGGCCATTCCAGTAAAAGAAGTGAGAGTAATTGTCAATGCAACCGCCCATGTGGCCGAAGGTGTAGTCGAAGCCTTGTGCCCGGGGTCGGGTGGCTGGTGTGTATCCAATGTGCCATTTACCGATATGGGCAGTTTGATAGCCGCGCGTTTTCATCAGCTCGGCAATGGTGATTTGTTCACCCGGCATGCCGGCATGACCTTCCTGCGACGAGGCGTTACCGGGCAAGCCTGCCTGGTGCGGATTCTGACCGGTAAGCATAGAAGCCCGTGAAGGCGAACACACCGGTGCCGCTACATAAAATTGGGTAAAGCGCACACCTGATTCTGCCAGCGCATCCATGTTGGGGGTGTACAGATCATTGGCGCCGTAGCAATTCATATCAATACTACCTTGGTCATCGGTTAGTATTACAATAACGTTGGGTTGCTTGTCTTTTTTAAGGCTGGCTTCGCTTGAAAATAAGCAGGTGGTAATGGCTAAGAGAACCAAGACGTAAGGCATCATATCACTGAGGTTTTTTGTTCAAGATAAAAATACACCTTATGCTGCAATTAGCGGCTACATTTTGGTTCAGAAAAAGGGAGTGATGTTCAGATCAAACTATGGAACGGTTCTTATAAGTGTCTTGTGGTAGAGAACTGTCCTTTAAAACATCCTTTGGGTTATCTCCGACAAGGATTTTTTGGATCGCATCTTACCAGGTGAGGTGGCTATTAAGATGCGATCCTTATTGTTTTTGGCGATAGTTTTTTAATCAACGTAGATTAATTTGTCTTTCTGCTCGCTTAAATAACCAAAGCATTGCGCTTCGATGTTGTTTTCATTTAAGATCTTCTCGACCTCCGCGATGGCTGATTCTTCCACGGCAATCAGCAGTCCTCCGCTGGTTTGGGGATCGCACAGAATAGCTTTATGTGCTTCGTCAGCCAGGTGTACGCCTGCACCATAGCTGAGCCAGTTGCGGTGAGTGCCGCCCGGTATGCAGTTCTGGTCAATGTAAGGCTGTAGCATAGGTAGTTTAGGTATTTTATCGTAGTTGATGTGCGCCGATAAATTACTTCCTTCACATACCTCGCTGAGGTGACCCAACAGGCTGAAGCCGGTAACATCGGTCATTGCTTTTACGCCTTCTATCTCTGCAAGTTGCCGACCCGGAAGGTTCAGTCTGCTCATGAGCTCCGGTGCTACGGCTGCATGCTCTTCTTGCAATACGCCTTTTTTTTGTGCTGTGGTAAGGATGCCCACGCCCAAAGGCTTGGTTAAGTAGAGTTGGCAGCCTTGAGTGGCCGTATCATTACGTTTTAATTTCTTTAGCTCTACACGTCCCGTAACGGCCAGTCCGAAAATGGGTTCGGGGCTATCGATGCTGTGACCACCGGCCAGCGTTATGCCGGCTTCTTTACAGGCCTGACGTCCGCCTTCCATCACCTGTGCTGCCACGTCTGGTGCCAGTTTATCAACAGGCCAGCCCAGTATGGCAATGGCCAACAGGGGTTGTCCGCCCATGGCATATACATCGCTAATGGCATTGGCAGCGGCAATTTTTCCAAAGGTAAAAGCATCATCAACAATGGGCATAAAAAAGTCGGTGGTGCTTATGATGGCGCTGCCATCGCCCAGGTCATAAACGGCAGCATCATCGCGACTGCTATTGCCAACAATTAGTTTTTCATCCTTGATGGGGATTAGATTGCTTTTGAGGATATCACTGAGTACCGAAGGGGCTATCTTGCAGCCACAGCCGGCACCATGACTGTATTGTGTGAGTTTAACGTCAGACATGTTGTTCGTTTAAAGTTTTAATTAAAGCTTGTGCATTTTGTTTCGCATCGGTGTTATTCATTGTAATAAACCGTATGTCGCTGGTTTCGCGTTTTTCAATGCCGCGCTTATAATATTTATCGTAGTAGCCCAGCGTGAGCATTGCTACTTCGTAGTAGTTATTCTCATCCAAGAGCCTAAGCGCCTGTTGTGCCTTGTCATAGCCCAAGCGTTTGGCAATGCGTTGTATAGCATTGGCCAGCTTGTCCTTGTCGCCCAACACGTAGTCTTTCACCAGTAACCGTGCACGTTCCTCTTTGCTTATCTCTATAAATAAAAGGGGCGACTGTCGCATTTTTTGAAACAGGTGCATGGGGATATTTACATCGCCAATGTTGGGACTTTCATCTTCAAGCCAGATGGGACGTTGAAAGTCAAATTGTCGCCATTGCCAGTATAGGTCGTTTTCAAACTGTTCGGTGGTGGGCTGTGCCGGCATGCCGATATTGCCAAAGGCAGAGCCTTTATGGGCAGCCAGACCTTCCAGGTCAAGCACCTGATGGCCGGCCTCCTGCAGGCAGTGAAGGATGTGTGTTTTACCGCTGCCGGTATAACCTCCCAAAATCACTAACTGTCCTTTGTCGAAGTTGTTTTGTGCTTCATGCCGATAGGCTTTGTATCCTTTCTCAATCACATAAACCTGCTTAAAGCGATTGTCTTTAAGGTGTTGGGCAAATGCATGGCTGCGCATTCCGCCCCGCCAGCAGTGGATGACAATATTTTTATCAGGTGCTGCACGTCCGGCTTCATCGATAAACCATTGTAGCTTAGGATTTACATAAGTGTATCCTAGGTCGATGGCTGCGGCTTGCGACTCTTGCTTATACACTGTGCCTACGTGGGCTCGCTCCTCATTGCTGAACAGTGGTATGTTGATGGCAGTGGGTATGTGTCCTTTCTCATATTCGCCCGGTGATCGTACATCAATCAGAGGCAGATGAGTGTAGTGGTCTAAATAGCACTTTATGCTTATATCTTGTGGCATGATGCAAAGGTAGTGATATTGTTGAACAGCAGGGCGGCATCCTGCATTTTTGCATCATCGTCTGTTTTGTTTATCTTTAATTTTCACCCGGCAAAAGGATGTATTAAAGGGTTAAATCAATTCAACTAAGCGTTTATGAGTAAAATTTTCCGCCTAAGCTTTAGTGTTTTATTATTGATATTTCTTGCTTCTTATCAGGCATTTTTTCAGTTCGATGCGTCAGATTTTATGTGGGGAGTTACCGAAAGGGTGCCCCTCAATAAGATGTTGATGATTGCCTGTGTGGCCTGGTTGCTTATCGAAAGCATCGGTCTGTTGAAAAAGATGCTATTGCGCAAATTCGATATCACGCGCGAAGATAATCTGAAGTCGCGTAAGCTGCACACGCAGATTAACTTATTGGAGAAGGTCATTGTTTTTATCATTATCATCACTGCTATGGCGGCGATTATGATGTCTATTGACAGCATTCGGGAAATTGGGATCGGTATTTTTGCCTCGGCCGGTGTGGTGGGTATTATTGTGGGTTTGTCGGCACAGAAAATTGTGGGTGCGATCTTGGCAGGTATTCAAATTGCCATCACCCAGCCTTTTCGCATTGATGATGCCGTAGTGGTTGAAAATGAGTGGGGATGGATTGAGGAAATAAATCTTACCTACATTGTTATTCGTTTATGGGATAAGCGTCGTTTAGTTCTTCCTTCTACCTATTTTTTAGAAAAGCCGTTTCAGAACTGGACCCGCAGTAATGCTGATATTATAGGCTCAGTTTTTCTGTATGCCGACTATAGCCTGCCGGTGGATGCTTTGCGCCACGAGCTGGATCGGATCTTGGAGAATTGTGAACTGTGGGATGGCAAGGTAAAGGTGGTTCAGGTTACCGACTCAAAGGAGAACTACATGGAAATAAGGGTGCTGGTAAGTGCCAAAAATTCGCCCACCGCCTGGGATCTGAGAGTGTATGTGCGTGAACAGCTCATTGCCTTTATTCGCGATAAATATCCGCTTAGTCTGCCGCAAACGCGCATAAGTTTTAAGCCGGAAAAGAATACAATTCATTCTCCCCAAGGGGAATAAGCCAGACCCGAATTACGATCCGGGTCTGGAGGCTGATTACCCAGCATGAATAGTACTTTTGTGAATTAATAGGTCACAAGTTATTTATTGACCACTCTGGCGCTTAGGTTCTTTAGCGTTTGATAAACTTCTGAAGAGATCTTGTGTTTGTTCCCTCAAGGCTGACGAAGTAAATGCCCTTTGATAGGTGGTTCACTGCTATGCTTATATTTTGTACTCCAGAGCATTTCTGCTTGTGCACCACCCGGCCGGCTGCATTTAGCAACTTAATTTCTTGTGCTTGCAGTGTATTACTTAACTGCACATTAAGTGTTGACCGGACTGGATTCGGATATATGGTAAAGGCTTCAGCATTATTTGTAGTCAGGCCTGTGGGTGTTGCTTCACTAACCGACACGGTCCAATCTTGCGTTACCTCATGTGTGCTCGATTTGCGTACCGTAAAACTTTGCGGAGTGCTAAAGTCAAAGGCCTGTGTGCCGCTTGCCAAAGTGCTTGCGTTGGCCACTACCTCGCCATAGGCCGGGATGCTGAATTCAGGTGTTAAGCCGCTCAGATCGGTTCCGGTAGGTACCGTGGCCGTGATACTGTGTGTAGTATAGTCGATAGCCACTTCTGCATCAACGCCAGCAAAGCCAAAGGACTTAAAATCGGTTTGGTGATATAGACGTACGTCCAGATCATAGGTGAAGTTATAGGTGTTCCATTTGGATACCACAATGTAATAGGTTTTCACCGCATACAGGTAGGCATCGCTTACTGAAACATCGTGGGTGCCGGTGCCGTATCCCACAGTAGAAAATGTACCATTGGGGCAAGCTGTGATAACGTGCACGGCCGGTTTTGGTGCAAAATTACCAATGTAATTGGAAACCAGCTCCACATCCAGGTAGGAGTACTGCTCCGTTGTCTGGAAAGCATAAATAACATCCCGGTCCTGCAAGTAGTTGGGAGCGCTAAAGTTAGATGAATAGCCGTAGTCATTGTCGTAAACGCTGATGTCGCGCATTTCGGTATAGGATATGCCGGCTGTCAGGTTCAGTTCGATGGGCTCGTCGCACACATCACCAGCTACTTTGTTTTTTATGGCTACCGTAATGGTGTTATTGCTTGTCTCCGGATCCGGGGTGTAAATAATTTTTCCGATGACATCGTAGGTGGCTCCATCAGTGGAGAAATCGCCCAGTGTAGCAAAAGTATGCACGCGGCTTTCACCGGCCGGTACCGTGGTGGCAAAGTCTTCTTCAACAAAGGTTTGACCGCCATCCAGCGAGTAGGCTACCTTAAATCCTACAGCATCAACGCTTCCCAGGTTCGCAATCTCAAAGCGTACTTTTTCGGTGGCATTTAGCAGACCTTCCGACTGTGGTAGGAACCATCGCGATATTTTCAGATCATGATCTGCTGCTTGTAAGCCAACACAGGCTAATAAAAATAACAAAGGTAAAATTCTTTTCATGTATATATGTTTTTAAAAAAAATGATGGGGTTCTTTACGGGGGAGCGTGAGTAAAAGTTGTGTTTTTTTTCGTGCCTTGGGCGTTATTTTAATTCAGTTTCTACTGAAAATTGTATAATGCCCTTGTATAGAAGTTTTTCTATCTTGTGCCAATGAAGAAGGAAATTCTAAATTAATTGAGAAAATCGTATTTTTACGGTAGAGCCTTTCTCCCGGGCTGCTCTCGCGTAACAAATCAAAAAATAATTTAAAAATGATGATAAAAATAGTTGTGTTGGCCATGAGTGTTTTGATGAGTGCCTGTGGTTATAATGGAAATCGTAAAAAGCAGCAGCAAGCGCCTGCTGCAACGGACAATACCGATAGTAATGCTTCAGAGCAGCATTATGCCACTTGGGATGGGAGTCGACGATTTCAATTCACTAGGAAAGGAAGCGATGAAGTGCTTATAAAAGAGGAAACCAATGGCGAGGTTTACCTCATGAAGCGCGTTAAAACAGCTAGTGGCGAACGCTATGTCGCTGATGATGGCTATTCATTTTGGATTAAGGGTGACAGTTTTATGTTTTTGAAGGATGAGGATATCATTCTAAAAGGTCAACGTGTTGAGCAGAAAGGTGGTGCAGTCAGTTTTAAACAGTCACTTCACAAGGAGGACATCGAATTTCATCTTGAGGCTACAAAAGCGGACTATCATCATCGGCTGGTGGTACGTACGCAAGGCTTAGCGGCAAGGGATTATAACGAATCGTTTGATATCATGGGTTATCGGGTGATCGATGCCTTGCTGGCGGATCTGAATAGTGATAACTCACCCGAATTATTGATCATCACACAATCAGATGGCAGTGGTAGCTATGGTGAGCTATTGGCTTTTTCGGTGAATAATCTTCGATCTATGAGTCAGGTTTATGTGGCGCCCATCGTCGATCATCCTGCAGCCGAAGGTTACATGGGGCACGATGAGTTTGTTGTGGAAGAGAATGTGTTGAAGCGACGTTTTCCTGTTTATCTGCCGGATGATGCTAATGCACTGCCCACTGGTGGCACGCGTCAGATTACCTATCGCCTGGAGGAAGGGGAGGCCATGCGCAAACTTGTAATTGCCAACTATGAGGATTTATAGCCAACTATGATTAAATCCGGACGAGCTTTAAATTGTTTTGTATTTTAGCTCGTCCGGCATGGAATTACTTTTTATCCTTAAGCAATAGGGCCACTAACAATGCCCTCTCAATAAGGCTGTGCCGTATGATGCGTTCGTTGTCAGACGGCAGGTATTCACCCACGGGGCCCAGACCGTCAATAATGGGCATTTCCTTATTAATGTGACAAATATCGGCCGAGCTCCAACGGTGCTCCTTGCTGATGCGCACATCAATTTGTTTGGCCAGATGACTGATGTCGTTGTACAATTGTTTGGTTTTATCGGATGTTGCCAGAGCCGGGCGTTTTACACCGCCTTCTAACTTTACCTGATAGATTTTACTGCGTTTCTGAAGCGATACAATTCGCGTTAGTTTCTTTTCAATTTCATCAAGTATTTCCGGGGTGTTATAACGAACACTGATGCCGGCCGTTCCATAAGCGTATTTCTTAAAAATATTGCTCTTAAACTGAATATCGTAGGGTGCAATTATGTTATTTTTATCATTCTGCGATATATCCGCAATAGCCGCCAGTGTTTTATTAAAGTTCATGGCAGTTAGGGATACATTTTCCGGGTCGTTTTTTTTCAGCATCTTCATCTCCAGACGATACATGGCCGATCCGGAGCGCGACAGGATAAGACCACCGTTTTTAGAAGAGCCGCTAAGGGAAATGACGGACTGTGCATGAGCTGCTTTCTGCTGTATGATAGCCTTGGAGTAACGTCCGTCGATGGCATTATCGGTGACCAGCAGGATGCCGATGTTCAGTTTTTTTAAGTGGCGTGAGAATTTAAGGGCTTGCAAAGCACTGATAAGAATGGCGATGCCGCCTTTATTTTCCCACACGCCGGTACCCTCGAGGTATTGCTCCTGCTCATGGTAATTCTCGTGCTGGGCCAGCTTAATACGGTTGTCCATCGGCTGCACAATCAGATAATCTACGGCCTGCCCAAAGGCGTTGGAGAAATACAGGATGTTACCCACTTCCAATTGGGGGTATATTTCCTGTGTGAAGCCCAGTTGGCTCAGCTCAGAACTTATCAGCCCACTGCAATAGTTAACACCTTCCACATTGCGTACGTGAGTATCTGTGTCAACCAGCTTTTGAAGCAGGCGCTCGGTACGTTGTTGCCTTGTTTTAATAAATGTACGTAGGCGCGCCGTTTGGTTGGCTTTGGTATTCGCCTTTGAGTGGTTGGGTATTAATGAGTTGGTAAAATAGCGTACCGAGGCCACATCCAGCATCTTATTTACCAGGCTTTCGAAGTTATAACCAGCCACGCGTGCCGCTGTGGGGTAGGAGCCCGACTCGCCAAGGCTGGCCATAGAATTGATTTCCAGTAAGTAAATATTACCTTCTACGTCCAAGCGGATATCTACCCGGGCAAAGTCGCGTAGGTTGAGTGCTTTAAAGGCATCGATGCTCAATTTCTGCATTTTTTCAGCCAGCTCCTCGGGTAGGTGAGCAGGGCATACCTTACGCTTGGGCTGATGCTTTTTATCATCTACCGTTTGTATGGCATCCGGATCGCCCTCCAGGTCAATTTCCAGCACCGGGAATGCCTCCACCGGTGAGTTACCAATGAGGCCTACACAAAATTCACGGCCGCGTATAAATTGTTCCACCAGCGCTTGCTGCTCAAATTCTGTAACGATGAAGTGAATGGCTTCTTTCAGATCCTCTTCATTGTACACTACCTTTAGTCCGAAAGAAACGCTTTCCATCTTGGGCTTTACGATCACAGGGTATTTTACCGACGATAAATCTTCGCTGTGACTGTTAAAAACCCAAAAGTCCGGTGTGGGCAGGTTGTTATTTTTCCAAATTACTTTGGTTAGCACCTTATCGAGTGCCAGGGCATGACCCGAAGGTGATGAGCCCACGTAAGGCAGACCCAGCATCTCAAGCATGCTGGGGATGTGAGTGTAGCGCGATTCGCCCTGTATACCGTAAGCCATATTAAACACCATTCCCATTTGCTCGCCTTCATTCACACGGGGCATAAAATTTTCCAGTCGTTCAATAATTTGCTTGTTGCCATCCAGCACTGCCACGTTGTGTCCGGCCTGTTCCAGGCTGTCGGCTACTTTTTTGACAGTCTTTTCATTATAAAACTCCTTATTCTGCATGCCAAAGGTGTTGATCACCCCGCTAATATCTTTGTTGTATATTAATGCTATTTTCATTTGTTTAATTTTATTTTTCAACGATTTGATGGAACTCCCTGGTAGATCTGATCTTCCGCTTGCGATTCAATATGGATAATCAAATTTGCAGGGTATGTTTCATACTTCGATCTTACATATTTTTAGAAAATTCTTCACCATAAGCAGTCCGTCTTCGCCTGAAACTTCAGGGTGCGATTGAAAGCCATAGATAGGTTTTGATTTGTGCCTGATGATTTCGTTCCTGCATGTGTCGGACTGGGCCAGGCTCTCAAAGGACGCAGGTATCTCCGATACATGGAAAGCATGACGTTTAACTAATGATACTTCCGTTTTATTCAATCCCTGAAATATGGGATCCTCAGGCTTACTGATACTGATCAGTTCCTTTTTGCCATGGTATTCCGGCAGCTTTTTTATTCGCCCACAGTAGCTTACGGCGAGTATTTCGTGTCCCAGGCAAAAGCCTAAAATGGGCACATCAAAATTCATTAAGGCCACATAATTACTTGTAAGGTTGAGTGGTTCGTAGGGGTTACCCTTACCACCTGATAAAATAATGCCCTTAATTTTTGTTTTGGCCGATAAAGTGATGGGTTGGTTATGATCAAAAAAGATATAGTCAAAGTCCTGCTCGGCAAGAAACTGGCGCTTAAATTTTTTGATAAACGCACTTTGGTTGTCGATGATTAACAGCATTTTACTAATTGCATAATAGGTATAACATAAGTTGTAAATACTGCAAAATATTGCGTATGAAAAATACGTCAAAAAACCATAAGATGCGAGCTGTGGGGGAGTTCTTTTTGCACCCGATGATGATTATTTACAGGCCAACTATGCCCGCGCACTCGTATGCCGATGATAAGTATTTAACTGAGTGTTAAATATAATTTTGCTAGTTTTGACCTTCCAATATCAAACCCTACCGCTGACTGCAACTGATTCGGATTTATGATCGTAGCAGAAGTATATCTTTAATTATTTAACGAATGCAAGAAACAAAAAACAAACGCATCGCTTACCTCGATGTCTTACGTGTACTGGCCACTTTTATGGTGATTATGGTTCATGCCGGGGATGCTTATCTTTATGAAGCAAGCACCTTAACATTTCGCACAGCAAACTCATTATATGCTGTCCTTCTGCGTGCTTCCGTTCCCTTATTCATTATCATGTCATCTATTTTATTGTTACCAATTAAAACAGATAATCAAACATTTTTTAAACGTCGTTTTGTAAGGGTGGTGATCCCGTTCTTATTTTGGTCGATTATTTATGTGTTTCTACCGGTACCCAATAAGTTAGCTTTTGGTGGCCCTACTAATGCTTTAACCGATGGGGGAATGAATGTGTATTTATATAACCTGCTGATGATACCGTTGAATTTTACCGGTAGTAATGTGCATTTCTGGTTCATCTACATCATATTGGGCCTCTACCTGTTTATGCCTGTCATTTCGCCCTGGCTGAAAACCGCTTCAAAAAAGGCTTTGTTATTTTATTTAGCAGCCTGGGTTGCTACCTTGTTTTTTCCTTATTTGCGCCTGGTTTTCCCTCAGATCCATGGCGAGTGCGACTGGAATAGTTTTGGTATGCTTTATTATTTTGGAGGTTATCTGGGGTATATCATACTGGGTTACTTCTTGCATCATTACAATCGTTTGAACACCATTTATTCCATAGGCATGGGATTGTTGCTTTATGCGGCTGGTGCAGGTTTAACTTATGTGGGTTTTATTGCCGATCAAAATGCTTTTTTGCATAAGCTGGCCAGCCACGGTGTTGAAGATTGGAAGTTAATAGAATTCAATATCAGTTATTTGGCTCCCAATGTGGTGATGATGACCACAGGTGTTTTTATAATGGTGCAAAAACTACACATTCCTGAAACGATGCGGAAAGTGTTTGCCCACCTATCCATTAAAAGTTACGGTATATTTCTGGTGCATTATATTTTATGCTTGTGGTTAAGTGCCTTGCTAAAAGACGTATTGATGCTGCATCCGGGCGTAGAACAGTTAGTTGTGGCCGTATTGATCTCTATCGCATCCTATGGAGTAGTCAGGATTCTGTCGTACATGCCTTACTCTAAATACATGGTAGGATAGAAGTAGTTAATGAAGAAGTGCGGATTTCAAAATCTTAACGTCCTGCGCCATGCGCTTTACAAAAGTTTAAAACTCTGGGAAAGTTGGAGTCCTCAATAAATAAAGCGCCTGCCTCGTGATTCGAAGCAGGCGCTTATTATATACCCTTTTATTGATTTCTTGCTATTTCGTATAAACGCGGTTTTCCTGTTCGGCTACACGAATAAAGGTAGTTCTTTTTGATAATTCTTTAAGCTGCGCAGCGCCCACATAGGTGCAGGTGCTTCGTACGCCACCCAGAATATCCTGAAGGGTGTTTTCTACGGGGCCGCGGTAGGCTACTTCCACCGTTTTGCCTTCGCTGGCACGGTATTCGGCAACGCCACCGGCATGTTTGTCCATGGCTGTTGCCGAGCTCATACCATAAAACTGCTTGTATTGTTTACCATCTTTTTCCACTACGTTACCGCCGCTTTCATCATGACCGGCCAACATACCACCCAGCATCACAAAGTCGGCACCGGCACCAAAGGCCTTGGATACATCACCGGGCACGGCGCAACCGCCATCACTAATAATCTGACCGCCCAGTCCGTGAGCAGCATCGGCACATTCAATAATGGCAGATAGCTGTGGGTAGCCTACCCCTGTTTTTACGCGTGTAGTACAAACCGATCCCGGTCCTATGCCTACCTTAATAATATCGGCACCGGCCAGCAAGAGCTCTTCTACCATTTCGCCTGTTACCACGTTGCCGGCCATAATAACCTTATCGGGAAACAGGGAGCGGGCTTTTTTAACAAAGGCAACAAAATGCTCCGAGTAGCCGTTGGCCACATCAATACAGATAAATTTAAGATGAGGGTTGGTTTTAAATATCTGCGCTACCTTATCAAGGTCTTGTTCTCCCGTACCGGTACTCACGGCAATGTAGTTTTCGATGCCGGCAGGAGCCGAGGCTAAGAAAGTATTCCATTCTTCCAGTGTGTAGTGCTTATGAATGGCGGTGAACAGCTCTTTTTCGGCCAGCTTAAGCGCCATTTCAAAGGTGCCTACCGTATCCATATTGGCGGCCATTATGGGTACACCTGTCCATTCAATGCTTGTGTGCAAAAACTTAAAATTGCGCTGTAGCTTCACTTGTGAGCGACTTTTCAGGGTCGATCTTTTCGGCCTGAACATGACGTCTTTGAATCCCAACTTAATGTCGTATTCTACTCTCATTTCTCAAATGCTTTTTTGATTACAGCCAAAGATACAAGATAATTATTAATAAATGCACAATGGGGCTGGCGCAAAAAGGCAAGATTATTGAGTCTCATTTTTAAATTGAAAGTGGCTTTTTAAAGCTCTTCTTTTAGGCGTCAATATCCTTCAGAATTTTTTCTACTTCCTCCTCTGTTTTGGTTAATTTATCTTTGCAGGATTTAATCAGTACACTAACGCGCTTTACCTTTGTGGATAAATCATCCACATCCAGTTCTTCATTCTCTATCTGCTGGAGTATATCTTCAATTTCGTTAACGGCTTCGTTATAAGTTAGTTTTTTCTTGGTCATGTCTATTTGTTTTTATGCTCGTGTAGCAAAGGTAAGGTAAAATAAAATGTACTGCCTTTTTCCAACTCACTCTCAGCCCATATTTCGCCTTTGTTTATTTCAACAAACTCCTTGCAGAGGACAAGACCCAGTCCTGTACCTTTTTCATTTAGTGTGCCTTTAGTACTAAAAGTTGCATCCGCCATAAATAGTTTTTCCAGATTTTCCTGCCTGATGCCCACGCCCGAATCGGCTACGGATATTTCAATCATGTTATTTTTAATACCTGCCGTTACATAAATAACGCTACCTATCCGCGAAAACTTTATGGCATTGCTGATAAGGTTGCGCAAGACAGTGTTATAGAGATTCTCGTCGGCCCAGGCCACCAGGTTACGTTCTATTCTAGGACTGATTACGATATCTTTCTCCTCGGCATTAAGGCGCAGCAGCGATACAATATTGTGGGTTTGTATGGAGATATCGAGTTGGGTAGGTCTGTATTCGGTGGTGCCCAGCTGTGTGCGCGACCACTGAAGCAGGTTTTCCACGAGCCCCAGCAAGCGCTTGGTGGAGTTATGTATGATTTGGGAGTATTCAATAACGGCCTTGGTGTTTTTCGATTCGGCGTTGAGCATCAGCATCTCGGCAAAGCCCATCAGCGAGCTAAAGGGACTTTTCAGGTCATGAGCTATGATGGAGAAAAATTTGTCTTTGGTGGCATTCAGCTGTTGCAGATCCATATTTGCCTGTTTCAGCTTGCGCTCAGCTCTCTGACGACTTCTATAACTCAGGAAGAGCAAGAATAACAGACTCAGTAGTACGCCCATGATGATGAAATAAATGCTGCGGTTGTGCAGTGCCAGCTGAAGCCGTTCTGTTTTATTAATGTTATCCTGTGCCAGCATGCTTATTTGCTCTTCTTTACTTGGCAGTTTGTAGGCGGCTTCCATACGAGCACTGCTTAGCAGAGCCTGTTCATCAGTAATTGCCGTTTTTATTTCGGCATATTGGGTTTTGTAATTCAGTGCTTCACGGTAATCGTTATTCATCTTGTACCACTCCGATAGGCTGTTGTAACAATCAGCCAGTAAGGCTTTTTCATCGAGTGACAATGCTAGCGCCTCCGCTTTGTTAAGATAGTCAAGTGCTGAGTCATATAAATTATTTACCATCAGTGTTTGTCCCAGGTGGAGGTAGGTTTCAGCTTTCAGCGAAGGATCGTCAAAACTGAGCATCAGCTTAATGGCTTTCTTGAAATAGGAGATGGCTTTGCTGTATTGTTGTCCCTTCTGGTGTGCCCGGCCAATATTTACATAGGAAACAGCCATGCTGGCACTGTCGCCTTGCTCTTTGAAGATGCTTAGTGAGGTGTGATAGTTTTCGATGGCCTGTAGAATATTGCCCTGTTTCAGGTAGGCTTCGCCCAAGTTGTTGTAGCAGCTGCTAATGCCATTTTGATCGGCCAAGGTGGCATAAATCTTCAGGGCATCATTGTATTTTTGTATGGCTGCCTTAGGTTTATTGAGTACTCCGTAAATATTACCAATATTATTAAGCAAAATGGCACGGCTGCGGGTGTTATTATCCAGCTGGCTTAACTCCAGGGCACGTTCCAAACAAATGAGCGCCTCGTTGTATTGTGCCAGGGTATGCAGCACTACACCTTTATTGGTAAGTCCTTTGCACAGTAAAACGGTATTGTCCGTTTTTTCGCCGCTACTCACAACACGCTCAAAGTACTCAAGTGCCATGGTGTAATTGCGCAAATACCAATACATGGCACCCAGACCGTTATATACGCTACCCAGTTTATTGAGTTCACCGCTGCTTTTAAAAACACGTTCTGCCTGCAGAAAATAGGTTATAGCCTTCTCGTGATCAGTTGCCTTGCTTTCTGTCCAACCCAGATATTCATAGAGGCTGCCCAGTTCTTTTTTGTCATTAATAACGTCTGCGTATTTAAGTGCTTTTAGTAAGTGCGATTGTGCCAACTCATGTTGCTCTTGATCATAAAGTGTAATGCCGGCTTTTTTATAAATGTTGAAATGAAGTAGCCTGTTGTTATTATCATTAAGTGCTTCCACTGCTTTGGAACAAAGGATGATACAGTCTTCAGTAGTGGCTGAGTCGGCCTGTGCCAGTAGCCGATAGGCAAGGTGTTGTTGAGGTGAGGTACTTATTTGGGCCATCAGAGTGGGGAGCATGCCAAGGGCTAATAGGACAAGCCATACCTTGTACCTCACGTTTTGAATGCTGGGTTTGGTTATCATTTGAACGTTTTGAGTGCTTAGCGTCGGTGAAACTGAGTACAAAATAGAAAAAGCGTGCCAGAAAACGTTATTATTTGGCTGATAATTTTTCTATCCGGCTTACTATTTTTCCATTAGCCGTTTGTGTCAGTAGCTCATCACCCACATTAAGGTTTTTTATATGTTTCACTAATTTATTATTACTATAGGCGATGGAGTATCCGCGCTTAAGAATTCTCTGAGGGTCACTGAGTTGCATTGTTCGCTCTGATAGTTGCAGCTGCTGTTCTTGATTCTTAAAATAAGCACTCAGCTCAAGTTTTAAACGGGTTACATAAAAATTTTGGGTCTTTAGGTGGCTGCGCAGCTGTTTGTTGCTTAGGTAGTGAATGGATTCCTTCAAATGGGCAAAGGATGAGCGTTGCTTATCGAAATAATTTTTGATACTAAAGTTCAGACGATGAGCTACATCAATGTGTAGCTGCTGCTTCTGTTTAAGTACCGCCTTAACAGCGGGCTGAAAATTTTGAGCTGCCATCTCCAGTCGATGTCCCTCATGGCTGAGAAGCTCCCTTGTCTCTGCTACAAATTGGTCCTTCAGATCGTGCAGGTAGTCATTGAAATGGCTGATGCGTTCAATGACAAACTCGGCAACAGCGGTGGGTGTTTTCAGTCGTGTATGTGCCACCATATCGGCCACCGACTCATCGCGCTCGTGACCAATGCCCGTCAGTACAGGTAGGGGAAATTGTGCAATGTTAAGTGCAATCAGGTAGCTGTCGAAGCATATCAGGTCTGCTGTGGATCCACCACCGCGTATGATTACAACGGCATCAAACAGGTGCTCGTACTCATAAACCTTATCCAGGGCTTCTATAATGGAAGCCTCCGCCTCGTTGCCCTGCATAATGGCCGGGAATAGCTTATGGTATATTTTAAATCCTTCACTATTTTGATCCAGCTGTTTGATAAAGTCTTCGTATCCGGCAGCTGTGGGCGAGGATATGATGGCGAGTTTCTGGGGTACTTCGGCCAGCTCCGTTTCCTTGTTCATGGACAGTACGCCGTCTTGTTCAAGTTGACGTATCACCTCCATTTTGCGTCGTGCAATGTCACCCAGGGTGTAGGTAGGATCAATGTCTTTTACATTTAAGCTGTAGCCATATATCTCTTGAAACTCGACGCTTACTTTTAGTAGTACCTTTAACCCGGCACTGAGAGTCTGTCTTGTGGTTGTTTCAAAGTATGGCTTCAACAGGCGAAATGTATAAGCCCATATGGTGGCTCTTGCCTTGGCTTTTACCTGATCCGATGTTTCGTCTTTTTCAATGAGTTCGATATAGCAATGTCCGCTACGTACCGTGCGTATTTCGCTAATTTCGGCAACCACCCAATAGGTGTACGGGAAGGCATCTTTAAGCTGCTCTTTAATTTGGCAATTTAACTGGTATAAACTAAGGTGCTCTTGCGACATGCTAGCGGTTTTTTATCACTTTAATATGTTGTTTGATGGCGCTGTTTTCGATGATAACCAGGTATATGCCATTGGCCATATGGGCCACTTCGTTGATTATAATCTCTTCCTGCATTGGATGGTCTTTATAATACATCAGATTGCCTAAAATATCATAGATAGCAATACTGACGGGCTGTTTGCCTGTGCCTATTAGTTTTAGCTGTGATCCAAAGGGATTAACAGCCACTTTCCACCGGGCTGGCGACTGTATTTTTTGCTTTATGTCAGTGAAAAGGGCGATTCTGAAATTAGGTATCCCATAACCCAGTGCATTGTTTGGAGCATTGGCCTGGTGTGCGCTTTCAATAATAAGCTGACGTATCTCGGCTGCGTTTTTATGGGGCATTGCCTGCCATAAGCAGGCAGCCAGTCCGCTGATGATAGGTGCTGCAAAAGAGGTGCCGTTACCATAGCTGATGGAGCCACGTGTGCCTTGCACCGCCACAGAATCGCCCAAGGCGCTAACATCGGGTTTGATGCGTCCGTCGTAGGAGGGGCCAAAGGATGAAAAGCTAGCTCGCGTGCTGTCTGCCGTAATGGCGCCTACAGCTATCCCGTAACGAGCATCGGCCGGCGCTCCAATGTAATGCCAGCTGCTGGCTCCTTCGTTACCGGCACTTGTTACCATCAGCATGCCTTTGGATGATGCTATATCGCAGGCTTGCGAAATGCGGGTAGATCCATCCATGTGGGTGTAGGCATAACTGGATGATGGTGGGTCAAATTCGTAGTAGCCCAGTGAGGTATTCACCACATCGGCTCCTGCACTATCGGCAAACTCTGCGGCACATATCCAGTAATCGGCCTCTATGGGATGTTCCGATGCTGCATCTTCGGTGCGCAGAAGCCAATAGGATGCATCCGGAGAAGCACCACGGTATATCCCATCCTGGTTGCCGGCCATAATGGATAGCACATGCATGCCATGGCTGTGCGTAGTAAAAATATTTGATAGGGGATCAACAAAGTCCTTACTGCCTAATATTTGCCCATTTTGCCATAAGTGACTGAATAGGGGTAGGTTATCTGCTTTGAAAAAGCCCGCATCAATCACGGCTATTTGCATGCCCTCACCGCGGTAGCCTTTTTCGTGCAGATGGTGGCCGTTGACTGTACCTAGCTGCCTGTGCGATGCCCCATAAAATGAGCTGCTTGTTTTTTTGAGCGATGGGTAGCTCGTTTCAAATTTGTGCCGGGATGATGGCAATTCATTTGAAGGTTTTGTTTTTTCTACCGATGCGATAAATGATATGCGTGTTAAGGTGTCCATCAGTGCTGTATTGGCACAGAAAAGAATGGCACCATTGAGCCACTTTGTCGTATGGCGCACATCAATGCCGGCTTGTTTCAGACTGTCGATATAATGGGGGTTAACCGGTAGGTCGCTCTCAATAAGGCTTATATTTTGCCTTTGACGCCGCTCAATGGCGCGTGCTGATAAGAATTCCTCTGGACGATCAAGACTGTATGGCGTATTGTTTTTATCGCTAAAGGAAACAAAGTAGCCCTCTTGTGCGCTTGCGTCGGCAAGACATACACAAAAGAATAGTATGGCTACTGCTTGTTTTATCATGGCTATCGCATATACATCTCCGGGTTATTCTGCATCTTTTCCGGGTCTTTTAATTTATCTTTCTGTTTCTGAAATTCTGCTTCTTCCTTAGCACGTCGTTCCTCCAGCACTTCGGGGTTCAGTAGTGTACCTTTGTTGTATTTCAGCACGTAGTTAACCTTGCCATCGGCCAGGTAAAAAGTCCAATTGCCATCTTCTTTGTTATCAATGTAGTTAGCATCTATCTCGAGCTGCCCGTTTTTGTAGTAGTATAGGTATTTACCTTGTAATTGATCGGCCTGATAGCGGGCTTTCAGCAAAGGCGCTCCATCTTCGAAGAATTTCAGCCATTCTCCATCCTTTTTACCATTGCGCCAGTGAATTATTTCAGCAACTGCACCACCGGGGTAAAATACTTTATATTGTCCATGGGGTCGGCCATCTACAAATTCTTCGGTGGCCAGTATTATCTCTTTCTCGCCATAGTAGGTCCAGGTCTCTATTTTTTGCTTGCCCCGGTACCTTCCACTTGAATTAAGTTTGCCATCCTGATCAAACAAACGGGCATCGCCGTATTCGCCATTTTCATCATAAATAATTTCCAGGCTTTTTTTGCCATTGGGGTAGTAGCGGGTGTATTTACCCACCGGTTTGTTGTTTTTAAAAGTAGCTTTGTATAAGGGAGATCCATCGGTATAGCGTTTTTCCCATGGGCCTTGTTTCAAACCCTCAGCATCCGTTTGGTTATAGTGCGCCGGAATGGGTTTTACCGTGGTCTTACGTGTGGGTATGCGGTTGCCAAAAACATCGGTTTGTGCCGAAACTGTTAGGCTGGCGAGAACAAATAATACGGGTAGAAGAAATAGCTTCAAGCTCATCATTATAAAATAATTTTAAGAATTAACAGGGTTACGCTGCCAATGGTATAAAATTCGATACAAAACAAAAATACAAAAAAAGTCCCCGTAAAACGGAGACTTTTTAGGAATCATTTATGTTTAACTGATGTTACTTTACTTCTTCAAAGTCAACATCAGTTACCTCATCATCTTTACCACCCTGGGCACCTGCGTCTGGTCCTGGTTGTGCACCTGCATCCGGTCCGGGCTGGCCACCTGCCTGTTGGCTGGCGTTGTACATCTCTTGCGAGGCAGCCTGGAATACAGTGTTCAACTCGGTAGTTGCCGCGTCGATAGCTGCGATGTCCTGTGCTTTGTGCGCTTCCTTCAGCTTTTCAAGGGCTGCCTCGATAGGCTGCTTTTTGTCGGCTGGCAATTTGTCACCAAACTCTTTCAGTTGCTTTTCAGTTTGGAAAATCAAGCTGTCAGCACCGTTCAGCTTATCGATTTTTTCTTTCGCTTGCTTGTCTGCGTCAGCATTGGCCTCGGCTTCGTCTTTCATGCGCTTGATTTCGTCATCAGACAAGCCTGAAGAAGCCTCGATGCGGATGCTCTGCTCTTTACCGGTTGCTTTATCCTTGGCTGTAACGTGCAGGATACCGTTGGCATCAATATCGAAAGTAACTTCGATTTGAGGTGTTGCACGTGGTGCCGGTGGAATACCATCGAGGTGGAAGCGACCAATGGTTTTGTTATCCTTGGCCATAGAACGCTCACCCTGCAGCACGTGAATCTCTACCGATGGCTGGTTATCCACCGCTGTGGTAAAGGTCTCCGACTTCTTGGTTGGGATAGTGGTGTTGGCTTCAATCAGCTTGGTCATCACACTACCCATGGTTTCAATACCCAATGATAAAGGCGTTACATCCAATAGTAATACATCTTTCACCTCACCGGTTAGAACACCACCCTGAATGGCTGCACCCACTGCTACCACTTCGTCAGGGTTAACACCCTTTGAAGGAGCCTTTCCAAAGAAATTCTTAACGATTTCCTGGATGGCAGGAATACGTGTTGATCCACCTACCAAAATCACTTCGTCGATGTCCGATGGGCTCATATCTGCGTCTTTAAGCGCAGCCTTACAAGGCTCAAGGGTACGTTGAATCAGCTTGTCAGCCAGCTGCTCAAACTGAGCGCGCGACAAGGTGCGTACCAAGTGCTTTGGAATACCGTCAACCGGCATAATATAAGGTAGGTTGATCTCGGTGCTTGTTGATGATGATAGCTCGATCTTGGCTTTCTCAGCAGCATCTTTCAGGCGCTGTAATGCCATTGGATCTTTGCGTAGGTCGATGTTTTCATCTTTCATAAACTCATCGGCCAGCCAGTTGATGATTACATCATCAAAGTCATCACCACCCAAGTGAGTATCACCATTGGTTGACTTTACTTCGAATACACCATCACCCAGCTCAAGAACTGAGATATCAAAGGTACCACCCCCTAAGTCAAACACGGCTACCTTCATGTCTTTGTCCATCTTATCCAAACCGTAGGCAAGCGAGGCTGCTGTTGGCTCGTTGATGATACGGCTCACTTTCAGACCAGCGATCTCACCGGCTTCCTTAGTGGCCTGACGCTGTGCATCGTTAAAGTAAGCAGGTACGGTAATAACGGCCTCACTTACTTCCTGTCCCAGGTAGTCTTCCGCGGTCTTCTTCATTTTCTGAAGCGTCATGGCTGAAATTTCCTGCGGTGAATACAGGCGGTCGTCGATTTTAACACGCGGTGTGTTATTATCGCCTTTCACCACCTCATATGGCACGCGTTTTACTTCATTTGGAATCTCGTCGTACATAGATCCCATAAAGCGTTTGATAGAATAAATAGTTTTATGCGGGTTGGTGATTGCCTGACGCTTGGCCGGGTCACCTACTTTGCGTTCGCCACCTTCAACAAATGCTACAATTGATGGTGTTGTTCTTTTTCCTTCGCTGTTTGGAATCACAACCGGCTCGTTTCCTTCCATTACAGAAACACATGAGTTGGTTGTTCCTAAGTCGATACCAATAATTTTTCCCATTGTTATATAATTATCTTGTTGTTCTTATAAATAATTTCAAAATCACGATGAGCTATTCTTCAATTGGTGTGCCAAAAGAAAAAGTGCTGTTTTTTACGCAAAATTGACAGGAAGACATCCAAAACTAAGAACGCTCTGTCAGGAATTGTGACAGATTGACAAGATGACACCATGGGCTAGGAAGGCAAGCGTTCAATTTCCAGCTCGGCTAAATTATCCGGACTTTCAATCAGTACTTTTGTATGTTCCGCAAGACCTCTTTTTATTTCGAAGAATGACTCGTTCTCCAGTCCTGTTTCCACCTCTTTCTTAAGTAAATGTAGGCCCTCTTTAACAATGACGTAGCGTAATGTATCATTGCCAAGCACCGCACTTTTCTCCACAAAAAGTGTATTTTCAATGCGTTGGGTGATGATGGTGTTCGACGTGGTCATGTTGGGTAATAAGTCCTCTTTATAGTCATTGATGCGTACTTGTACCTTAAATCCGTTCTGAAATTCGCCCGGCATTGACTGCCCAATATTGGCAATGCTAAAGATGCTGCCCTTAAATATTTTTTTAGGAAAAGCATCGATGGTGATATTGACCGTTTGACCTAGTTCAATCTTAGCAATGTCAATCTCCTTCACATACATTTCTGATATCATGGTTGATAAATCGGGCAGGGTTGCAATCATGGGCATCCAGCGTCCCACCCGTGAGCCAACTTTTACCTTACGACCATTGTAACCACGCCCATAAATGATCATACCGTCAGCGGGTGATTTAATGGATAATTGGCTACGCAGTTCTTCCAGCAGTCCTTTGCGCCGCTCAAAACGCTCCACTTTGTTTTGGTTACGTATGATCTTTGTTTTGTGCAATTGTCGCTGCGTAATTAAATCGCGTTGTGCCTTGGCAAGCGCGCGTTTGGCTTTTTCAAGCTGTATCTGCGTTTGTCGCTGCACGGCTTTGGACTCAAAGGTTGATTGTTCTACTTTTATTTCGGTGTCCAGCACCCGGTCTTTTTCTTTTTGTATCGTCTCGCGCTGGGCAGCCAGTGTCAGGCTCGAATCTATTTTGGCATCTTCCAGTAAGGTGTAGAGTTCTTTTAGTCTGTCGTTGACCTGCTTCAGATTTTCTTCTACTTCGGTGGGTTCCAGCTTGGCCACTTCCTCGCCTTTCTTTACGATTTTGCCTTCCTCTACAATGCTCATAATTTTCATGGCCCAGATGTCCACCTCTTCGTTAAAGCTAACCTCGGGCACCTGTATGTCCACGGCTTTCTCTGCTTTAAGCTCCCCGGTTACTTCCACCACGGCCTCAAGGGCGCCACTTTTTACCGATACCACTTTATGGGTATTTCCCAGCTTGGTCCAGGGGCGCCAAATCATTACGATGATGATAATGGCAACACCTGCTGTTAGTGCTATTTTTTTCTTGTTCATCGCTTAGTTTTCAAGAAGATAATCGAGTGATTTAATCAGGGATTCGTTGCGCTCAAAATCGAAGAGGGTAATCTCCCGTATGGCGTAATATCCGCGCCAGAAATCCGAAAGGGCAATGATGTATTTTCGTCTTGCATTATCCAGCGAGTTACGGGCCGCATTCAGCTTGATTACATCTACTTTATCAATCATAAAGCGCTGTTTGGTAACGTTGTATCCTAGTTGTGCTACCGTGTCGGCCTTGGCCGATATCATCACTTGCTCTTCCTGTAGGTTGAACTGCAGAATGTCCATGATTACATCCTGTTCAAAGTCGATGAGTTCCTGCTTTACCACTGCCTCAGTCACCTGTCTGTTTGATTTGGCCATCTGAATTTGTCCGCGACGGGTACCCCAGTCAATGATGGGAGCATTCAGGCTGATGCCTAAACCCCGATCATCGTTGAAGGGCGGTCGGTATAGCTTATTCATTTCATCGGACTGTTTATTGATGCCGATATTGGCACTTAAGGCAGCACTTAAGCCACTGGTTGATCGGGTAAATGCCACCTTCCGGTTAGCCTCAATAAGTTGAGCCTCCAGCGCCAGTATTTCAGGATTGTTTTCTTTGGCCATTTCCAGCGCACGGTCAGCATTTACTTTCAGCCCGGGTATTTCATCCGGTATAAGGGGCATGATGATAAGATCTTTGTCGAAACCCAGAAATGAGTTCAGCTTGTTGCGTGACTGTTTTAAGGTCACCTCCGCCATTGTTTTAGACATTTTGGCATTCAGATAGGTTAGCTCCAGGTCAAGCAGTTCATCCTGCGTTACGGTTCCTATTTCAAAACGGCCACGCCCAATATTATATAGCGTGTCGGCATTAGCCAGGTTGGTAGATGCTATTTTAAGGTCAATTTGGGCAGCCACAGCTTCAAAAAAGATTTGTACCGTATGTTTTGACAAGGCTTCCATTTCGGATAGAAATAGCTTTTTTGCCTGTTCAAATTCCAGCGGCTTTAACTTAGACTGCCACTTAAATTTATTATAGCCATTAAGGGGTTGTGTGAGGCGTATGCTGACCGGAACCGAGTTATATTCGATTGAGTTTTTGCCATCGCGTTTTTGTTGAAGCCTTGTTAGGTCCGAGGTTACGCTCAGTTCACCACCTGTAAAAGTAACGTTTTGTTGGATGGCCAATCCCAGTGACGATGATAGTGTTTCGCGACCCACATAGCGGTATGATCCGTCGGAAATATACTCGAGGGATAAGGAGTGACTATAGTCTATGGGTTTTGCGTTGAGTCGCAGTCCGGGTAATTGTGAAGCCTTAAAGCTTCGAAAATCCCAGTAGCTTGCCAGGTACATGTTTTTGTGGCGGAAGCTGGACAGCGACTGCAGCTTGGCCATTTGTATGGCTTCGTTGAGCGTTAGCTGCATGGATTGCTGCGAGAGGTCAGGTGTTGTTTGTGCTTTGCCACTAAGGCAGTTTATTAGCAGTAATAGATAGATAATATATCGCATAGTTTAATGTCTTAAGGATTCAACAGGATCTTGCGTGGCAGCGCTTTTGGCAGGTATATAGCCAAAGATGATGCCCACGGTGGCCGATACGCCAAAGGCCACAATAACAGAGAAGAAGGAAACAATGGTTTTAATGTCAGCCATCAGGTGTATCAGGTGTGCCAGCAACACCCCCAGGCAAATGCCAATAAGGCCGCCCGATATACTGATGAGGATGGACTCGGCCAGAAACTGTACAATGATATCTTTGCGCGATGCACCAATGGCTTGTCGCGTGCCAATTTCGCGTATCCGTTCCCATACCGAGGCCAGCATGATATTCATAATGCCGATTCCTCCAACAATTAGGGAGATACCGGCGATAGCTCCCAGCACAATATTAAATATTTCGTTCGTTTTTTGTTGCTGTTTAAGGAGTAGTTCCGGCACGGTTACCTCAAAATCGTAGATGTTGGCATGGCGGCGCAGTATCAGGCGTTTGATCACATCGGCAGTGGCTGATAGATGCTCAGTATCTTCCACTTGTACAATGATTTTGTCGAGCTGATTCTGTGTTTTACCCGATGGCTGGTTTCCTTCCTCGTCGGGGTTACCACCCATGAAAAACCGGGCACCTCCTCCGGCCATATTATCCATTAATTCAGGATTGATGGTGCCTCGGTCTTTAAAACGCATGAGCATGGTTTTAATGGGAATGATGATGGTGTTATCGCTGCTGCTGATACCCATCTCGTCTGAAGCAGATGTGGTAAAGTCGCGCTTAGCAATGGTGCCAATCACCTGTAGCCATACCTGTCCGCACTTGATGTATTGCCCTACGGGATTACGCTGATTAAAAAAACGTCGGCGGATATTATCACCAATAATACATACCGGCAGGCCTTTGTCGCTGTGCTGGTGACTAAAATGTTTACCCTTGTCGAGGGTAATATTAAGCATGCTAAAATAATCGGTGGATACTCCTTCCAGCGTCACCGGGTAGCTCTTACCTTCCTTAATGGCATGGTAGCTGAGCGAAACCACCGGGCTAACGGTTTTTACCGTGGGGATATTTTCCAATATGGCGCGGGCATCCATCTGATGCAGACCGCGTGAAAATTTCTTTTTCTGATCGCTGTCCTCACCGGTTTGTCCATTGGCCTCAATAGATTGGTCGTTGGGTGTTATTATTATATTGTTGACACCCACTAGTTTAATTTGTTCAAGCACCTCTTGTTGCGCTCCTTTACCAATGGCGAGCATACTAATTACGGCTGCCACACCAAACATAATGCCCAGTGCCGTTAGGAAGGACTTTACTTTATTAGAGAGGATGGCTTCAAAGGCGATCAGCACATTGTGCGAGTAACGCCGATAAAGCTGATGGGGAGATTTTCTCATCGTATGAATTTAGTTGTTTGATTCAGTGTTCAGTGTATCTGTTTCGGCATTTTTTATACGCTCATAAATAGCCATGCCTTCAAAGGGTTTTTTATCGGCATCAACGGGTTGGTTCATTAGCAATATCTCATCCTCCATCACGCCATTGAGCAACTGAATCTGATTTTCGTTACTGATGCCAGGCTGTATAATTTGTTTTCGGTAGTCGTTGCCTTCTTTTATAAAAACATAGCTCAGGGTGTCGTTGCTGAAGATGCATTCCAGGGGTGCATAAAGCACATTGGTGAGCTGCGCTGTTTGAATGATGTTACTCGTGGTCATGGCCGGCCGCAAATCCGGATCAGTGCCTTCAATTTTGATGGAAACTTCAAATACCTTGGCATCACCGTTGGGAATTACCTGACCGATGTTGGCCACACTGGTTACCACGCCCTGAAAGCTTTTCTCGGGAAAGGCGTCAATGCCTATCTGTGCCCTTTGGCCCACTTTTATCCTGGAGATATCAATTTCGTTGATAAAGGTTTTGGAGAGCATCGTGCTAAGGTCGGGTAGTTCAGCTATCTGAGGCCTCCATCTAATAATGCTGGAACCTGCTTTTATTTTTTTGCCAAAGCGGTCGTAGCTGTATATAACCATTCCCGGCTTGGGAGCTTTTACATCCAGTACGTTAAACAATTTCTCAATGTCATCCACCTTGTCCTGTCTTCGTTTTACATTTTCCCAGGCACGAAAGACTTTGAATTCATCCTGTTTCTGTTTCAGCTTATAGTTGCGTTTTTTCTGCTCCAAATCGCGTTGGGCGCGCTCCACATTGAGGCTGGCCTGTCGTTTTACTGCGGGTGACTCATAAATAGACTGTTCCAGAATCAGTTTCTTCTCTTCCAGATCCACATCGGCATTCAGTAGTTCATCGCGCAGCGTACTCAGATTTAGGTTAGTGTCTATCTTGGCATCTTCATAAGCATTTAATGCGGTCTCCAGTTCGTCTTCGGCCTTGGTGCGTAATTCCTCCACGGCAGCATGGTCAAGCGTAGCCACATAACCACCCGAATCTACCACAGTGCCTTCTTCAACAATGCTGGATACTTTTATTTCGTATAGGTCAATGTTACGGCTCGACATCTCTTTGGGCAGAACAATCAGTTCCGAATTCTCTGTTTGCAGCTGACCGGTACTGTAGACCTGAGCAATGAAATCGCCTTTTTGCACCTTGGTGTAAAGGTAGTTGTCTGTATCGCTGTTGCCCGGTATCAGCGCAATGGCAAGCACTGTTATTATCGCGGCAAGAAGGATGATGATGTTTTTTTTCTTCATAAGTTTATTTACTGCGGATTATAGCAACTACGATTTTAGTTAAAACATTAGACTTTTGAGCATAAAAAAGCCCGCTTTTATACGGGCGTGACGTTAAAATATGTTAACATCTAAAATTATATTAAAGATTTTATGTCGCTGATAATGGTTTCTGCCAGCTGCTCAGCGGCTTCTGTGCTTTTCCCTTCTGCATAAATGCGAATGATGGGTTCAGTATTTGATTTACGCAGTTGAACCCATTTATCAGGAAAATCAATTTTTAAACCATCGATGGTGTTGATTTCTTCCTGTTTGTATTTTTCTTCAATACTTTTGAGAATGCCATCCACATCAATTTCGGGTGTTAACTCAATTTTATTTTTTGAAATATAGTAGGCAGGATATTTAGCTCTCAGTTCGGAACATTTCATGCCTGATTTGGCAAGGTGAGTCAGGAATAGTCCGATACCCACCAGGGCATCGCGGCCATAGTGACTCTCGGGGTAGATGACACCGCCATTGCCTTCGCCGCCAATAATGGCATTGCTTGCTTTCATTTTGGCCACTACGTTTACTTCGCCCACGGCAGCCGGTTCATATTGCCCGCCATAGCTGCGTGTTACATCGGCCAGGGCGCGCGACGAGGACAGGTTAGAAACCGTATTGCCTACCTGCTTTGATAAAAGGTAGTCGGCAACGGCCACCAAAGTGTATTCTTCGCCAAACATAGTGCCGTCTTCGTTAACGATGGCCAAACGATCCACATCGGGGTCAACCACAAATCCGAGATCTGCTTTTTTATCCTTTATAAGGGCTGAAATTTCAGTGAGGTTTTCGGGTAGGGGCTCCGGATTGTGCGGGAACTGACCATTGGGTGTACAGTATAGTTCAATAACATTTACTCCCAGGGCTTTTAGTAGTGGAGGTAGTGCTACGCCTCCTACGCTGTTCACACAGTCGATGGCGACTGTA
Source organism: Carboxylicivirga longa (assembly GCF_050589825.1). Lineage (NCBI taxonomy): Bacteria > Pseudomonadati > Bacteroidota > Bacteroidia > Marinilabiliales > Marinilabiliaceae > Carboxylicivirga > Carboxylicivirga longa. The sequence continues at coordinate 251,667 of NZ_JBNGOZ010000002.1, read as the reverse complement.
AACTTGGCTTTTTTAATGGCTTCAACATCCACCATTTTCAAATCCAGGACGTGCTGAACATGGTAATCGGTGTAATTATCCTTCTCACATACCTGGCCTAAGTCATCGACCTGCGCAAATTCAAAACTCTCATCTTCGGCTATCTTTAGTACCTCAGCACCATCGGCTGCCGTCAGAAATTCGCCATTCTCATTCAAAAGCTTTAGGGCGTTCCATTGCTTTGGGTTGTGGCTGGCTGTTAGTATAATACCGCCTTGTGCCTTCTCTTCGGTTACCGCCAGTTCAGTGGTAGGAGTCGTGGCCAGGCCAATGTTAATCACGTCAATGCCCAATCCCTGAAGACTGCCTATTACCAGGTTCTTAACCATTTCTCCGGAGATGCGAGCGTCGCGTCCTACTACAACTTTTAGTTTGCCATTATGGCGTTGCTTGGCCCATTGACCATAGGCCGATGTAAATTTAACAACATCTAGTGGAGAGAGGCCATCGCCGGATCTACCGCCTATTGTGCCTCTAATTCCTGATATGGATTTAATCAGTGTCATAAATCAAGTGCTTTTGTATAAGTATGCAAATTTGCTAGTTATTTTTTTAAAAGCCAAGTGCTCTTACGAATCATTTTATAAAGTGCCGAATTGATTATAATGGTCTTTCAAATGCTTTCGAAGTAATTTTATTCCATTTGTTCATAGTTTATGGAGCTTATTGGATTTATTTTCTCCTTAAACTGCTGTTATTAATTGCTTTTTTATCAACTTTGCATTTTTAATTGAAGTCGCATGCAATATCTTGTGTGTGAACAATGTGAAGAAACAGAATGAAGAAAGAACAAAATAGGAGAGGCCCCGGAAAACGCTTTGAAGGCAGTCGCGAAGAGCGTCGTGATAAAAAGCCTCATATAAAGAAGGGCGGTTTTACTGGTACAGGACGATCGGAAGGCAAGCCGGTTCGACAAAAAAAAGAGGATGAGCCTGTAGTTAAGGAGACAATGCGCTTGAATAAATACATTGCCAATGCGGGTATCTGTAGTCGTCGCGATGCTGATGAGCTGATCGCTAAAGGGGAGATAACTGTTAATGGTAAGGTGATTACCCAGTTAGGGGTGAGTGTTAGCCCTAAAGACGACGTTCGCTATAAGGGTAACAGGCTGAATCCTGAGGAAAAAATTTATGTACTTCTTAATAAACCCAAAGGGTACGTAACAACGGTGGAAGATAAGCACGCCAAGCTTACGGTAATGGACTTGGTGGAAGATGCCTGTGAGCAGCGTATTTATCCTGTTGGGCGATTGGATAAGCAAACCACTGGATTATTGCTTCTTACCAATGATGGTGATCTGACAAAAATGCTGACCCATCCCAAGTACAATGCCAAAAAGATTTATCACGTATTTACCGATAAGCCTGTATTTGCCAGTCATCTCGATCAATTGGCGGCCGGTATTACGCTTGATGACGGGCCTATTCACGCGGATGCCATCAGTTTTGTGGAGAAAGAAGACAAAACTCAGGTGGGCATAGAAATTCATTCTGGACGTAATCGTATTGTGCGCCGCATGTTCGAACACTTGGGTTATAAGGTAATGAAGCTTGATCGTGTTTACTTTGCCGGATTAACTAAGCAGCGTATACCGCGTGGTAAGTGGCGTTACCTCACTGCAAAAGAAATTACCCGCCTAAAGGCCGGTATGTTAAAATAAAATATTTGCATGATATCGTCCCTTGTTTTCGTGAAGAGAGCAAGGGATATTTTTTTATTTACAATTCTGTTTTTTGTAAATTCGGGAATTAAACCAAACTGAGTTGTCTTGTCCATGATGCATCGTTATCTGATCTTATTCGTGTTTTTCTATGTCCATTTAATCACTTGGGGGCAGGAGCAGTACCTTAGGGGGCGCGTGGAAGACGCACAAACGGAAAGTCCGATCGCCTTTGTGAATATTGTGTATGGTGATGGTGCCGGCACTGTTACTGATATCGATGGGCGCTTTGAAATACGAACCTGGCGAAATGTGCAAGAACTCAAGCTCAGCTGCCTTGGTTATGCGCCTCTTGTACTTCCCATAGATGAATTGCAGCCTGATGGTGTAATTTATCTGAAACCTCAAAAATACAGTCTGGCAGCTGTCGATGTACTGCCTTCAGAAAATCCCGCATTGGCTATTATGCGCGGTGTGGTGGAGAAAAAGGATCTGCATAATCCCGATAATTACGCGCCTTTCAGCTGTATCCTGTACCATAAGATGACCCTTGATTTTGAGTGGCCTGCAGTACTCAACGAAGAGGAGCGTGCTGAATTAAAGGATTCTCTGGGCATTCAAAACGACAGTTATTTATTTTTGTTTGAGTCTGTATCAGAAAAGAAACACCTGAAAAAGGGGGTGGGTAAGGAGAGAGTAATCTCGGGACGAGTGAGCGGTTTGAAAGATCCCCTGCTGGCGTCTTTTCCCGCTATGCTACAACCTTTTTCGTTTTACGACCCGACAATTAAGCTCTTGGGTTATTCGTATCTTAACCCGGCCTCACGGGCAGGTTTGGGAGCCTATCAGTTTATATTGCAGGAGACGTACAGCGAGCAGGGGGATACAGTGTTTTACATCACTTATCGTCCCCAAAGAGATCGCAATTTCAGAGGCTTAACAGGTGCTTTTCATATTGACGGGCGCACAATGGCTATCAAGACGGTGTCTGCGACTACTACCGGTACCGAAAATGGAATGCGTCTGTTTATTCGGCAAAAATATCAGCCTGCCAACAATGGCAAATGGTTTCCCAAGCAGCTGGAGAGTAGCCTTCAGCTTGGAGGGCTCGGGCTTGCACGGCGTCTTCCTTTTCCTATTGTAGGTAAGGGAAAGAGTTATGTAACAGCCATTAATACACAGGCCAGCTTTTCGCCGAGTGAGTTTGATAATATTGTGCTCGAAGATCTTTCGGGCGATCGGGATGCTCCGGATCTGGAACGTTTCCGATATTCACCCCTCACGGCGCGCGATTCGTTAACCTATCAATTCCTAGACAGTATCGGTCGCCGAAATCACCTGGATGCGCTGATAAAAACGCAGGTGTCCATGATCAAGGGGTATCTGCCAATTGGTAAATTACAGCTGAATCTATCCAAGCTGATTGATTATAATAATTTTGAGGGCTTTAAGTTGGGGTTGGGCCTCTATACCAGCCCCGAGGTGTCGCCTTATTTTTCCACCGGCGGATATTTTACCTACGGTTTTGGCGATAAGGACGAGAAGTATGGTCTTAGCTTATCGCTTACGCCCTTTGAGAATAAGGAAAATCGTTTTTTTGTGAGCTATCAGGATGATGTACATGCTACGGGTTCATACGCCTTTTTGGATGGGGTGAAGGCAATGTCGAGCGAGCGTTTTAGTCGTTTCCTTACTGAGACCATGGATCTGAGTAAGGGATGGCGCAGTGGTGCTGAGTTTCGTTTTCTCAAGTATTGGAAAGGAGGTCTTTACTTTACTCATTTTGATATAGCACCGCAAATGCCTTATCGTTTTGCCGAAGCGGGTGATGTGGCAGCGGATTTTACAATGGATGAACTGGCGGTAAAGCTTAAGTGGGCGCAGAGAGAAACTTTTGCCCGTACGGCCTTTGGTAAAATGTCCAATGGAACCAACTGGCCGATCATCTGGCTGAATGCGGCTTCCGGAAAGTGGGAGGCTGCTGAAAGTTATGAATATCGGCGTTACGAAGCCCGTGCTCATAAACAATTCAATTACCCCAATGCCATGTACACCGTGCTGCGGGTTGAAGGTGGGTTGATGAATGGGGATTACCCCAGTACCTTACTTTATAGCTCATTGGGAAGTTATAAGTCGTTTACCGTAAGGGTGCCTTATACATTTGGTACCATGCGCTTAAATGAGTTTGGTGCTGATCGGTTTGCAGCACTTTATTTCTCGCATGGCTTTCCGATGGGTTTGAATACTAACCGGCGTATTAAGCCCGAGATTGTTGTTAGTACCAACGTGGCCTTTGGTGAAGCACCCGATGGGGTTACTTCCCTGAATAAGGGGTATTATGAGTCGGGTCTGTACCTTAAAAATCTGTTTTCAAACTTTGTATTTCAGTATGGGCTTTCAGTGCATTACCGATATGGACCTTATCGCTTGCCCGATGGGATGGATAATTGGGCTATTAAGCTGGGGCTTGAGTTTTCTTTTTAGCGACGCGGGTGTTTCTTATTGATATGGGATAGGAAGCAGGTTAGGTTATTTTGGTGCTAACCAATGCGGCTGATATTACTAAGGGTTGCGAATGAATTTATTTTAATATGATTGCCTGCGATTGTGATAATGCCGTTTTCCTTAAAATCCTTCAAAACCCTGATTAGGCTTTCTTTTGATACGCTGGATAAATCCGCTAAATCCTGTCTGCTAAGCGTAGTATGAAAGCCTTTCGAATTATATATTTGAGATAGGTAAATGATGGTGCTGGCTACACGGCCGGTCATTTTTTTGTGCGATAGGTTGATTAATTGATTATAGAGTTCATTGGTTATTTCATGATTTAGTTTAAGAACATTTTCAGCAAAACGGTTATTGTTTCTGAAGGCCCTCGTAAAAGCCTCAATACTAATCATGCAAGTGCTAAGGTTGGTAAGCGCGCTTACCGAAAAATGATTGAGATTATCGGTAAAAAGGCCTGGACTAACAATAAAATCACCCTCTTTTAAAACTTTAATAACAATATTCTTATTTTCAAGACCTTTAATAAAAAGCTTAGCATATCCCTTTTTAATGCATATTATATTGGCACATCGTGTACCTTCCTTAATAATGGTTTCGCCCTGCTGATATACCACCTTACAATGTGATTGCTTAAAATTATACAGTTCACTTTCATTTAAGGCATCGAAACCACTGAACTTGACGTGACATTTTTCACAGCCGGTTATGTCAATTATGCTATTAGTCATTTAGGAACTAGAATGGTGAATTAGTAGATATGAATGTATAGATTTTTTTTTATTGATGCAAATGTTATCCGTTAACTATTTTAAACGAAAACGATTAAAGATCAGTAAATCAATAGGATGTATTTATGTTGAGTTGGATTAATTCTAAATAGCGAGACGTTTATTAATTCAGAAATGCACTTGTAACTAATTGGTAGGTAGTGTTATGGTCTTGATCTATTGATTTATATCAATCTGAGTCTGTAGAACTTACATTGCATAACATTCAGGGGATTTGTTTAAAATTGTTAAAAAGTAATGACTCATATCCTTCATTAAGTCGATATATTATGAAAAAGTTGAAGCAAATCTTATTACTGACAGTTATGGCTTTGGGAGCCGTATTTACAAGTTGTACGAAAGAAGGGCCTCAAGGACCTCCGGGAGCTGACGGCACCAATGGTGCTGATGGTACTAATGGTATTGATGGTACTGCAGGTTGTATTAGTTGCCACACCAATGATAGCGAATTGGCCATTAAAACGGCTCAATTTGAGCATTCTGTGCACTTTACTGGCGGTATGGAACATGTTGGCTATGCCAACTATGCCGGAGGCTCATGCTCCATGTGTCATTCGCATAATGGTTTTATGCAAGCTGTGGAGCAAGGAACTAATCATGGTGGCTTGCACCCCGAAGCTGCAGCCATGTCGTGCTACACTTGTCATCAGGTTCACACGAGTTACACGCGTGAAGATTATGCCATGCATTATACCGATGAGGTTGATTTGTTTTTGAATGAAAATAGTGTTTTTACAGGCCTTATGGTTGATGCTACCAACCAATACAGCGATCCGGAGGGTATGAGCAATACCTGTATTAAGTGCCACCAACCGCGTCATCGTGGCGATGGGCAGCCTGATCCAACAAAGGAGGGTACGATGACAATTGATGAACGTACCGCTTCTCATTGGGGACCTCATTATGGTGCGCAAGGTGCAATTTTCGGCGGTGTTGGAGGTTATGTTGGTCTTAACGACCCAACAGTACCATCCGGAACCAAAGGACATCACAGCTGTAAGAGTTGCCACATGTCGTTCAATTCTCTGACGGGTAATTACGGAGAATACGTGGGAGGCCATTCTATGAAAATGGCTGCCACCGAAGGGGGTGATCCTGTATTCACATCTTGCGACGAATGCCACAGCGGACGCGATGCAAACATCGACCTGCCGGGTATAATGGCCGCTAATAAAGTATTGCTTGAGGATTTAAAAGAGGATTTGCTGACGATTCCTATGATTGATGAGGAAGGACATTTGCTTGCCGGTACATGGACCCATCAGCAATTGGCAGCCTACTGGAATTTCGCATTGATTAAGAATGATCATAGTTACGGAATTCACAACAGCGAGTATACGCAGGATTTAATTATGGCGGCTAAGACTTATTTAGGAACCAATTAATAAAAACACTCAAGGGGCTATGGCTGCATAGCCACCTGAGTTTTTGTTTAACCCGCTAAATAGGCAATATGAAAGCATTTCAAATAATATTCACGGCCGTATTACTGTTAGCTGTATTCATGGCTGGTTGCGATTATAAATTTATCAAACCAGATGAAGGTGAGCCTGTTGATCCTGAGGTACCCATTAGTTTTTCAGAGGAAGTAGAGCCCATCTGGGCTGCGCAGAGCTGTACAAATTGTCATAATGGGAGTGGCTTGTTTAGCTTGCAGGAAGGTGAGGCTTATCAATCACTGATTAATAACAACTTGTTGGATTTAGAAGATGCCAATAACAGTAAAATAGTAAGCACACCGGGCTCTGGCGGTATACATTCCAATTACACCTACTCGGGTAATCAGAAGCAGCTGATCATAACGTGGATTGAGCAAGGAGGCGAGGATAACTAAAAAACGATTACAATGAAAAATGTTATATATCTGATTGTTTTGGTGTTGCTTTCCGGTCACCTTGTTAGTGCGCAGGAAACGACGACCGAGAAAAAAGTGGATAAGCCCGTTCGATCGCCCTGGGAGTCGGGTACCCTGATAAATCATCAGACCAGTGTTACACAATACAAAAACACCTTGGAAATGGTGATCAGCCACCGTTTCGGTACTGTTGAAAATGGTATTAGTGATGTGTTTGGTGTGATGGCACCCGGAGCCAATATACGAATTGGCTTTAACTATTCAATTTTGGACGATTTACTGGTGGGTTTTGGTACCAATAGTCAAAAGAAATATCAGGATTTTCAGGTGAAGTATACGCCTTTTGAGCAAACACGCGAGAATACAATGCCGGTAAGCTTAACCCTGTATGCCAATGCTGCCATTGATGGGCGTGAAGAAGCTGTTTTCGGACTGGATTATGAATTCTCCGATCGTTTATCCTACTTTTCTGAAGCCATTGTTGGGCGAAAGATCAATGATTGGTTATCAGTGCAGGCAAGCGTTAATTTTACGCACTATAATGCGGTTGACAGCTTGTTGGATAATGATAAGATTGGTTTGGGTTTTGGCGGGCGTATTAAATTTAGTCCGCAATCTTCATTGACGGTTGAGCTTGGTGTTCCGCTTAAAATTGAAAGTATTGCCCAATATACATCATTCACCGATCACCCAAAACCTCATTTTTCCATTGGTTACGAGGTGTCAACAAGTACTCATGCCTTCCAAATTTTTCTGACCAATGGCATGGGAATTTTGCCGCAGGAACTATACATGTATAATCTTAGTGAATTTGACAGTGAAAGTATCCGATTTGGATTTAATATCACGCGATTATGGAATTTTTAATGGAATAATTGATAAAAATAGATAACATGAAAAAAGTAAAGATGTCTTTCGTGGCAAGTGCTGTTTGTCTTGCGTTAAGTTTTGTTTTAATGTCGTTTATACCAGAAAAGAAACCTTGGGACATTCCGGCCGAGTACCAAAGTATGAAGAATCCTCAGGCCGCCGATGATGCGGATATGCTTAAAGTGGGAAAGATGAATTATTCTCGTCATTGTAAATCGTGCCATGGTAACCTGGGTAAAGGAGATGGTCCGAAAGCCCGCAGTATTGATGCCGACCTGGGTGACTTTTCGTCGGCCACTTTTCAGGCGCAAAAAGATGGTGTCATCTATTATCAGTCCTTTGTAGGGCGCGACGAAATGCCCAATTTCGAGAAGAAGATTCCGGATGAAGAAGACCGTTGGGCTATCGTAACTTACATTCGCACACTTAAAAAATAAGAAGTTCATTATTGTTATAAACTGTCTGCATAAACTTTATAAGGCTTTGTGCTGACAGTTTTTTTGTTTATTAAAAGGTCAATACGATGGTGAAATTAACAAAAAGCCTTGTCTGCTTATTGCTCCTTAGTGTTCTTATCGTTCATGCCCGGGCTACAGATGGAGCTGATAATAGTCAGTGTTTACAATGTCATGGACAGGTATTTTATGAGTACCATAATGAGTGGACCGATCAGGTTGATCGAAAGCCGCTTAATCCTTTTCATTATATCGATAGTGTAAAGATGAAGTCCTCTGTTCATAAAATGTTTGCCTGTATTGATTGTCATTCGATGGACTATCAGACTTTTCCTCATTCGGGAGAATTGCGACTCGAGGAGAAGTATCAGTGTATGGATTGTCATGGTGGAGACGAGACCTATGCCCATTTTAACTTCGAAGGTATTGAATCGGCTTTTCAGGAGAGTGTGCATTATAAATCCAGCGACGAACGCTTTAATTGCTGGATGTGTCACGACCCGCATGGGTATGAGTTGGCGCTTCGGCAGGATAAGCCCATTGTTGAAGTGGTGACGCTCAGTAATAAAATGTGTACAAGTTGTCATGACAATAAATTCAAATATGGCCTGTTAAGCCATGATGATCCGGTTGATATAGCCGCCACGCATGCATGGTTGCCCAATCGTGAGCAACACTTCAATAAGGTACGCTGCATCGATTGTCATACTAAGGTGGATGCTGATTTATTGATTTCTCATAATATTCTACCTAAGGAGCAGGCCTTACGTAATTGCGTGGATTGCCATAGTGCTAACTCTGTGCTTATGGAGTCACTCTATGCACATCGTGCTAAGGAAAGCAGGGCGAAGTCCGGATTTTTCAATGCGGTGGTGCTCAATGAGGGGTATATTATCGGTGCTAATCGTAATAAAACTTTAAATACGATCAGTGTTATTTTGTTTGGAATGTTATTGGTGGGCTTGTTGGTGCATGCTGTGTTACGCATGATATTCTCTAAAAATAAGTAGTATGAGTGATAAAATGTATTTATATCCATTATGGGTTCGAATATGGCATGGTTTTAACGCCCTGTTTTTCCTGGTGCTGTTAATATCCGGCATTAGTATGCAATATGCCGATCTTAAGTATTCCTTTTTACCCTTTGACTGGGCCGTATTGAGTCATAATATATCGGGTGTTGGTATAACATTAGCTTATTTGTTTTTTCTTGTTGGCTTTGTGTTAAGTGATAATAAGCGACATTATAAAATTGAAGTAAAGGGACTGTGTGGTCGTCTCATCAGGCAAATGCAGTATTATTTATTTGGTATCTTTAAAGGGGAAGGTAGCCCGTTTCCGGTTACTGCTGAGTCGAAGTTTAACCCTTTGCAGCAGACGACTTATGTGGCTGTTTTGTTTGTTTTATATCCAATGTTGATCCTAACAGGTTTTCCGCTTATGTTTCCCGAGATTATTATTGATAATTTCTTTGGCATCGGAGGAACTCTATTAACCGCTCTTTTGCATTCTGCAGTCGGTTTTTTGTCAAGTTTATTTTTAGTTATTCATATTTATTTTGCTACGATTGGCAGCACCCCAACTTCAAATTTTAAGAGTATTATAAATGGATATCATGAAAGACATTGATATGGAGCAAGGTTCAGGTTTGCGAGCGATGGGGCAAGGAATTATAGTAGCCCTTTGTATTTTAGTACTAGGTTATGTTTTAAATCCATTTTTTGGGGCAGTGGGACTGGCGCGCTTGTCGTGGCCCAATAATTTGTATTTGCTGATTTTAATGGTTGCAATCGGCCTTATCGTTGGATTTGTCTATCGTTCGCCATTATTAAATTGGATGGCCCGGGGTTATTTTGTCACTACCCTTTCGGGTATCCTGGGGTTGGGTGCACTGACTGTATTTATATGGCCCTCAGGTGTAACAAATAGCGTAGTTCAGGAGCTGTTGATGACACCATTTTTTTTATTGCTGGTTATCGTGTATTTTATTGGAGGTATTTACTTCGCACGAAATATTGTACAGATTAAGCACAGATGGACACGTCTGCTAATGCTTATTGCTTTGTTGGGTTTTTCCTATTCTACCGTGGCATCGCAACGCGATTATTACAGCCTAAATATGCGCATTGGCAGTGAGCGGGCGCTGTTTGAGGCCGATGATGCCTACGGTAGTTATTACAGGTTACCTTTTGCTATTAAGCTGTTGGCTGACGAGGAAGTGACGTCGAAAAATACAGAAGAGCAAGTGATTCGGTTTTTTAAAACGGTAAGTGATTATGAGGATGTGCGCATGGCAGCGAATGATGAGTATCGTCTTAAAGGATGGAAAGTGAAAATAAGCAGTGATCAACCGGGAGTACTTCAGGAGAAAAAGTTGGTGGATTTAGATCTGGTTTTTGATCGGTGGATGGAGTTAAAGTACATCAGTTTGCTGGTGCTATTAGTAGCGTTGTTGTTGCGCGTAAAATATTAAGGACAGGAGACAGGATGACTTCCAACAGAAGAGGGTAGCCTGATCAGACTACCCTCTTTCTTGTTAATTGATGCTTTGCGTTTTAGATTACGCTAGCAATCTTATCGCTCTTATATTTACCCTCTTTCAGTTTTTCCTGTACTTCACGGAAGGCTTTAATGGTATATTCTACATCTTCCATAGTATGTGAGGCAGTAGGGATTATACGCAGCATAATCTGATCTTTTGGGATTACGGGGTAAACCACAATGGAACAGAAGATGTTGTAATTCTCGCGCAGATCCATGGTCAGCTGAGTAGCTTCTGCCACGTTACCTTCCAGGAACACAGGTGTAACCGGCGATGCTGTGTCACCCAGGTTAAATCCTACATCTTTCAGTCCAGACTGTAACTTGTCAACTACTTTCCATAGGTTAGCTTTGTGCTCTGGTTCATCACGCAGCATTTCAAGGCGTTTAAGTGCTCCAATTACCATTGGCATTGGTAATGACTTGGCAAAAATTTGTGAACGTAGGTTGTAGCGAAGGTAGTTGACTACTTCCTCGGTACCGGCCACAAAACCACCAATGCCGGCCATTGATTTAGCAAAGGTACTGAAGTGTACATCAATCTGGTCAACTACGTCGAAGTGCTCAGCTACACCGGCACCTGTCTTACCCATAGTACCAAATCCGTGTGCATCGTCTACTAAGATGCGGAAGTTATATTTTTCTTTTAGCTTAACAATGCCTTTCAAATCACCCAGGTCGCCGGCCATACCGAACACACCTTCTGTAATTAATAGGATGCCACCACCAGTTTCTTCAACACGCTTGGTAGCAAACTGAAGCATTTTTTCGCACTTATCCATTTCGTTGTGGGCAAAAACAAAGCTTTTACCACCTTTGGCTTTGTGCAGGAATACACCGTCCATGATGCAGGCATGCGACTCCGAGTCGTATACTATAACATCGTTACGCCCTACCAGTGTATCAATAATCGACACCATTCCCTGATAGCCGTAGTTGAGCAGGTAAGAATCTTCTTTACCTACAAATTCAGCAAGTTTAGCTTCCAGTTCTTCGTGCTTGCTGGTTTGGCCCGACATCATGCGTGCTCCCATTGGGTAGGCCATACCATATTCAGCTGCTGCATCAGCATCGGCTTTACGCACGGCAGGATGATTAGCTAAGCCTAAATAGTTATTTAAACTCCATGTTAGTACTTCTTTACCACGGAATTTCATCTTTGGGCTTATTTCGCCTTCCAATTTTGGAAACATAAAATAACCGTGTGCTTCCTTACCATATTGCCCAAGCGGGCCCATGTGTACTTTTATTTTATCGAAAATATCCACTATACTGAATTTTTAAAATTTTCGCTGCAAATGTAATGTTTTTACTTATGTTTTTGAAGGAAACAATCTTAAAAAAGAATCAGGTCAACAAATGGCGCTTGTGGCTTGAGGTCGCAATGGACATATCACACTGTTAATGAGGCTTATGGGGTTAGTGGGTTGTTTTGTGTCTTTTATGATGCTAAAAGATGATGATTGAGAGTAAGTGCTTGTTAATGGGTGCAAACTCTTGTGCTTGTTGAATATATCGGTGGCGATGTTGCGTGGTTTAATACGAAAGATTATCTTTGCACGTTGTAAAAACTGTTGTCTTTTTCGGCAGTGTAATATCTAAACAATAGAACCTCATGAATTTCAAATCTATGAAATTGAAATACTTAGTGATCATTTGTACCTTTTTAGGGCTTGTGGGTACCGGCTGTAGTAAATATCAGAAACTGCTTAAGAGTCAGGATTATGAGCTTTGGTATGAGGAGGCGATAAAGTATTATGAGAAGGAAGATTATACGCGGGCTGCCACTCTATTGGGGCAGTTGGTAACTATTTATCGGGGTACTGATAAGGCCGAGGAAGTGAACTATGTTTACGCAAGTTGTCTGTATGGTCTTAATGATTATTTAACATCAGGGCATTATTTTCGTCAGTATGTTAAAGATTTTCCGGCGGGTGATTATGCCGAGGAGTGTCAGTACATGAGTGCATATTGTTATTACATGCAGTCACCTAAGCCGCGCCTCGATCAAACGCCTACTGAAGATGCTATTCAAGAGTTTCAGTTATTCATTAACATGTATCCCAATAGTGCTCGTGTTGATGAGGCTACTCGTTTGATGGATGAATTGCGCGATAAGCTTGTGTTTAAGTCATACCTAAGTGCAAAACTATATTACAATTTAGGCGATTACCTCGGTAACAATTATCAGTCGGCAGTAATTGCAGCCCAAAATAGCCTGAAAGACTTTCCGGACACCAAGTATCGCGAGGAGTTGTCCTTTTTAATTCTGGAGTCGAAATATATTCAGGCAGTCAATAGTGTGGAGGAAAAGAAAGAGGAGCGCGTGCGAGATACCATGGATGAATATTACTCATTTGTAAATGAATTTCCAGAGGGTAAGTACCGTAAAAAAGCGGATCGTATCTTTGAAGATACCGATCAAATGCTCAAGAGTTATAACAAGGAAGTTGCAGTAAATTAAATTTTATAATATGTCAATCGACTACAAAAAATCAAATGCACCGGCATCAACCGTAACATGGGATAAAAACGAATTATCCGAGCCCACCGGTAACATCTACGAATCAATCGTAGTACTTGGTAAGCGAGCCAACCAAATCAGCACTGAAATGAAAGAAGAGCTGAATAAGAAATTGCAGGAGTTTGCTTCTTACACTGATAATTTGGAAGAGGTTTTTGAAAACCGTGAGCAGATTGAGATCTCACGTTTCTACGAGCGTCTGCCAAAGCCTGTTTGTATTGCTACCCAGGAGTTTTTGGAAGGTAATGTGTATCATCGTAATCCCGATCGTGAAGAAGCAGAGGAGTAAGCCGCTTTTGATTATTTCGGGTAATTGACGATATTAAAAATATAAAAGGTAAAGGAGGCTTACGTGTTCTCTTTTATCTTTTTTTAGTTTTGGAGTATGCTAAAAGGTAAGAAGTTTATTTTAGGAATATCAGGAGGTATTGCTGCCTATAAATGTGCGGCATTGACACGACTCTTGGTAAAAGAGGGGGCTGAAGTGCAGGTTATTATGACGCGTCTGGCAAAGCAGTTCATCACACCTTTAACGATGGCTACGCTATCCAAACGCCCCATTTTGGTGGATTTTTTTAATCCCGAAAATGGTGATTGGAACAGTCATGTGGATAGTGGCTTGTGGGCCGACGCCATGATTGTGGCACCTGCGACTGCCAATACTATGGGAAAGATGGCGAATGGAATTGCTGATAATCTATTGATTACAACTTATTTGTCGGCACGATGTCCTGTGTTTGTGGCACCAACGATGGATCTGGATATGTATCAGCATCCTTCTACCCAAAAAAATATGGCTACACTTCAATCCTATGGCAATCATTTAATCGAGCCCAATGCGGGGGAGCTTGCCAGTGGTCTGGTGGGCAAGGGTCGCATGGCGGAGCCTGAAGAGATAGTGGCGGCCCTGAAAACATATTTCGAAGGGAAAAATACGACTGACCTGGCCGGTAAAAAAGTGTTGGTAACAGCGGGACCAACACATGAAAAGATCGATCCGGTTCGTTTTATTGGTAATCATTCTTCCGGGAAAATGGGTTATGCGCTTGCTGAAGAACTGGCTCAAAGAGGTGCCCGGGTAACGCTTATCAGTGGTCCTTCGCAGCTGCAGGTATCACACCCTGGTATTGAGCGCATCGATGTTATATCAGCGCAAGAAATGAGTACGGTGGCTAAGCAGCACTTTAAGGGGGCTGATGTGGCGATTATGTCTGCTGCAGTTGCTGATTACACGCCCACTGTTAAGGCCAATGAGAAAATAAAGCGTACTTCTGATAATATGAGCATACAGCTCTCGCCAACCGAGGATATTGCGGCGGCCTTAGGTAAGGCAAAAAAAGCTGAGCAGATCGTAGTGGGTTTTGCTTTGGAAACACAGGATGCTTTGGCCAATGCCACGAAAAAGCTTGGTAAAAAGAACCTGGATTTTATTGTTCTTAACAGCCTTGAAGATACAGGAGCCGGCTTTAATGGCGACACCAATAAAATAAGCATTATCGATAAAGATAATAAGCAACAAGAATATCCGTTAAAAACTAAAACCGAGGTGGCTCGCGATATTGTTGATAAATTAGTAAGCTATTTATCTGATAAAGGGCTGTTGTAACTATTAAGCTATGAGATATGTAATTGTTGTACTATGCCTATTGTTGGGGGTTAATTTAGTGGCACAAGAGTTCCAGTGTCGCGTTCAAGTGGTTTCGCCACAAGTTCAAAGCACTAATAAAAAGGTGTTTGAAACCATGCAGACAGCCATTATGGAATTTATGAATAACCAAAAATGGACCAACGATAAGTTTGCACCCGAGGAGCGTATTGATTGTAATATCATGATCAATATATCTGAGATGATTTCTATTGATGAGTTCAAGGGTTCTTTTCAGATACAGGCGCGCAGACCCGTGTATGACTCCAATTACTATACGGTGTTGCTCAATCATCAGGACCAGGATTTTCATTTTAAGTACGTCGAGTTTCAGCCTTTGATTTATAATCCTAATAATTTTGAATCCAACCTGGTGGCGGTCTTGGCCTATTATGCTAATATTGTGCTGGGACTGGATTACGATTCTTTTCAAAATAACGGGGGAACGCCTTATTTTCAGGAGGCCGAGCGGATCGTTAACCGTGCACAAGGCGCGCGAGAGACAGGTTGGAAATCCTTTGAGGGACAACGTAATCGCTATTGGCTGGTTGAAAATATACTTAATGAGTATCATCGTCCTTTGCGACAGTGTATGTATGAGTATCATCGTAAGGGGCTCGATCGGATGAGTGATAAGCCCGAAGAGGCTCGGGCTGAAATTGTCAAGTCGCTGGAGTTAACGCGCAAAGTGCACCGGCAACGTCCCGGTTCATTTTTTGCACAAGTATTCTTCACGGCTAAATCCGATGAGTTAGTCAATATCTTTTCAGAATCTTTTTCCATGGAAAAAGGAAGGGTAGTGGAGTTGCTGCAAGAGGTGGATCCGGGTAACAATAAAAAATACGAAAAGATATTGTCTTCAAAATAAGCCGATATACTTATTAAAAATCCGATTCGTTTTAGCAAGTGGCTCTGCTGTGGATGTTGAAACTACTGCTCAAGCCTAACTACTTATCTTTTTTATAATATAACTAATAGACTATTCATGCTTAAGTCATTATCTATTTCTAACTATGCATTAATTGATAAGGTTGAGGTGCAATTTGACAATGGTTTAACTGTAATCACCGGTGAAACGGGGGCGGGTAAATCGGTATTGCTGGGTGCCCTTTCATTGGTGTTGGGTCAGCGCAGCGATGTGAATGCCTTGCTGAATAAAGAGCAGAAATGTGTGGTGGAAGCAGAGTTTTACCTTGGTCATCATGGTTTGGTTGAGTTGTTCAAGGATTACGACCTCGATTACGAGGAGCTCACCATTATACGCCGTGAGTTGCTACCTTCAGGAAAGTCACGTGCCTTTGTGAATGACACTCCTGTTAACCTTAGTTTTTTGAAGAGCATCAGTGATCAGCTCGTCGATGTGCATTCGCAGCATCAAAACCTGTTGTTAGATGACAGTGGATTCCAGATGATGGTGGTAGATACCCTGGCTGCTAGTCAGGACTTGCTGGTCGATTATCGTAAGCAATACAGTAATTATAAAGATCTTCAACGTGCCATTGATAAGATGGTGGAGGAAAACGAGCGGCAACGAGCCGATTTGGACTATATGCAGTTTCAGTTTGAGCAGCTTGACAAAGCCAAGCTAAAGTCGGGTGAACAAGCAGAACTGGAGCAGCAGCTGGAGCAGTTGGTTCATGCCGAAGAGATCAAAACCAATCTTGTTGAGGTGGTGAATAATATCAGCAATGAGCCGTCGCCGGTGCTTGATCTGTTGGCTGATTCGATTACTAAATTGTCACGCATCAGCAATTACCTGCCCGACGGAGAAGCCTTGATGCAGCGGATTGAGTCGGCCCGTATTGATCTGAAAGATGTGGCAGATGATCTGGAGGCGCGTTCGGAGGATATGGATTTTAATCCTGAACAAACGCAGCAAACGCAGCAACGGCTCGACTTGATATATGGTTTACAGCAGAAACATCGTGTAGATAGCATTGAGGAGTTGTTGAGTATAAAGGAGGATTTGCAGCACAAGATTGAGAAAGTAAATTTCTTTGATGAAGACCTAAAGGCCCGTCAGGAGCAACTGGAAAAACAGCGTAAGGTGCTTGATAAGCTTTGTGATGCCCTTACAGCATCCCGCCAAAAAGTGTTTGCAAAAGTAAAGGAGGGCATTGAACAGCAATTGCGTGTCCTGGGAATTCCACATGCCAATTTTGTGATTCATCATACTGTAAGTGCCGATTACATGGCCGATGGTAAAGACGTGATTGAATTTCTGTTTGCCGGTAATAAAGGCGGACAGCCGGCACCAATTAATAAGGTGGCATCCGGCGGAGAAATATCGCGGGTGATGCTCTCCATAAAATCACTGCTCTCAACATCCAAGGGCTTGCCTACTATTATTTTTGATGAAATTGATACGGGTGTTTCCGGGGAGGTGGCCGATCAGATGGGAAGCATTATGAGTGATATGAGTGTTGGTATGCAGGTTATTAGTATCACGCATTTGCCCCAAATTACCGTTAAAGGTGATCATCATTTTAAAGTGTTTAAAACCGACAGTGCCGATAAAACCATTTCTAACATACGAAAGCTCTCGCACGAAGACCGTGTGGTGGAGGTAGCTAAAATGTTAAGTGGTTCAAGTTTATCGGAGGCTGCCATGGCCAACGCCCGTACCCTGTTGAATAACTGATATGGTATTCATAACTTGCACACTGTCAGTGGGCAGGTTTGATAATGATGAATATTTAAAACTTTTTGTCCTTTAGCTCGTTGAAGTGGGGTGTTAACTTGATTTATGAAGTTAAGGACAGAATATTAACGTTGAAACTTGTGTTGTGCAACTTATGCAGTATATTTGTGCGCTCAAAATTAAATTGATATGGGATTTGATCTTTTAAAAGGAAAAAGAGGGATTATTTTTGGTGCCCTTAACGACATGTCTATCGCATGGAAGGTGGCTGAAAGAGCCTACGAAGAAGGAGCACGTTTTACCTTATCCAACACCCCTGTAGCCTGTCGTATGGGTGAAGTGGTTGAGTTGGGTAAGAAATGTGAGGCGGAAATTATTCCTGCTGATGCTACCAATGTAGCAGACCTTGAGAATGTTTTTGAGAAGTCGATGGAGGTGCTTGGTGGAAAAGTAGATTTCGTACTACACTCCATTGGTATGTCATTAAACGTTCGCAAAAAGAGGGTTTATCACGATTTAGACTATAACTATCTAAATAAAACCTTAGATATTTCGGCCATTTCATTCCACAAAATGTTACAGGTAGCCTTTAAAATGGATGCCGTTAACGAATGGGGATCTATGCTGGGATTAAGCTACGTAGCAGCACAACGTGTATTTTATGGCTACAACGATATGGCCGATGCCAAAGCCTTGCTTGAATCCATTGGTCGTAGCTTCGGTTACATCTACGGACGCGAGCGCAAGGTGCGTGTTAATACCATTTCGCAGTCACCTACTGTAACAACAGCAGGTAGCGGCGTGAAAGGAATCGATGGTTTAATTGACTTCTCAGACCGTATGTCGCCACTGGGTAATGCTGATGCGGCCGATTGTGCCGATTATTGTATTACCATGTTCTCGGATCTTACCAAGAAGGTAACCATGCAAAACCTGTATCACGATGGTGGTTTCTCCAACGTGGGCATGAGTCTCAGGGCCATGACACAATACAATAAGAGTTTTGAAATTGGTGATTTAGATACCAAATACTAAGAGATTCTAAGGGGTGCGCTAAGCACCCTTTTTTATAGGGGCGGGGTTTGAGAAAAAGCATCGCCCTTAAAATTTTTAAAGTCTTTTATTAATCGCTAAATTTGGCGGTGTTTTTATCAAAAAAATGGCAGATGTTTTGTTGCTGCCGAGTTAAATTGTAGGACTAATCAACTAATCATGGATCAATACCGAATAAATCACCTTAAGGAATTAGAAGCAGAGTCTATCTATGTTATTCGTGAGGTAGCGGCTCAATTTGAAAATCCTGTGATGTTATTCTCCGGAGGAAAGGACTCTATCGTCATGTTTCATTTGGCCCGTAAGGCTTTTTGGCCCGCCAAGGTGCCTTTCCCTTTGATGCACATCGATACGGGGCATAATTTCCCCGAGGCATTGGAATATCGCGATCGCCTGATGGAAGAGACAGGTACGAAATGCATAGTAGCATTGGTGCAGGACTCGATCGATCAGGGGCGAGTAGTGGAGGAAAGAGGCGTGAATGCCAGTCGTAATAAATTGCAGACTACCACCTTGCTGGATGCCATAGAAGGTAATAAGTTCGATGCGGCCATGGGCGGCGGTCGTCGCGACGAAGAAAAAGCGCGTGCTAAAGAGCGTTTCTTCTCTCACCGTGATGAATTTGGTCAGTGGGATCCAAAAAATCAGCGTCCTGAGTTGTGGAATATCTTCAACGGGCGTAAGAATATGGGTGAGCACTTCCGCGTGTTCCCTATCAGTAACTGGACCGAGATGGATGTGTGGCAATACATCTACATGGAAAAGATTGAGTTACCCAGCCTTTATTTTACGCATAAGCGCGAAGTGTTTAACCGTGATGGCGTGTGGCTGGCAAAGTTGCCTTTTATGCAGCTGAAAGACAATGAAGTGGTGGAGACCAAAGATGTGCGTTGTCGTACCATTGGAGATGTGACCTGCACCGGCCTTACGCTTTCAACGGCCAATAGCCTGGAGGATATTATCCACGAGGTGGCCTCTACACGCACTACTGAGCGAGGTGGGCGCGCCGATGATAAACGTTCTGAATCGGCCATGGAAGATCGTAAGCGTGAAGGTTATTTCTAAACTTTGTTAAATCTGAAAAATCAATAATATGTCCGGAAAAGAATCAGGATATCTCGATATGGAGCTTTTGCGCTTCACCACTGCCGGTAGCGTGGATGATGGTAAAAGTACTTTAATTGGTCGCTTGCTATACGATAGTAAAGCCATCTTTGAAGATCAGATGGAAGCCATTGAGCGCGTGAGTGAGCGTTCGGGCCATGAGGAGGTGAATCTCGCCCTACTGACCGATGGTTTGCGATCGGAGCGTGAGCAGGGAATCACCATTGATGTGGCCTATCGTTATTTTGCAACGCCGAAGCGTAAGTTTATTATCGCCGACACACCGGGTCACATACAGTACACACGTAACATGGTTACAGGTGCCAGTACGGCCAATGTGGCATTGATATTGGTGGATGCCCGCCATGGCGTGTTAGAACAGACGCTGCGTCATGCTTACATCGCTTCTTTGTTGCAGATACCCCACGTAATCTTCTGCATCAACAAGATGGATTTGGTAGATTATAAACAGGAGGTTTTTGATAAGATTAAGAGTGATATTGATGCCGTAGCCTCCAAGTTATCGGTTAAGGATATCCGTTTTGTACCCATTAGTGCCCTGAAAGGTGATAATGTAGTGGAGCGATCAGGTAGTATGGATTGGTATGATGGTCCCACCCTCATGTACCTCTTGGAAAATATACACATCAGCAGCGATGTTAACCATGATGATTTCCGTTTCCCGGTACAATATGTTATTCGTCCTCAGTCGGCCGAGTGGCCTGATTACCGTGGTTATGCGGGTCGCATAGCCAGTGGTGTTATTAAGTTGGGCGATGAGGTGAGCGTTTTACCCAGTGGCTTTTCGTCTAAAGTTAAGACCATTGACATGATGGAAGAGTCCCTCGAAGAAGGCTTTGCACCGCAGTCGGTATCCATTACCCTGGAGGATGATATTGACATTAGCCGTGGCGATATGTTGGTGAAAAAGAATAACGGTGCCGAGCCGAAAAACAGTCAGGATATTGAGGCTATGGTATGTTGGTTCAACGATCGTAAATTAATGCCTCGGGGTAAGTATGTGATCAAACACACATCGGCCGATGCACGCTGTATGGTAACCGATATTCAGTATAAGATGAATATTAATACACTTGAGAAGAATGAAGAGGATAAAGAAGTGGGCATGAACGATATTGCACGCATTAAAATTCGCTCTACCAAGCCATTGTTCTTCGATTCATACAGCCGTAACCGCATTACAGGTAGTTTAATCCTTGTGGATGAGGCAACCAATGAAACGGTAGCTGCCGGTATGATTATCTAAAAATTGAATTCGCCGGATAACTTCCGATGAATATATAATGAACTAAAAAGCCGCTTTTCTGCATCGAAAAGCGGCTTTTGTATGTTTAATGGTGTTGTTGAAGAAGGGAGGTAACACAATGCTAATAACATTGTGTTATGAGGTTTAAAACTTCCAACCAAAGGTAAAGCTGGCCTGGTGTTGCCTATTGTTCAGTTCAATACCTGTGAAATACAAGGGGTCGAGGTGAGGATGACTCAGGCTATTTTCATTGGCATTGATGTTATAATTTTGATCGCTTATCATTAGTGCATAGGCCACATCGAAATAGAAATTTTTGTTACGAATCCCCAGTCCTGCTGTAGCCATCCACTTCGTAAGTTCTTTGTCGGTATATTCTTTTTTCAAAGGGGAGTCGAAATAGGCAGCTCCCGCTCTGATGGCGAAAAAAGGAATGGGCTTTAGCTCCACACCGGCTCTGAAGTCATGCGTTACCTTCATTTGCTCATCCACCATTCTGTTTAGCTGATCGAAATAGGTGGCAAACCCGTTCTTAGGTGAGAACTTCGATGCGGTATGATCCGTCATTTCATAGTCAAGCGATAGTAGGGCTATTTTACCCAGTACCATAGCTAAGCTACCACTTGCGCGATAGGGAGTGCGGTAATTATAGCTGTAATCGAAGCGGTAGCTCGACAACCAGCGCTGCGTGAAACGATCTTTGAAGAAGGATTCCATTCCGTAATCGAATTTCTCATCGATGTCGTAAAAAGTAGGAGTGTGAAAAGCAGCCCCCAATCTGATGGGGTGGAGATTAAGGATGAGGCCGAATTTACCATTCACGCCAAAGCCTTTCTGTGATAGATTGGTGTATAAATCGTAGTAATCAAGGTCTTCGTTATAGGCAGGATCGAAACCATAGGCGTTGACTTCTCGAAAACTCTCTTTCTCCTCGAACCGGTAAGTCTGAAAGTTTAATGAGGCTCCCAATAGCAATACATGGCTGATGTTGGCACCAAAAGTAAAGGCGTATTCACCCCCATATCCGTCGCGTTCAATGATATTGTATTGATCAATGCCATTGAAATTTCGATAGGGTATTTCACCCGGCCGGTCGCTGTCAGTATAATGGTACTGACTCAGATAGATATCTTCTTCTCCATCCACCAGGCTGGTAAGGTAGGTCTCGTAAGCCCAATAGGAGCTATGTAGCGGATCGAATTGACTGGCACCGTTCTCAATGTCTTCCAATTCATAGGGGGCATAGCCATTGGCATCCAGCATAATATTGGTAAGTAGGGTGTTGATTTGCCCCATTTCATGGTTGTCCGTTATTTTCTGTCCCAGCAGCATGCTTATGTTTTGATTAAAATCAGCAGTGCGGTTGTAGGTAAAGCCAAAGTGAGTGCTTATTAAGCCTTTATCCTTATCACGCAAGGAACGTATGGTTGTTACACCCCCTATTTGATTAAATGGGAAGGCATACTTATCGTCCTTACTGTTCATCCCCAAGAAACTGGATTTAGTTTGATTCAGCGACACGGAAGGGGTAAAGGCAAAATCAGAGTTGCGATATACCGCAATACCGGCCGGGTTAATGCTTAGGGCACTTAAATCGCCACCCAAGGCACCAAAAGCATTGGCCATACCTAATGATCGTGATGTACCTGTTAACTCGCGTTTATTAAAGCGCAGGGCATCATCGATGGTCTGACTCTGGAGTAAACCAATACTAGTGATGCAGACGAATATGATGAGAGATATTTTTTTCATGGTAAATGGTTTAACAAGGGTTAATTAGTTCCTTTTATCGTCGTGTGCTTGAGCTACGGCTACTTCCACTGCTTCCGCTACTACTGCGTGATGAACTACCGGAGCTGCTGCGCGATGAGCTACCACTGCTTCGGTAAGAGGAAGAGCTTCCTGAGCTTGATGAGCGACCCGATGAGTAGGAGCTACGGCTTGAACCACTTGATGAGCGACTTGGCGTGTATGAGCTGCGGTTGCTGCTGCCCGAAGAACTACTTCTGTAGCTGCTTCCGGAGCTTCTACCTGCGCTTCCAGAGTAGCTTCTGCTGGCGTTGTTCCGATAGGAGCTTTTAGTGCTGACGCTACGTGTACGTGTTGCTGAAGAACGGCTAGTGTTTGCCGAACGGTTATACGCCGGACGACTGCCACTGCTTCGGCTATTTGAATAGCTTGGGCTATAGCTTCTACGGGTAGTGCGGATCGTATTACCTGATGAATTATTTCCGCTATTATTGTTATTATTTACGGTGGCCTTTTTTTGTGGTGTCTGACTGTTAGTGTAGTTGTAAGTGCGTCCACTGCTTCGACTGGTTACGCTACGTGTGCGGGTAGTCGTTTGAATATCTCTGCTTTGATAACTGCCGCTTGATGATTTGGTGTCGCCACCGCTGCTTCGCGATAAGGATGAGCGTGAAGAACTCCCATTTTGTCCGCGAATACTGCCCGAACTGGTGGACGCACCACCGCGAGGCGCGTTAATTCTTCGTTGAGCATAAGTGTCATCAACAGGGCCGTATACCGGTGGATAATACCCTCCTCCATAATGAGGATAGCAATGGTAGTGATGACTATAATAAGGGCCGCACCATGGGTTGTACCACGATGAGTACCAAGGGTCGTAATATCCGTATCCGTAATAAGGATAGCCCCAGTTCATGGAGAAACTCCAGCGGCTGCCAAATCCATAGTTATATCGGTAGTCGTTATACCAGGGATTGCTCCAGGTGGGGAAGGCGTAGGCGTAGTTGCCATCTACATAAACATTCCAGTCCCAGTTGTTGAAGTAAACCATGTCGTTATATAGTGGCGACCAATAGGGAATGCCATTAAATGGGCCATGAAACTTAATGAGGCGCTCGGCATAATCCTGATCCATTGAGGATCCATCAAATCCATCTACCCAATAGCCTGTTTCTTCGTTAAAGTAAACTAAGGTGTCCAGTGTTTCCACGCTGTCAGCAGCCAGCAAGCTCAAATAATCACTTTGAATCTGCGAGAAGTTGCGATTATCTTGCTGAGCCAAATCTGACTGTTCGTAATTGCTTTGGAGCTGCTTAAGCTCTTTTTGATCTTCCTTCTGCAATTCCTGATTCTGCTGAATAGGTGCATACTTATCTGCAACCGTTGCAGGGGTGCTGTTGGGTTTGTAATACAAGTCGTCTTCGTAATAGCTGCTGTTCATCCATTGTGATGAGCTACATGCATTTGCTAAAAGAAGAATAAATAAGCCGATTATTGTATAGGTTCTCATGGCGAATCCTCCGCTTTTTGGGTTTGTAAAACTAATAATCAAAAGGCAAAAAACGTGCCGCGATATTAAAAAATGTAAAATTGTTTCGAAAAAGAAATACTTCCTACTCGTGGTTTTTGACCCTTGACCATAAAAGGGCAATGTTTAAAAATCACAGTGACTGACCTAATATTTTGCTTTAAATTTTCTTATTTTTGTGCCTCTTGTTATTGAAATGCATACAAATTAAGAAAAAGAACATGGCAAAAGTATTAACGCCGAGGAGTGAAAGTTATTCACAGTGGTACAACGACCTTGTGCTGAAAGCAGATTTAGCTGAGAATTCCGCGGTACGTGGATGTATGGTAATTAAGCCTTACGGTTATGCTATATGGGAAAAAATGCAGCGTGTGCTAGACCAAATGTTTAAGGATACAGGGCATGAAAACGCATATTTCCCGATTTTTATTCCCAAATCGTTCTTTAGCAAGGAGGCCGACCATGTTGAGGGCTTTGCCAAAGAATGTGCTGTAGTTACACATTATCGTTTGATGAACGATCCGGAAGGTAAGGGTGTTGTTGTTGATCCTGAAGCCAAGCTGGAAGAGGAGTTGATTGTTCGCCCAACTTCTGAAACCATTATCTGGAACACCTATAAGAACTGGATACAGTCATACCGTGACCTGCCTATTAAATGTAATCAATGGGCCAATGTGGTGCGCTGGGAGATGCGTACGCGCCTGTTTTTGCGAACTGCGGAGTTTTTGTGGCAGGAAGGACACACTGCGCATGCCACTAAACAAGAAGCGCTGGAAGAGACGGAGACCATGATAAATGTGTATGGTGATTTTGCCGAGCAATTTATGGCAGTGCCGGTTATTAAAGGATACAAAACAGCTAATGAGCGTTTTGCAGGTGCTCTCGAAACCTTGTGTATTGAAGCGTTGATGCAAGATGGTAAGGCTTTGCAGGCTGGTACTTCGCACTTTCTGGGACAAAATTTTGCCAAAGCTTTTGATGTGAAATTTGCCAATAAAGAAGGTAAGGAAGACTATGTTTGGGCCACCTCATGGGGTGTATCAACCCGATTGATGGGGGCGCTTATCATGGCTCACTCCGATGATAATGGTCTGGTATTGCCTCCTAAATTGGCTCCTATTCAGGTGGTGATTGTGCCTATTTTCCGCAAGCCCGAAGAATTGGAGAAGATTAAGGAAGCAGCGAGTGGACTGATTGCCAAGCTGCGTGATAAGGGCGTTGATGTGAAGTTTGATGATAACGATAATAAAAAACCGGGTTGGAAGTTTGCCGAATATGAGCTGAAAGGTGTGCCGGTACGTTTGGCCATGGGACCACGCGATTTGGAGAATGGAACCGTTGAGGTGGCACGCCGGGATACTTTGAGTAAAGAGGTGGTGAACCTGGAAGGCGTTGATGAGCACATTGTGAACTTGCTCGATGATATTCAAACCAATATTTACCAAAAAGCCATTGATTTCAGAGCGGAGAAGACCGTGTCGGTAGATACCTACGATGAATTTAAAGAGCGTTTGGAAGAAGGTGGTTTTATTATGGCGCACTGGGACGGAACGCCCGAAACGGAGCAGAAGATAAAAGAGGAGACCAAGGCTACCATTCGTTGTATTGCTTTGGATCAGCCTGATGAGGAAGGCGTTTGCATATATTCGGGCAAACCCTCGAAGAAGCGAGTAGTTTTTGCTCGTGCCTACTAAAATATGATATGCTGGAAGAATCTTCTTTTCGGCTGAATTGTAAATTACACCGTTAAAAAATAGGGAGACCATGATAAAGGTTTCCCTATTTTTATTTAAAAAAACTTACATTTAGCCTAGCGAAACACGATAAGCGAATTCTAAAAACATATCGTATGAGTAAAGATGCCATCAAAAAGGAGATTATCAATGTATTGCAGAGCAATGCCTTGGTGAAACAGGATGTGTTTGATTCTACCAAAGCGAATTTTGAGCTTTTGAAGGAGGTGCTTCAAAAAGTGGAAAAAGAATACAATCAGCAGCTGGGTCATCACGACCGTCGAATCCATCTTTTGTTTGAGGATAAAGGTGAGTTTGTAATGCAGCTTAAGGTGGCAGGCGATGTGCTGGTTTTTCACATGCATACTAACACTTTTGAGTTCGATCGCGATCATGAAGTGTGGAAGTGCGAATATGTGAAGAAGGACGAATACAATTCATATTGTGGCGTGGTCAATATTTATAATTTCCTTCACGATTCATTTCGTTATAATCGAGAGCAGGATGCGGGTTATCTTGTGGCACGTATTTTCATTAATAAGGAAGGTCATTATTTTGTGGAGGGGAAACGACAAAAGGGTACGGGAATTAACCACTTTGGCACTTCTGTTATCAATCAAGACAGTTGGCAGAGTATAGTGGAAACCGCCATGTTATATTCTCTCGAGTTCGATCTCCTGGTGCCTCCTTACGACGATGTTAAGATAATTTCGATGATGCAGATGAATGGGGAGATATTAAGCTCACGCATGCAGACGGGTAAGCGAATGGGTTTTGTGTATAAGGCCGATGATGTGCAGCAGTGATGAGTAGAGCGTTCAAGATGTTTTATGGAATTGTTCTCTATCACTAGGTGCTTATTAAGAACCATTGTGTAAACTATTAATTAATAAGGACTTGAAAAAGTCAATAACAGGACTTAGGTGAATAAAGCCGGAAGGCTTCGCGTATAAGTATAAATAGATAAATTTTAGTAATTATAAGCTAGCAGCTACGTGCTATTAGCTATCAGCTTTTATAATATGGAACAAGTACTTGAACGATTTTTGAAATATGTAGTGGTTGATACCCAGTCGGATGTGGATACCGACCTGACTCCATCAACACCCGGACAGATGATTTTTGCCGAGTCCCTGGCAGAAGAGTTAAAGGCTTTGGGATTGAGTGAGGTAAGCCTCGATGAAAACGGATATGTGATGGCTACAGTGCCGGCTACCAGCGATGAGGAATTGCCTGTGGTAGGATTTGTCGCTCACATGGATACCAGTCCTGATTTTTCAGGCAAGCATGTAAAGCCCCGGGTTATTAATAATTATGCTGGTGGTGATTTGGTGCTGAATGAGGAGAAAAATATTGTGCTGAAAGTGTCTGATTTTCCTGAGGTAGAGCAGTATGTTGGGCAGGATTTGGTGGTAACCGATGGCACTACCTTATTGGGTGCCGATGATAAAGCCGGGGTAGCTGAGATTGTTACTGCCGCCGCTTATTTGATCGATCACCCTGAAATTAAGCATGGTAAGATACGCATCGGCTTTACGCCAGATGAAGAAATAGGTGCAGGTGCTGATCACTTCGATGTTAAAAAATTTGGTGCTGACTTTGCTTATACACTCGATGGATCGCAGATCGGCGAGTTGGAATTTGAGAATTTCAATGCTGCCGGAGCGAAGATTACTGTGCAGGGGCGAATGGTTCATCCGGGCTATGCTAAAAACAAGATGCGTAACTCCATGCGCATAGCCAATCAGATAATGACAATGCTGCCGCGTCATGAAACCCCAGAACATACCGAGGGGTACGAAGGTTTTTACCATTTAATGTCTTTCAATGGCGATGTGGAGAAAACCGAAATGATGTATATTATCCGTGACTTTAAGCGTGATCGTTTTGAAGACCGAAAGCGCGAGATGCAGCATCTGATTAATAAGATTAATGCCGAATATGGAGAAGGAACGGCGACTGTAGAAATAAAAGATCAGTATTACAACATGCGCGAGAAGGTAGAGCCTGTGATGCATGTTGTGGATTACGCTAAGCAGGCCATGGAGGAAGTGGGTGTAACGCCTATTGTAAAACCCATACGCGGTGGTACGGATGGTTCACGCCTTTCATACATGGGCTTACCCTGCCCTAATATTTTTGCGGGTGGACATAATTTCCACGGGCGCTTTGAGTTTGTGCCGGTACAAAGTATGCAAAAAGCTGTGGAGGTTATTTTAAAGATCGCTGAGCGGGTAGCAAAAAAGTAAGGCACTAATAAAATGTAGTTGTGTGTCAGTGAGATAGTTTATTATCTCACTGATCACACATCCAAATTTACTCATATAAGAAGTATTGTTGCGCTTTTTTTCTAAAGTCATCAATATCACTGTACCACATGTCTTTTATGTCATCCACGCGCCAGTGCTTCGTAAAAGTCTTTCGCACCTTGTCGCTACCACTTACCTTATCAAACATGCTTAGTCGCGAAGGGTCACACATTTTAAATACATCGTGCTGTGGCCATAGTTGATGGGCTTCTTGCAGCACATAGAATTGAATGAGCGATAGGGGAGCCTCTTTGTAGTTGGTGAAGTGAACTTGTACACCATGCACAAGGGTACCTTTTGATACGCTATAGTAAGGTTTAAAATGAACCGGGCGGAATGTGATGCCAGGCAGATCGAGTGCATTCAGCTTATTTGTCAGGCTGTCGGCATCGATCCAAGGGGCTGCAAAAACCTGAAAGGGAAGGGTGTAGCCGACCCCGATATTATAAACATATAGCTCACCTAATATGCCGCTCACCGGGTAAAAATAAGACGAGTGAGCATGGGGTATGTGTGGTGATGAAGGAACCCAGGGTAGTTTGGTTTCCTCAAATGACATTTTTCGTTTCCAGCCCTGCATGCTGATGACTTCCAGGTCGCACTTCAGGCCATCCTTCAGTAATCCCTCTTCATTAAGAAAAATAGCCAGCTCGCCTACTGTAAGTCCATGTACATAAGGGATAGGAAATTGGCTGACAAAGGAGGTGAATTCAGGCTCTGTAATCATTCCTTCCATCTTTTCTCCTCCAAGCGGATTAGGCCGATCCAGCACCACTAATTTAATATTGTTTTCAGCGGCTGCCTCCATAGCCAAGCCTAAGGTGCTGATATAAGTGTAGGAGCGGGAGCCAATATCCTGAATGTCATAAACCAACACATCGATGCCCTTGAGCATTTCGGCTGTGGGTTTTTTGTGTTTGCCGTGAAGACTGTAAACAGGCACATTGGTTTTGGGATCCTTAAAAAAGCCCACCTGATCGCCGGCCGAGTAATCGCCACGTACACCGTGTTCAGGACTGTACATTGCTACCAGTTCTACGTGCGGCGCCTTGTGCAGGATGTCTATGGTCGACTCAAAGGTACTATTAATACCTGTTGGGTTGGTAATGAGGCCGATGCGTTGATGTTTTAGGGGATCGAAGTTTTGCTGCTGAAGAACCTCAATACCGGTCTTTACCTTTTGGGCAGATAGAAGGCCACAGATTAATAACTGTAAGGCTAAAAAAACAATTTTCTTCATAAAATTAACACAATTTTAGTTTACACAAGCTTATAAGATGTAATACAAATATACTATCTATAATTTAAAATTCCCTATAAATATTGATATTAACGCTGAATGAGGGTATAAGCCTGAAAGGTGGTTATTGTTTATTTGGCACTTTTAACCAAATAATTTTTGGGTTTTAAGCGACTTTATTTGGTCTTGTAAATGATGTTTAGGGTTGATGGTTGTTGGTGTTCTTAAGGCCATGTATATGAAATACAGTGGTTAATGGCTTTATTGAGTTGTTATTTACTTTTTTTACTTAGTGGTTGATATGAAAAAGTGTTATGAATATTTGAAAATATTTAAAAAGCACTATCTTTGCTATGTGTAAGATGTAATACAACATACTTCAAAAAAGCATTGATTAACTAGTGCATGTATGGTTGGATAAAAGAAGGGTTCAAAAACTCAAAAGTATTATATAGGATGAATAAGCGATTAAGTTTAGGTTTTTTAATTTTTGTATTAGTTTTTTCTCAGTGCAGTATATCTCGTTTTGCTAATGATAAAATGACCGGCGAACAGTATTCCGCAACGCCCGATGTGAATCGTGAATTCAGAGCTGCCTGGATTGCAACCGTGGCCAATATTAACTGGCCCAGTAAGCCAGGTCTTTCAGTGGATGAGCAAAAGAAAGAAGCCGTTCATTTATTAGATTTTTTAAAAGAGAACAATTTTAATGCGATTATTTTTCAGGTAAGACCGCAGTGTGATGCACTTTATGATTCTTCGTTGGAACCATGGTCTTACTATTTAACTGGTAAACAAGGACAGGCGCCTGATCCCTATTATGATCCGCTCGAATTCTGGATTGAGGAAACTCACAAGCGTGCAATGGAGTTTCATGCTTGGTTTAATCCTTATAGAGCTCATCATACGAGTGGTGGAGAGATGAGTGACAATTCAATCGTTAAAACGCATCCTGAACTAATTACTGAACTAGATAATGGCTTTTATTGGATGATACCCACCGAGCAAGGGACGCAAGATTATTCGTTTAATGTGGTGATGGATGTTGTAAAGCGTTATAATATTGACGGCATTCATTTTGATGATTATTTCTATCCCTATCCGTCTTATCATGGCGGGAAAGATTTTCCGGATGATAATAGCTGGAACAAGTATCTTGATAAAGGAGGACGGTTGTCGAGAGCTGATTGGCGACGCGATGCTGTTAATCGATTTATGAAGCGTGTATACAAAGGTATTAAGACAGAAAAACCCCATGTTAAGTTCGGACTCAGTCCTTTTGGTGTTTGGCGGCCTAATCATCCCGCATCCATAAAGGGTCTTGACCAGTATGATGTATTGTATGCAGATGCCAAGCTATGGCTGAATAAGGGATGGATTGATTACTGGACCCCACAATTATATTGGCCGATTAACCAAATGCCACAAAGTTTTCCTGTTTTGGTTAACTGGTGGGATGAACAAAATGTTAAAGATCGCCATTTTTGGCCCGGTATAAGTCCCAAAGCTAAGCAAGGATCAAGCGAGGCTGATGAGGCGTTTAACCAAATAATGATAGCCCGTGGGATGTTGAGTGAGAGCCCCGGAATTGTTTATTGGAATATGAATGCTATGCTTAAATCTGAAGAATTAACTACTACTCTAAAAAGCGGTCCTTTTAGGCAGGCTGCTTTGGTGCCTGCGTCACCATGGCTTGGAAAGAAAGTGCCTGAAGTGCCTGTGTGCCAGATTGAGGAGCATGATACTAGGATCAAGGTAAGTTGGGAAGATTCCCATAAGCAGCAAATGGCATCTTATGTGATTGGCTTTCAATATGGCGATAAGTGGGATTATGAAATAGTGGGAAGATACGAGCGCTCCTACATGTTCGATCCTTACCGTTGTAAAGACCTTACGCCGGAAGAGTTATCAGAAAGTTCGGATATGCAGGATTTAGTAGAGATGTTGAATGTCATTACTATTCAATCGGTGAATGTATTCGGACATGTTAGCAAGCCGTTTTCATTTAATGCGGAAAGTATGAGTAAGTGTTTATTACCCTCATTAGATGAGCTTAAATTATTGATAGGAGAGGAAAATAAGAAGGTAGCAGCCTTGGAGCAGGCCAATTGCGAGCGGCCAACTAATGAGGATGTGCTTGAAGTGTTGCCTGAATAAGTTGAGAAAGTGAAGTTGATTTAAATTTAAAACAATGAATCAGGATATATCAAAAGCTTTTATCGCTAATCTCGAGCAATCACTGCCTCACAATCGGTTATATAAAAAGCATATCGATCGTTTTGCCAAAGGCACTGACGCCGGCTTTTATCGACTCGTTCCTCAGTTGGTCGTTGTAGTTAATAGTGAGCAGGAATTGCAGTCGGTTGTCAGATCCGCCTATCGGTATAATGTGCCAATAACCTTCAAAGCAGGGGGTACAAGTCTTTCGGGTCAGACCATTACAGATTCAGTATTGATTGAAATTGGCTCCGACTTTACTAAGTGTGAAATTCTCGATGAGGGGAAAAGAATAAAGTTACAACCCGGTGTCAGAGGTGGATTTGCCAATGCTTTACTCGCGAAATGGGGCTATAAAATAGGACCAAGCCCGGCCTCAATCAATGCCGCCAAAATTGGGGGGATTGTAGCCAATAACGCCAGCGGAGCCAGTTATGGAATTGTAACCAATAGTTACAACACCGTTGAAGCCATGCGCATTGTAATGGCCGATGGAACCTTACTGGTTACCAACGATGAAAGCAGTCGGGCTCAATTTCGACAATCGCACCATGCTTTGTTGCTGGAGC
Source organism: Carboxylicivirga longa (assembly GCF_050589825.1). Classification (NCBI taxonomy): domain Bacteria; kingdom Pseudomonadati; phylum Bacteroidota; class Bacteroidia; order Marinilabiliales; family Marinilabiliaceae; genus Carboxylicivirga; species Carboxylicivirga longa. The sequence goes on along the minus strand of NZ_JBNGOZ010000002.1, from coordinate 219,372 downwards.
TGGCGGCTATCAGGCAACAAATTCTGACTCATGGAGCCATTCATGATAGGATCAGATCAAAATATGCACTGAAGAACACAACCGGTTATGGCATGAACTCTTTGGTTGATTTTGAGGACCCCATTGATATACTCATGCACTTGATGGTTGGTTCCGAAGGAACTCTTGGCTTTATATCAGAAGTTACGTTTCGAACCGTCAAGGAGCATCCCCATAAAACGTGTTCACTTATATTTTTGCCCGATATTAGAGAAGCAGCAAGGTGCATTATTCCATTGAGAGAGTGTTCGGTGAGTGCGGCAGAGCTGATGGATAGGAATGCGCTTAAAGCAGTAGAAGATGTGGATGGCTTGCCTGCTTTTTTGAAAGAATTACCTGATGGAGCGGCAGCTTTATTGGTGGAGACGGCCGCAGAGACAGCCGCAGAACTGGAGAAGCAACAAAAGGAGATTGAGGAAAAACTTGCAGCGATCCAAACTATTTACCCAATCAGCTTTACAGATAATAACAAAGATTACGCAACTTACTGGAAGGTACGCAAAGGGTTATTTACATCTGCAGCAGCTACCCGGCCAATCGGTACTACTTGTATTATTGAAGATGTGGCATTTCCCGGTGAAGTGCTTGATGAGGCTTTGCCGGCTTTGCAACTGCTTTTAAACAAATACCATTACAAAGATTCGGTGATGTGGGGCCATTTACTGGATGGAAATATTCATTTTTTGGTGATGCCCGATTTTGATCAGGACTGGCAAATGGATAATTACAAGTTATTTATGCATGAATTGGCAGACTTGGTGGTTAATCAATTCAATGGCAGTTTAAAGGCCGAGCATGGTACCGGACGAAATATGGCGCCATTTTTAGAGTTTGAATGGGGCAAAGAGGTGTATGGCTTAATGAAACGCCTTAAAAAGGGAATCGATCCAACTGGTATCTTAAACCCGGGAGTATTGATTAATGAGGATGCAGAAATATACACCAAGAACATTAAAGCTTTACCGCAGGTGCATCCGTTAATTGATACTTGTATTGAATGTGGCTTTTGCGAAAGCAGTTGTCCTTCGCGCGACCTGACCTTGACACCGCGTCAGCGCATCACGGTTTACAGAGCGCTGAATACGAGCGAAGCAATTGGTTCTAAAAAAGAATACCAATCAGTTGCTAAAGCTTTTCGGTTGAAAGGGGAGGAGAGTTGCGCAACAGATGGTTTGTGTGCGGTAAATTGTCCGGTAGGAATAAATACGGGTAAATTGATTAAGGAGTTGCGTTTCGAGTCCAAGAGTAATCTGGCAGATGCAAGCGCTTCATTTGTAGCGAAACACTACGGAAGAGTTAATGGTGCTGCCCGAATCGCGCTAAATGCTGTAGGGATTATTGCAAAAGTTTTGCCCGATGTGGTGATGGAGAGCGGAACACTACTGGTGCATAAAGGTTCGCGTCGAACCATCCCGCTTTGGAATAGAAGTATGCCTCTTGGTGCTCCTAAAGTCGATGTTTCGGCAGGTAATGCTGGTGCTGATAAGGTGGTTTATTTCCCGGCTTGTATCAACCGAATGATGGGAAATGATGCGGCTACACGTGATAAGGAAGCTTTAACGGCGGTAACAAAAAAGTTGCTCAACAGGGCTAATTATAACGTCATCTATCCCGAGAACCTGACAAATCTTTGCTGTGGAATGGCTTTCGACAGTAAGGGGTTTCCAAAGCAAGGGATGATGAAACTCAAAGAGTTGGAAAAGCAACTACTAAAAGCGTCTGATAATGGGCGTTATCCGGTTTTGTGTGATATGAGTCCCTGCTTATTGCGCATGAAGGAGCTAATGGATAAGCGACTGAGCTTGTATGAGCCGGTTGAGTTTACGCTAAAATACCTAAAAAGCCGTTTAAATTTTCAGCCTCAAAACGAAACCGTAATGGTGCACGCAACTTGCAGTAGTACAAAAATGGGAATGGATGAGCAGCTGGAGGAATTAGCGCGGATGTGTGCCAAAGAAGTTATAAGGCCGCAGAAAACAGGTTGCTGTGGTTGGGCTGGCGATAAAGGATTTAGCATGCCGGATCTTAATAAAAGCGCACTGCGTTACCTCAAGGATGAAGTACCGGAAAGAGCCATTGCTGGGTACAGCACCAGTCGAACCTGCGAAATAGGACTTTCACTTCATAGTGGAGTGACTTATCAATCTATTCTGTATTTGGTAGATCAGGCCACGTCAGCAATCGTTTCTAAGTAGTATAGTTTAACCTTATCATAATTAAATCCATGTTTTTAAAATTTCGTCAAACAATAGTGCTGTTACTGACTGTGGTGTTAGTAAGTGGCTTTGTATCGTGCAAACAAGAAGGAAGTGTACGTTTTGCATTTTTAACTGATTTACATGTTGTTCCTGGTAATGACAATGAGCATGTGCTTGATTTGGTGGTGGAAGAGATTAATAAGGGTGATTTTGATTTTGTAGTCATCACTGGCGATTTGACCAATATGGGATCAGATGAGGAACTGCATGCAGTTAAGGATGGCGTCGATGGCCTGACAATACCTTATTATATTTTACCTGGTAATCATGAAACGAACTGGTCTGAAACAGGTGGTGCTACCTATAAGAAGCTATTTGGAGCGGATCGATTTTACTTTGAGCATAATGGCTATGGATTCGTGGGTTTTAATGCGGGGCCTTATATGAAAATGGGCGACGGTCATGTAAAAAGTGAAGATCTGAAATGGCTTCAAAGCGAGTTGCCTGAAGCTAAAGATATCAAGCTTATTTCAATGGCTCATTATCCAATAGCAGACGGTCTGGATAATTGGCCAGAAGTGAGTGAAGTGTTGAAAGCCAAAGGGGTATCATTGGCTTTGTGTGGACACGGTCATCGATTGAGACTAATGAACTTTAATGGCATTACAGGCTTAATGGGGCGGGCGCTTATTGGTAAGAACAAAGAGGATGTTGGATATACGATTGTAACCCTGAATGGTGACCAAGTGTTTGTTGAAGAGAAGAAATGTGGGCAAGCAGCTCAGTTATACCGTGATTGGAACTTATGTGGAGTAAGTCAAATTGATACATTACCTGTGTCTGTAATGCCCTCAATGCAGATTAATGAGAAATACCCGAATGTAGCAGCGCAAATTATTGTTAATGATGATGCGTCTGTAATGGGCGGATTTGCGATGGATGGCACTATTATTAGCTGGTTGTCGTCAGATGGTTATCTTAAAGCTTTTGATGCAGAAACAAACACCGTCCTATGGCAGGAGTTCCTATCGACGCCTCAGTATGCAACTCCAACGATATATAAAAATAGTGTTATTGTTGGTACATCACTAGGGGATTTAAAGGCTTTTGATTTGACTTCAGGTACGATGAAGTGGGAGACGAATGTTGGTTATCCAGTTTTTGCAGAAGGGGTCATTGATAATGGTTCGCTTTACATTGCTTGTGGTAAAGGAGGATTCACAAAAATAGACCCACAAAATGGGAGGGTTATCTGGACCTATAATAATATTGGAGGCTTTGTTCAGGCAAAGCCTTGTATTACAGACAAAGAATTAATTTTTGGTGCTTGGGATAAATACTTATACTGTCTTGATAAGGCAACCGGCAGTCTAAACTGGAAATGGACCAATGGTCACGGAGCTATATTGTACTCACCCGGAAATGTTGTGCCTGCCGTAGCGAATAATAAGGTGTTTATAGTAGCACCAGACAGGTACTTTACAGTATTAGACCTAAATGATGGGTCGGAGATTTATCGTACTAAGTCTCATCAAGTACGTGAATCAATGTGTATTTCTGGCGATAAAAAGCATATTTACGCTAAGCTGATGAATGATTCTATTGTTGCTTTCCCAACGCATGGTAAGACGCATCAAAGTTTGTGGACCGCTAATGTTGGCTTTGGTTATGAGCATAATCCGTGCCCGTTAGTTGAAGTAAATGGTGTCGTTTATGGAGGTACACGCTCAGGTGAAGTTTTTGCAGTAGATGCGAAAACACAGACTACATTATGGCGCCATAAGATCTCTAACTCTTCCGTAAATAAGTTGTTTTGGAACGATGGTTTGTGGTTTAATACAATGGATGGCAAGATTGCTAAGATGAAAGTCCAATAGAATTTCTTTCAGATATTAAGTGACTTAACAATGATAGGTGTTTCTATATAGCATATAAATGACAAGTGTTTTTCTGCAAAAAAATCACTTGTATGACATGTTATAAAACAGTAATTATCGCCATATATTCCTTATCTATCAATTAATCAGCGATATATTATTTATTGACAAAAATTAAAATAAATTTGAATAATGCATTAAATTGTTTAAAATTGTAAAATAATTGAATGATGTATGATGTATATCTAAAGTCATTTAATTACAGTTTTAAACTAGCTAAATAAGTCGAATCTAAATCAATAATTAATGAAAAGTAGATGGAAAGATCGGGCAGGAAGAGGCCTTAGCAATGTAGCTAAAGCTTGCTTGTGTCTAAGTTTATTTTGGCTGACTAACCAGGTTGCTTCAGCTGAAAGTAATTTGTCCACAGTTAATGCTAGTGTTTCTCAGCAGAACCTAGTAATACGTGGAAAGGTAGTTGACGGAACAGGGTTTGGTTTGCCTGGTGTAAACATTGTAGTGAAAGGAACTACAACGGGGGTAATAACCAACATGGATGGAGAGTATAAAATTGAAGCTCCAGTTGGGTCAACGCTAACATATTCATTTATTGGCTTCAAGTCGCAGGAGGTTTTGGTTGGAGCGAATACCACAATTAACATTACCTTAGAAGATGATTCACTGGGTATTGATGAGGTTGTAGTGACTGCAATGGGGGTTTCAACAGAAAAGAAGAACCTAAACTTTGCAGTTCAAGATGTAAAAGCGGAGGCAATCAACCGGGATAAGCAGCCGAACTTTGTTCAGGCTCTTGATGGTCGTATTGCTGGTGTTACTTTGGCTGGACAGGGAGGTTCTCCAAACGCATCTTCACAGATGTACATTCGAGGAATTACTTCTTTCGATACGGGAGCAAATAACGAGCCTATTTTTATCTTGAACGGTATGTATGTTGCCGGTGGAGCTTCCAAGGCGGCTGAAATTAACCCATTGGATATCGAAAGTGTAACTGTGTTAAAAGGAGCTGCCGCCGCCGCCCTTTATGGAGCTGATGCGGCTAACGGTGCTATTGTAATTACTACTAAGCAAGGTGAAGAAGGCAAAGTATCTGTTAATTGGAATAGTTCTTTTAGAGTAGAAGAAGCTTACCGTACACCAGAGATTCAAGACTCTTACCTTCGCGGTGGATTAGGTGTTTACCGTGAGCAATCAAAAGGTGGTTGGGGACCGCTTAAACCAGAAGGAATACAAACGTATGATAACGTGGATAGTTATTTACAAACGGGAATCTTCCATAAGCATGATGTTGCTATTTCTGGTGGTACTGAAAAGTTTCAATCATATGCATCTGTAACGTATACCGATCATGAAGGTATTGTGCCAAATGACAATTTGGAGCGTTTAGGTGTGATGTTAAAAAATGATTATCAAATTCGGGACAACTTAAAGGTTTCTCTTATGGTAAACCTAACAGATAAAACGTCTAGAGGGGGTGGTAATATGGCTAGTGTGTATACATGGCCAATAGATGATGATATTTCTAACTACAAGAATCCTGATGGAAGCATTCGTTGGTTGTATGAGAATACTAATAATAAATATAAGTCACCAGTAAATCCATTGTGGGGACGCCATGAGGATCAGGCTGAAAGTAAAAGCTTAAGATCTTTAACGCAGGCAAGTATTACTTGGGAGCCTATTAATAACCTTAACCTTACAGGACGTGCAAGTTATGATATAACTAATAGCGAAAGCCAAAGTGTGATTACTGAAAGATGGCCATTAGGCCCCAATGAAACAGCGACATCGGAGTCGCTTCCATACCTTGGACAAATGTGGTATTCTGATGGTCGTTCAGAGTTGACTAACGTTAACGCTATTGCTAGTTATTCATATGATATTAATAGCTCACTTAAGTTGGATGCCTTGGTTGGAGCTGATTTCTTAAAACGACGTGGAAGAAGTTCTAATGCCGGAGGATATCATTTTATAATACCTGGCTTCTATAGTATGAACAATCTTGGTGTTAAAAATAAGGAAGATCAAGAGATGTATCGTAGCGAATATGCCAAATATGGTGTGTTTGGAGAAGTTAAGCTTGACTACGATGGTATTGCACATATTAGTTTTACAGCGCGCAATGATAAGTCAAGTACATTAGCTAAAGATCAAAACTCATATTTCTATCCTTCAGTAACGGGAGGTCTTGTTTTTACTGAGTTGTTAAACATTGATTCGCCCCTGATTAGTTTTGGTAAAATTCGTGCCAACTGGGCACAAGTAGGTAAAGATACATCACCATACCGTAATGCACGAGTGTTCAAAATGTTTAGCCACCCAGACAGTGGTTATGGGGTAGATCCTACTGTAACAAGTAACCCATATTTAAAGAACGAAACTGCAGAGTCGTGGGAGATTGGTGCTGACCTACGTTTGTTTAATAATAAAACTCGTTTAGACATAGCTTATTATAATACAAACGTAAGCGATCAGATTGTAACAGTAAGGGTGTCACCGTCAACTGGTAGTATCTTACAAGTACGAAATGAAGGCGAAATTACAAACAAGGGTTTTGAATTTGTTTGGGATCAGCAGATGTTACAAAGAGCTAACTTTCGATGGAATATGGCTGTTAACTTCGGAACCAACAAAGGTCGTTTAGGGGATATGCCAGAAGGTGTTCAGGAAGTTTATCATTATGCTGGTCAGGTAGGAGATATTCGCCCAACTTCATATGCTAACGGACCTGTGTTCGCTATTAGCGGTAAAGACTATATGCGAACAGAAAGTGGTGAGGTAATCGTAAATGAAGAAGGATATCCTGTCATTGATGCAACGCCTTCTCTGCTGTTAGGAAACAGGGAGGCTGATTTTAAACTTGGTATTGATAATCGATTTAATTATAGAAACTGGAGCTTTTCTGCTTTAATCAATGTGTCAGTAGGTGGTGATGTGGTAAATGGAACACGTCGCACACTCGTATCGAACGGAATGGATGGTCGTTTAAGTGAGTATCGTAATAGAGAAGTGGTGATTGAGGGTGTAGTTGAGCAGGCTGATGGTAGTTATGCGGCTAATACAACGCCAGTAATTTACGATCAATTGTTTGCAAATAATTATTACTCTAACGTTGGTTCTAATTTTGTTGAAGATGCTTCTTTTGTTCGCCTTCAAAACGTAACTGTTGGTTATGATATTTCAAAATTTGTGAAGAGTAGTGGGATTGAGGGATTAAGGGTATCTCTAACAGGAAATAATTTGCTGTTATTAACGAATTATTCAGGAAGTGACCCACTAGTGAACTATACTGGTTCTTCAAATGGAGCGGGAACAATGGGGATCGATTATAATGGAATTCCTATGACACGTTCAGTATTATTTAATATTAGTGCCACATTTTAATGAATGAATCATGAAACTAAAATTAGTAAATATAAATAACATATTTGGCAACATAAAGCGCACGGTGTTGGTTAAGTCGAAGGTGAATGCAGTTATTCTTTCGGGCTTACTAATTGCTTGTAGTGCTGGGTTAGCAGGTTGCGAAGATTTTTTAGGAGATAATGTCAACCCAGATAAGTCCGAAGATGTAACAATTGATCTTGTAATGCCAACGGCTCTTTTTTATTCTGTTGTACAGGATTATGACCATGCAGAGTATGGTGCTTATTTAGGTCAGTGCTTAACAACAGGAGGTCGCAGTCAAACTGGATCTTATGCGCATCGAAGTGGATGGGAATTTCTTGGTATGACTCGCCACCCACAGTGGCGTCGTCACTTCTTTGATGTTGGTACAAACTTGAACGTTCTATTGGAGAAGGCAGAAGAAGAAAATTCTGTAAATTATCAGGCTTTGGGAGGTTTACTCCGTTTGATGTCTAACCAGAAAACAACAGATGCATTTGGTGACATACCGTTATCAGAAGCATATGGAACAACTGGAGCTCCAAAGTATGATAGCCAGGAGGATATTTATAAGTGGATGCATCAAGAAGTAGATAGGTTAAGTACACTATTTGATGGTGAGGATATTAATAAACCAGATAATAGAGCAATGAACTCGCGTGTTGATCGCGTTTTCGCGGGAGATATGGCAAAGTGGAGACAGGTTTTATATGGTGTAAAAGCACGCTTGCTGCTCCGCAATTTGCCCAATATGAACACTGATGAAGCAACCTGTAATGCTATTATTGCAGCGGCAGAAGAAGCTTTAAACGGATGGTCTGACCCAATGTATCAATTTGATGGAGGTTCAAGTGTAGAGCAGAACTGCATGTGGGGGCGTACCAACAAAGGTGTAAATGGTTGGGAGAGCTGGAATAATAATTTGATTCAAGCGATGCCAACCGCATACTTCATAGAAGATGTTATGGGCTACGACATTGCTAACGACACATGTCCGGATCCTCGCCTACCTTACATGATGAAAAAAAGAGCTGATAAGAGTGGAAAAGCAGTATATCGCTACTTAGAGGCTAACTATGGAATGCCGGCTACTCATAATGTTGAGTTTTATCCGGATCTTCATGAGTCTGTTTTAACCACAGACCAATCTGCTATTTGCTTGCTAACAGAGGCTGAGTTGCATTTTATTATTGCAGAGGCCGCTTATTGGGCCGGTAATAAAGCAAAAGCACATAGTCATCTTATCGAAGGGATTCAATATCATATGAACCGCTTAGGTGTTCCGGCTGAAAGTATTAATGCTTACGTCACTAATGCTGAATTAGTACCAGGGAGCTCTAATATTACACTTACTGACATAATGCGTGAAAAGTACAAGGCAATGTACTTGCAGCCAGAGTTATGGAACGACTTACGTCGTTATGGCTATAGTAATAGTGATAATGGTGTGGTGTATAGTCCGCTTGGTGAACCAGAGACTGTCTATCCAGGATTGCGTCGACCATATAATCTTTATGAAGCGTATTGGGCTGAAGATAATGATTGGATTCAGCGTATTAATTACGACCCTGAAACAGAGGAGAAATATAACCGTGGAGAATTAGAGCGATTAGGTGCTTTTCGTAATCCTGAATGGTTAAAGAAGCCAATGATTTGGGGAAGAAGTAGCAAATAAGCTAATATCAATGTTTTTCAAAATGTTATTTTCAAATGAAAAGAAGTATATTAAAATATATAGGTTTTAGCCTGGCAGCCGTTTGGTCATTGTCGTCTTGCGAAATCAACGACCCAATCAATGACTTGGTTCAAACAGGTGAGAAAGCAGCTAATGTTTACATGGAGATTCCTGTAGCTAATGTGAGTGCAGGTGCTGAAGCTGGGTTTTATACAGAATACTGGTCTGAAGATGATCAGTACGAAAGCTTAGAGCTTTGGTATTCTATTCATGCTGCTATGAAATATAGCTTAACAGCTAATTATAACGGCTACGTGTTTGCGCTTGATTCAGCAGAGTTAGCACGCGAATTTCAAAAGATTGAGGCTTATGAGCACAGTGCTGATAACTACAGAAAAGAAACCTTCTCGTATGTAATTGAGGACGCATTTCCGATTAGTTACACACTATCATCTTCGCAGATCAATAATATGTTGGAATACGATCAAAAGCAGATCGATCGCTTTTTCCCGGCTTCTGTAATTGAAAGCTTCTATGTAGGCTTTTTTGAGTCGATGGATTATGATTTACTTAAAGGTCTTTTGGTTGATAAGCAGCAGAGTGTAACTGCCGAAGAGTATGAGACCTATTTCGATGTTAAAGAGGTTCCTGATCCAGATAATGAAGGAAGTACTATTGAGGTTAAGGTGATGAAAGAGGTGGCTGTACCTGTTTTAACTCAGTTGGTTAAAGATATACCTCTTGAAGAGTTGATTTATAACCCTCATAAAATGGAATACTTTGTTGGTTATAGTAAATCTTACCAATTAAAGTCTAAGTTCAGAGTGGTTAATGGCCTAGGTGTTGAGAATTTCTCAGAAGAAAAAGTGGTTACAGTTTTATAAAATTATAATCCAAGTTGAATTATGAAAAATTTTAAGAAATGTATTAGCTTACTGGCTGTAACATCGTTGCTTTGCCTATCAGCATGTGAGCAAGATATTGATGTGGAAGCGTTTCCGCCTAAAGATGTTGAGTTTAGTTATCATTCAGAGTCATTGCATTATGTGATTGGTGAAGAAATTACTTTCGTAAACGAATCACAAGTCGGTTCAACCTACGAATGGCACTTCGGCGATGGAAGTAAGTCTCAAGAGGATAATCCTGTTCATAAGTACACAGTACCTGGTACGTATAATGTGAAGCTGATTGTTGATGGAGGTAAATACGAACTGGTTAAAGCGATTATGATTAGTGATATCGTGCCAATTGTATCTTTCAAATCAGATGATGCAAGTATTGTTTTTAATCAATCAGAGGTGTTGTTTGATGTATTTGTAATGAATCCGGAGGGACTCGACGTTAGCTATAAATGGCGATTCCCAGAAGGAACAACTGGTGATAAGATTGATGATGCATTAATGTCAACAGCTAAAGATCCTAAGGCTGTATTTGGAACATTAGGAAGCCAGGTGGTTAACCTTACTGTTCAAGTAGGTGAGAAGGTGCTGGACCCGGTTACTGTAAATGTTCAGGTGAACTACAATAAGCCTGTTAAAACATTGTACTATGCGGTTAAAGAAGGTAATATTCTCGCTAATAAGATTATTGAAGGTGTCGATCCTTCGGTAAATAAGCCTTTTGACTTTAGTTACCGTTCAGGAAAGCACCCGTTAACGCTACAATTTAATGGCGATTACTTGTATGTGTTTGATGCGGGTACCTACACTAGTTATACTGCCGGGGCAGGTACTGCCGGTGATGGCGAAATATTTGCCATCACCCATGATGGTTCACGCCGCGAAACGGTCATTGATAACTTTGGAGGTCATACTTATAATGATTTCTATTATGGATGTGTTGAAGGAGAGTCTATCTACTGGACCGATAGAAATGCTGGTGTTTACAAAGTTTCTGCATCAACACGTAATATGAAGTTCTCTACAGAGCAATATTCGCATTATTTTCACCACTCATGGTTATGGTACTATGGAAACGGAATCGGTTGGGGGCGTGTAAATGGACCTTTCTTAAAGGCTGATGATGTTTTCTATTATGGTAAAAACTCAAATGGGTCAGGTATTTTCCGATTTAGAGAAGAGCATATTGGTGCTCCGGGTATGCCGGGAAGCGATCCTAATGCTGATGGTTTAGGTGCTATTGCAATAAGTTCAAGTATTAGAGGTATGGCTATTGATAAAGTAAATGGTAAAATATACTACTCAAATGCTAAAGAGGGCGACTATAAATTGTTCAAGAGTAATTTAGATGGTACTGATGAAGTGGTGGTTGATGCATCGCCTGGCGACGGTGAAGGGGCTGGTACTGAGAAGTTGTATATCACAGGTATTGCAGTTGATGTAGACGAACAAGGTAACGGCTATGTATATTGGGCTTACCGCGGACCGGAAGTTCCTGCCGGAGTTAACCCAGAGGAGTATTATAATCAAAATCCACTGCATAAATCAGGTATTAAGCGTATCAGCTTAACTGATGCGACTGCAAAGGTTGAGTATTTTGTTGAAGGAGTTGAAGCATACGGTATTGCAATAGACAATACTAAGAGATAGTCAGTGGCTAATTAAGGGTATGAAAGAATCCAATACGTATATTACCTTAATTACCGTAAATTGTATCTTACTTAAGTAGGATGCTGCGAAAATAAAGGGTGTTGACAATGATTAGTCAACACCCTTCTGTTATTTATTTACATTGGTTGTTTTGTCCAAATAGTGTAATGAATTTTCTATCGTATATCGAAAGGTTATTAAACAATTATAAAAAGTTGTAAGTATGAATAAACTTCTACATATATTAATGGTATTACTAGTTTCTCAGTTGGCAAAGGCTAATGCTGAGGCGCCCAAAAGGGAGATGCGTTCTACTTGGCTAACGACAGTTTGGGGCTTAGATTGGCCATCTACAAAGGTGTCTTCTACGGGGAATCAAAGCGAGATTACTGCGCAAAAGAATGAGCTTATTGCTTTGCTTGACAACATGAAAGAAGCGAATATAAATTCGATATTTTTTCAGGTGCGCTCGGAGTGTGACGCCATGTATAAATCGTCATATGAGCCATGGTCGGCTCACTTAGTTACAACAAGAGGTCTCGATCCTGGTTATGACCCACTTGCTTTTGCAATTGAGGAAGCGCATAAGCGAGGAATGGAATTGCACGCCTGGATCAACCCCTATCGATTCGAATCATCGGCAGGGAAATATCAAGGTGCTGCTGGTGATTATAGAAAAACTGAGCCTAAATGGGTGTTAGAATACCCCGATAAAGAAGATGGTAAAAAAAATGTCGCTATTCTTGATCCAGGAAACCCTGAGGTTCGTAAGCGTATTGTGGACATCGTAAAAGAAGTTGTAAACAATTACGATGTGGATGGTGTTGCATTTGACGATTACTTCTATGCTTATGGTGGAACACCAGATAATTTGGATGCTTACTCGCAGGGGTTACACAAACCTGAAGGCTTGGATTTGCATGATTGGAGACGAGCTAATATTAACGAAATGGTTAGCGATGTGTATGGGGCTATTCAGGATGTTAAGCCTTGGGTTACTTTCGGATTGTCGCCATTTGGCATCTATACGACGGATAATAAAGTGGCAGCCCAGTACGGTTTCAAACTGCCTGATGGAATAGTTGGTTTAGATGCATACAAAGATATTTATTGCGATCCGTTGGCGTGGTTAAAGGCGGGAACTGTCGATTATATATCTCCTCAAATTTACTGGCCTACAACAAGTACAGGTCAGGATTACGATAAGTTAAGTCCTTGGTGGTCTGATGTGTGTAATGCTTTTTATCGTCATCTATACGTTAGCCACAGTTTAAGTAATTTAAAGACCGAATCATTTTCGACTGTTTTGAAGTCGGGAAGTAACAGAGATATTGCTGTAGAGTTAAACGGTATGTCAATGTTGGAATATTTGGCAATGAAAAGCAATCCTCAGCTTAAAAATACGGCTTCTGAATATGGAATGCAGATACAGGTAAACAGACAGGCCGATAAAATGGGTGCGCCAGGTAGTGTATTTTATCGAACCGATAATTTTAGTAAAGCTGGCTTTGTCGATTACCTTAAAGCAAATGAGTTTAAGTACGAGGCTTTGGTGCCAGCTATTAATTGGAAGTCGGCTGCTGACAGAAGTTTGTCAAGTAATCTTCGTATAGAGGAGGGTAAACTGATGTGGGAATCTACAGAAACGAATGTTAGGTATACTGTTTATGCTTTGCCAAAAACTGAATTATCAACAGTTACTAATTTAGTGTGTGCGCAAAATTTATTAGGTGTAAGTTATCAAAAAAGTTTTGATCTTTCATCTTATACAGAGTTATTAGAGACACATGTTTTTGCGGTTGCGGTGCTCGATCGCTTTGGTAATGAGTATCCACCAGTATTGCTAGATGGTACAATTGGGAGTAATCAGCCATCGCAATTAATAGAGCCTGTTAACAAGGAAGAAGTGCAATTGGCTAAGTTGTTTCGATGGCAAAATAGTGCAGAAGTGATAAGCTATGTGCTTGAGGTGGCAAAGGATGAGGCTTTTACAGATATTTTATATAAGCGAGAGTTGTTGGAAACGCAATTTGATATTTCAACGATTGCTCCAAAGGTAGGCGAAATATATTATTGGCGCATAAAATCACGCGTGTTGGGGGCTGGTGATGAGTTGTCTGAAGTTCGCTCGTTTACAATGGCAAATGCCTCACCGACTATAATCAGCTCGCCGGTTAATAACGCCACAGAAGTATCACTAACACCAACTATTAATTGGAATAATGCGACTATGGGAGGTATATATACCGTTCAGATTGCTGAGACTAGTGATTTTACATCTATTCTATTTGAAAAAAATGGGTTAATGGCGGCATCATTAGTCATGCCCGAAAAGGTGTTGTTACCATACTCAACTTATTACCTTAGGGTTAAAGGTGATTTTTCTGATGTGATGTCAGGGTGGAGTGAAGTAATTGCCTTTTCAACGATCGAAGGAGTGCCTGATGTGCCACGAATTATTTCGCCGATGGAGAAGGAAGTGTTCGAAGATAATTCGGTAGAGGTTTTGATAGAAGGGAGTAATCTGGCATCGTCTTATACTCTTGAGTTGAGTGAGGAGCTTCATTTTCCTGAGATTGGACTGAAAGTGCTAAGCCTTGAAGCTTTTACATATAAAGGAGTATTCGAAGATTTAGGTTCTAAGACGTATTACCTTCGTGCTCGAGCTAACTATGGGGCTAACTTATATACAACCTGGTCTGAAATAAGGACGTTTAGTATTGGTGCCACAAACATTGGTGATAATATAGAGGATCTTTTGAAGTTGAGTTGTTCAACTCAATTAAGTAATCATTTAGAAAGAGTAGAAGTTAGTGTTCCGGGTTTAACATCTGTGCGTTTGGTTGTGTATGGTTTGAATGGTGTAGAATTAATGGTTTTGGATAATTCACAGCGTGCAGCGGGCGATTACGAGTACTTTATACCTGCTTCAAAACTAACACGAGGGATATATATATTAATGTTGCAAACGCAATTGGGTATCAAAACCCTTAAGCTAGTAAAATATTAAATAGAATGTCATAAGTAACCTCAATTGCAAACAGATTGAAGTCGAAAATGGAAGAAAAGCGATGTTACTACTCGTAAATGAGCATTTTGATGAAAATTTTAACAGCGAAATGGGGTATACCATGGTTTTAAATAATTACTAAATCTTAGGACTTGCCCCTTGCTGGTAGGTCCTTTTTTTAAAAAAATAATGTTATGCGAGTACTAATAAGTTTAATAGTTGGAATGATTTTAATTGGTTCGGCCATGAGTGTGCAGGGGCAAAAGCAAGTAGACGCCGATAATAAGGCCTTTGTTTATTCGGGGCGCTTCGATTTTACAAATCCCAAGGCGGTACGATATGATTGGCCTGGTACGTCTATATATTTTCAATTTACAGGTAAGCAGCTGTCGTTTGTGATAGAAGGCGGAGCGCGCAATTACTTTAATGTTTTTATCGATGATAAGCTGCACGAAGTTGTGCATGCACCTAACGATACTATATATGGCATTGCTAACATTAAAGGCAATGGTTGGCATACCTGTCGCCTTCAAAAGCGTACGGAAGGAGAGATGGGAACCGCGATTTTCAAAGGAGTGCGCATCGGCGGGAAGGAGCGCATGGATGTATATAATCCCTTTGGTGCGCGTCGAATCGAATTTATTGGTAACTCCATTACCTGTGGGTATGGCACCGAAGGAGAGCGTCCGGAAGAGGATTTTTTGCCCAAAACAGAGAATGTAAACAAGTCCTATGCCTTTATTGTGAGCAGAGCCTTTGATGCGGAGTGTTATGTAACTGCGCACTCGGGTTTGGGTGTTGTGCGCAACTATGGTGATAAAAAGAAAGTATCTACTACTTTGGCCACCATGCCACAGCGTTATCATCAGGTTTTGGATATGGATGCAAGCACAGGGTGGGATTTTTCTGAGTGGCAACCCGATGCGGTAGTGATAAATCTGGGAACCAATGATTACTCAACAGGTTTACGTCCCGATAAGGCCGTGTTTGTAGATACTTACATGAAATTTATTCGCCGGATACGAAAAAACTATGGCAGTATTCCTATTTTTTGCCTCAACGGACCCATGCTCGATGAACCTGCTTATTCGAGTGTAAAAGAGGTGGTTGAAAACTGCCGCCTCGTTGGAGGCGATAAGGCCATCTTCTTTATCGGTATCCCTACTGTCTTGTTGAATAAGTCAAGCGATCTGGGTTCCGATTATCATCCTTCTTACCGGGGACAGCTAAAAATGGCAAAGCATGTTATTCCAACTATTGCCAATGTGATGCAGTGGGACTACGATGATGTTGAGTTTAAGGAATTAAAATATTGATACCGTGTAGTTGTAGCATAAGGCCCGGCTACGTGCATGTCGGGCTATTTCACGTATTCATCAGATGATTTCATAATCTTCTTTGTAAGTAACTTAGTCGGCCGTCTTCCGCACTCTAATTTTTTTTGAGTACTTTTGCGGTGTGTTCCGTTGGGGCACAACACTTGGCGATATAGAACATTCGGGTATTAAAGTTCATGATAACTACTTAAAACACTTTGCCCACCAGGCGGTTATGATGCCTATCCTTCCAATGTTTCCATTGCGCTTAGGTTATTATAAATGGAAAAATAAAGTATGAAATTTGAAGATTTGAAGTTGCATCCGGCTATTCTCAAGGCCTTAAAGGATGAAAAATATACTGCAGCCACCTCCATACAGGCAGCAGCCATTCCACTGGTGCTCGACCGTGAAGATGTGTTGGGTAGCGCACAGACCGGCACCGGCAAAACAGCTGCCTTTGCCATTCCCATTATTCAGCATTTGATCTATGAAAAGCCGCCGGTGGGCAAGCACAAGATACGTGCTCTTGTGGTAACGCCAACGCGTGAGCTAGCCATTCAGATTGGAGAGAGTTTTACAGTGTATGGTAAATACACGCAGGTGAGAAATACTGTAATTTTCGGGGGTGTGCCGCAAACCTCGCAGGTGCGTAACCTGCGCAAAGGGGTGGATGTGTTGGTAGCAACACCCGGCCGTCTGCTCGACCTGATGGATCAGGGCATAATTAGTCTGCGCGATATTCAGTACTTTGTGTTGGATGAGGCGGATCGCATGCTTGATATGGGATTTATTCATGATATTAAAAAGCTGCTGGCGAAACTACCGGCTGAGCGTCAGTCGTTATTCTTCTCGGCGACCATGCCACCCAAAATACTGACCCTCTCGCAGCAGATATTGCGAAAGCCTAAAAAGGTAACGGTCAATCCTGTTTCGTCAACGGCCGAAACCATTACGCAGAAGCTTTATACCACCAATAAGGATACGAAGAAGAATCTGTTATTGCATATCCTTAAGGATGAAAGCATGGATCAGGTACTTTTGTTTTCGCGCACTAAGCACGGTGCCGACCGTATTGTGCGTAACCTGAAGCAAAAAAAGATAGAGAGCGCAGCCATTCATGGCGAGAAAAGTCAGAATCAGCGTCAGAAGGCCTTGAAGGCTTTTAAAGAAGGAAATATCAGGGTGTTGGTAGCTACTGATATTGCGGCGCGGGGTATTGACATCGATAAGTTGCGGTACGTCATTAACTATGATATCCCCAATGAGTCGGAGACTTATGTGCATCGCATCGGTCGCTGTGGAAGAGCCGGCGAAGAAGGGGTAGCCATCGCTTTGTGTGAGCCGGAGGAGAATGCTTATGTGCGCGATATTGAGAAGCTGATCAATAAGAAGATTGAGGTGGTGCGCGACAATCCTTATCCGCAGACTGATAAGCCCATGAATAAGGAGGAGAAGAAGGAGTTTGAAAAGGAAAAACAGCGTAAGAAGCAGGAGTTTTTTGCCAATCGTAATAAGAAGCGAGGGGCGCAAAATCCTAATTATCGACGTGGCAAGCGTTAGTACTACTAAGGATGGCTTTCTATTGCAAGGTTCTTATAAAGAGTCGTTTCGAAGAAATCTTTTTAAAATGAAATTTTCAGAACTCACTTTCAGTGTTGAGGCTTGTTAAGCATCGTTCTGTAAAGAATTAATTTGTGGGCAAAAAAATTAGGGTAACGGCATTGGGGCTGTTACCCTTTTTTTATGCGTTTGAAATAATGCTGCGAATCGCCCCACTCATCAAAACCCACTTGGCGACCAGCCATCTCCACACGCATGCTCAGGCAGTTGGCGCAGTCCTCGGCACCCTCATCGGTGCAGGGTTTATTTTGGTACAGGCTGTAGTCTTTCCGGTGGAGGGTGGGAGTAATGTTGGGCATAATCACATTGGCACCATAGCGCAGCGCCTTTTCCCGTCCCATGGGATCGATGGCTTGCAGGGCTGTGGCCGCGGCTATGTTAATATCGGGCATAAGTAGGCGCAATGTTGCGATCATGTTTAAGGCCACCTCAAATCGTCGCTGTAGCGGCCATAGCTGATGTCGATATTGGTAAAGCGGTGTGTCGCTGTGTTCAATATAGGGTCCCATGCCCACCATGTCGATATTCATGTCTTTGAAAAACAGCAGGTCATCGGCCAGGTCCTCGTAGGTCTGAAAGGGGAGTCCGATCATCACCCCGGTGCCGGTCTGATATCCTGTGTCTTGCAAAGTGTGCAGGCAGTTAAGGCGTCGGTCGAAATCATGTTTTTCATCCCGGGGATGTATTTTGTAGTACAGTTCGGGCTTGGAGCTTTCTATTCGTAGTAGGTAGCGATGGGCGCCGGCATTAAACCATTCCTGATAGGTTTCGGCGCTTTGCTCACCCAGCGATAGGGTGATGCCCAGTTCACCATTAGTGGCTTGTTTTATGGTCTGCAATAGTTTACTTATGCGTTCTGTAAAAGCCTTATCACTCCGCTCTCCTGCCTGTAATACCAGCGATCCGTATTTGTTTTCATGAGCAAACACAGCGGCTTCAACAATGGCTTTATCATCAATGTCGTAGCGATCTGTATGTGTGTTGCTTTTTCGTATGCCGCAATAATAGCAGTCTTTGGTGCAGAAATTAGAAAACTCAACAAGACCTCTGAAAAAAACCTTAGTGCCCAGTAGTGCCGTGTATCGTTTGCCTACAGCTCTCAGAAAATAATCCCGCTCCTCATTACTAAGTCCTAGTAGGTAGCTGAGTTTATCTCTTGTAAAGATTTGATTATCAATTATGCTATCTGTTTCGTGATGTTTCATTGTGGGCTCTTTAGATTGCTTAAAAATAAGAAAAAAAGATAAGCCCGGAGTTTGAAAGTTTAATCATTCGTGTAAATTTGTGCTAGTTACAAATTGTTACCTTTTTTGTGTAGCTTGTTTATGAGGTGTGTTGATGTTCTTGTGCAGTAGTGGGTTTTAGGAGCTTATGATTTTCATCATGTAAAAGTGTGATTTTCTTTCATAACCAAAATACAAATTAGGTGCCGGCATTTAAAACAGACATACTAATGATAAACGAACAACTGCTTAATCCAAAAAGTATTGTGGTGGTGGGGGCATCTGAAGATGTGACCAAGCCTGGAGGTAAAATTCTCAAAAACATAGTGGATGGTAATTATAAGGGCAAGCTCTATGTTACCAATCTAAAGAGTGACGAAGTGCAGGGCTTACCGTCTTATCGCGATGTGGCTGATTTGCCGGATCAGATTGATTTGGCTGTTTTGGCCATTGCGGCCAGGTTTTGTCCGCAGACGGTAGAGGTGTTGGCCAAAGAAAAAGGTACCAAGGCATTTATTATTATATCAGCCGGATTTAGTGAGGAAAATGAAGAAGGAGCAGCCCTGGAGTGTCAGGTAGTGGAAACGGTTAATGCTGTGGGTGGCTGCCTGATAGGCCCTAACTGTGTGGGGATGCTCAATACCAATCATAGTAGTGTATTTACGACGCCCATTCCGGCACTCGAGCCTCAGGGCGCAGATTTTATCTCTGGCTCCGGTGCAACGGCTGTATTTATTATTGAAGCGGGTGTGGCCAAGGGTCTTAAGTTTAATAGTGTTTACTCGGTAGGCAATAGTGCTCAGACGGGGGTTGAAGAAGTACTTGAGTATCTCGACGAGAGTTATGAAGAAGGAAAGAGTTCAAAGATAAAGCTACTTTACCTGGAGAGCGTAAATAAGCCGCAGAAATTATTGAAGCATGCTGCTTCGCTAATACGCAAAGGATGCCGCATAGCCGCCGTTAAGGCCGGGAACTCTGAGGCCGGTAGTCGTGCCGCCTCAAGCCATACGGGCGCCTTGGCAAGCAGTGATCTGGCCGTGGATGCCTTGTTTCAGAAGGCGGGTATTGTGCGTTGTCACGGGCGTGAGGAGCTGGCCAATGTGGCTGCTGTTTTTATGCTGTCGCCCCTTAAAGGGAAAAATATTGCGGTGATTACTCATGCAGGTGGTCCGGCGGTAATGCTTACCGATGCTTTATCCAACGGAGGGCTTCACGTGCCCGCCATTGAAGGGCCTAAGGCCGAGGCTTTGCTTGAGAAGTTGTATCCGGGATCGAGTGTGGCCAATCCCATTGATTTCCTGGCTACCGGAACAGCGGAGCAGCTGGGGCACATCATCGATGCCTGCGAGCACGACTTTGAGGGTATTGATGCCATGGCGGTTATTTTTGGTAGCCCCGGTTTGTTTAATAATGGTGAGGTGTACAAGGTGCTTCATGGTAAGATGAGAAGCTGTAAGAAGCCTATTTATCCCATCTTGCCTTCTGTGGTAAATGTAAAGGAGGATATTGAGGATTTTATCGGTATGGGTAATGTTAATTTTCCCGATGAGGTCTTGTTTGGGAAGGCGCTATGCAAAGTGTATAAGACCCCTGATCCTTCAGAACTGCCCGTTACCGATGATATTGATGTTGCAGCATTGCGACAGCTGATAACAGCACAGCCTGATGGGTATGCAAGCCCGGGGATTGTGCAGCAGCTCCTGGATATGGCCGGTGTGGCAAGGGTAAAGGAATTTGTAAGTGATCGTGTTGAAGATTTGCTGGCTACCATGCGCGAGGTGCAGTATCCGGTGGTGATGAAGGTCGTAGGCCCAGTGCACAAATCCGATGTGGGTGGTGTAGTGCTGAATGTTGATTCTGATGCGCAGCTGCAGGCCGAATTTGAGCGTATGATGAATTTGAAGGATGCAACGGGAGTTATGATTCAGCCGATGATTAGTGGTAAGGAGCTGTTTGTGGGGGCTACCTATGAGCCAGGATTTGGGCACATGGTGCTTTGTGGTATGGGAGGCATTTTTATTGAAGTGCTCAGAGATGTGAGTGCGGCGCTGGCACCCATCAATCATAACGAGGCACTGCAAATGATAAAAAACCTGAAGAGTTATAAGATGATAGAAGGTGTGCGCGGACAAAAAGGTATTAATGAGGATAAATATGCCGACGTGATTGCGCGTCTCTCGGCACTTTTGGTTCATGCGCCTGAAATTAAAGAAATGGATATAAATCCGCTCCTGGGTGAAGGTGATCAGGTGATTGCTGTGGATGCCCGTGTGCGGATTCAGAACTAACTGTTTGTGTATTGATAATGATGAAAGAGTCGGCGCTTCAAAGGAAGGTCGGCTTTTTTTGTTCACGTATGCCTTGGCTGCGATGGTAGTATGGCTATTTTGTCAAACTTGACGTAAATCATAATACACGATCATATATTCTTTCTAAAAGCTATTATTTTTGTAATGACTTATGGATTGATAGTGACTTGAAACTATTGTTCAATAAGGGATACTGTTGTTTTTGTAGGATGGAATTTGGGGATGGTAATAACAGATTGTAGAACAACAGCCTTGCTGTGTCGAAAATCCTTAAAAATGAATCGTCAATTATCAAACGATATCTTGTTTAGCGGAGCGCTGATCATCTTCTTCCTGCCGTTCTTTATCAATGCATCCGTGTTTGATGCCTACACGCGATTCAATCTTCACCACCCGCTGATTATGAGTTTTATAAAGTTTGCCGTGCTGGCCACCCTGGGTGAGGTTATCGGTTTACGCATCGCTTCAGGTAGCTACTCAGTAAAGGGGTTTGGCCTGTTGTCAAGGGCGGTAATATGGGGCTTGTTGGGTGTCACTATTAAGCTGGCCTTTGTGGTCTTTGCTGCCGGTGTCCCTGTTTTTCTTTATAAAATGGGTCTGGAAAGTGCCCGTGAGGTGATGTCTCAGCCCTTTACCATGACTAAATTATATGTGGCATTGAGTATTAGTGTAGCTATGAATCTAATTTACGCACCCCTTATGATGACTTTGCATCGCATTACCGACACTCATATTATTCAACATGGAGGCCGTTTACAATGCCTAGTAAAACCCATTGCTTTTGGTGCTATTCTCAAGGATATGGATTGGCACAAGCAATGGCATTTTGTATTTAAAAAAACGATTCCCTTCTTTTGGATTCCCGCTCACACCTTTACTTTTTTAATGCCTGCAGAATATCGTGTGCTATTTGCTGCCTTGTTGGGTATTGTATTGGGTGTGTTGCTTGCCATCGCAGGGAATAAGGGCGGTACAGGCAAGCAGTAGCTTGCATATATCGGGTAAAAAAAGCATATTTGAACTTACATAAACCTATTGTTAAAAGATTTACTATGTCAAAAATTGGTGTTTTTTATGGTCCAGAATTGGGCAGTGTGGAAAAAGTGGCACGCCTGATCCAAGATAAACTGGGTGCCGATAAGGTGGAGCTGATACCGGTTAAGAAAACCGATGAGGCTGCTCTTGAGCGCTTCGATAAATTAATTTTTGGGATGTCTACCATTGGTAAGATCAATTGGAACTCCGAGCATAAAGACACCGATTGGGATGTGTTTGTCACCCATTTTGATAAGGTGAAATGGCAGGGTAAAAAGGTGGCCATGTATGGTTTGGGTGATCACGTTCAGTATCCGCAGCATTTTGTTGATGCCTTGGGCTGGATGTATGAGCGCTTGGAAAATACCGGTGCTGAGGTATTGGGCTTTTGTGCTACGGAAGGCTATACATACGAGGAGTCGGAGGGTATTAAAGAGGGTCAGTTCCTCGGTCTTCCGCTGGATGAAGATAACGAAGCCGATAAGACGGGTGAGCGTCTCGATAAGTGGATCGAAGGACTTGTTAAAGAGTTTGGCTTTTAAAGATAAACATCAGGAAAGGGTGATACTTGCGTATTGCCCTTTTCAATTTTAGGCCTTGCGGCTGAGTTTACAACTGTTTAAAGAAAAGTCCCATGCAAGCAAATAGAAACACGCCCATCGACGCAGGCATTGTTGATCGGGTGTTAAGCAAATATCAAATTGAGGATTTGAACCAGGCCACAATCCGCGAGGTTGTTTCCATAGTGAACGATATTGAAGAGGAGAGTGGTGAGCAATTTATTCGTATGGAAATGGGCGTTCCCGGCCTTGAGCCGTCCCATATTGCCACCAATGCCGAAATTGAGGCCCTCAAAAAAGGAGTGGCATCAAAGTATCCGATGCTGGATGGTATTAAGCCACTGAAGGAAGAGGCCAGTCGTTTTGTCAAAGCCTTTCTGAATCTGGATATCGCACCCGAATGTTGCGTGCCTACAGTGGGTTCCATGCAGGGCTCCTATGCCAATTTCCTGGTGTGCGGTCAGCTTCATAAAGAGCGGGATACGTTGCTTTTTATCGATCCGGGTTTTCCGGTGCAGAAGCAGCAGCTCGATGTGCTGGGGTATCAATACGACTCCTTTGATGTATATAACTACCGGGGAGAGGCCTTGCGCGATAAACTGGAAGCGTATTTCAAAAGCGGAAAAATTGCTGCGGTAATATACTCCAATCCCAATAACCCCAGTTGGGTGTGTTTTACCGAGCTCGAATTAAAGATAATCGGTGAGCTGGCCACCCAATACGATGTGGTGGTGATTGAAGACCTGGCCTATTTCGCCATGGATTTCAGGCAGGATTTGTCCAAGCCTTTTGAGGCGCCCTATCAGGTGTCCGTAGGGAACTATACCGATAATTACGTCTTACTAATCTCCAGTTCCAAGGCTTTTAGTTACGCCGGGCAGCGCATTAGCATTACGTGTATGTCAAATGCATTGTATAAGCGGCGTTACGATCATCTGAAGGAGCGCTTTGGTGTGGCAGCCTATGGTCAGGTGCTGGTGACCCGTGTGCTCTATGCATTGTCGTCAGGTACTTGTCATTCGGCGCAATATGCATTGGCAGCCTTGCTTAAGGCGGCCAACGACGGGCAGTTTAACTTTCTGGCTGATGTAAAAGCGTATCAGGAGCGGGGTAGGGTGATGAAAAGTTTATTTTTGGAGAATGGCTTTCATCTTACCTACGATAAGGATATTGATCAGCCCCTTGCTGATGGTTTTTACTTTACGGTATCGTATAAAAATTTAAAAGGCGGTCAATTGCTTGAAAAGCTGCTTTATTATGGCATTAGTGCTATTACCCTGGGAAAGACTGGTAGTCAGCAGGATGGCTTGCGTGCTTGTGTGTCTCAAACAGGCCCTGAGCGCTTCGATGATCTTCGTAAACGACTGGAAGCTTTTCATGCGGATAATCCATAGTTTCAGGTAATTGGTGATAAGTTGTAAGCTTGTTTATATCCTTTATAAACAAGTGAATACTGATGGTCGTCATATAGAAAATCGAAGGATAAGTATAAATTTGTAACAACTAATAAAGACTCAATAATATGGCAAAAGCAAAAGGTGCAATTGTGGTTGACGAGGTAAAATGCAAAGGCTGTGGCGTTTGTGTAACTGCTTGTCCCACAAAAGTAATAGAATTAGCTGCCGAAGTTAATGGCAAAGGATATCATTATGCCTACATGGCGCATCCTGACAACTGCATTGGTTGTGCTAATTGCGGGATTGTTTGTCCCGACACTTGTATCACTGTTTATCGCGCTAAGGCAGGTGCAACTGCTTAATGTAAAACTCATAAAGGAAATTTAGTTACAGATGAGAGAACTGAAATTAATGAAAGGCAATGAGGCGATTGCTGAAGCCGCTATCCGTGCTGGTGTGGATGGTTACTTCGGTTACCCCATTACTCCGCAATCGGAGGTGATGGAAACGCTGATGGCCGAGAAGCCCTGGGAGACGACCGGGATGGTTGTACTGCAGGCCGAAAGTGAAATAGCATCAATTAATATGGTATATGGCGGTGCCGGTTGCGGCAAGCGCGTAATGACTTCTTCATCAAGTCCGGGTGTGAGTTTGATGCAGGAAGGCTTAACTTATCTGGCTGGTGCCGAGTTGCCCTGCGTGGTGGTTAATGTGGTGCGTGGAGGCCCTGGACTGGGTACGATACAGCCGGCTCAGTCCGATTATTTCCAGTCGGTGAAAGGGGGCGGACATGGCGATTATAAGTTAATCACCTTAGCCCCGGCTTCCGTGCAGGAAATGGCCGATTTTGTAGAGACAGCCTTTGACTTGGCCTTTAAATATCGTAATCCTGTTATGATTCTGTCAGATGGTGTAATTGGCCAGATGATGGAGAAAGTAGAGTTAAAAGAGTTTAAACCACGATGGACCAGTGAGTATATCGAGGAAAACCATCCTTGGGCTACCACCGGTAAGAAAAAGGATCGTGGCCGTAATATCATTACCTCTGTGCAACTCGAATCTTCGGTACAGGAGGCCTTTAACCATAAGTTGCAAAATAAATATCAGCAGGTCGAAGCCAGCGAGGTGCTGTTTGAAGAGGTACTGTGCGAGGATGCCGAATATCTGATTATTGCCTATGGCTCAAGTGCACGTATTTGTCAAAAATCCGTTGAGCTGGCCCGCGAGAAGGGCATTAAGGTGGGGATGTTACGTCCCATTACTTTATATCCATTCCCGGTAGAGCAATTGCAGAAATATGCTAAGCAGGTAAAAGGTATGCTATCGGTGGAGATGAGCGCCGGTCAAATGGTTGAAGATGTAAAACTAGCTGTTAACGGAGCTGTGCCCGTCGAGCATTTTGGTCGTTTTGGTGGTGCCGTGCATTCACCCGGTGAAGTGGTGGAAGCCTTGGAGCAAAAATTAATTGGAGGATAAGCAATGTCAGATATAAACACAATTATAAAACCTGAAAACATCATCTACAAAAAGACTGATGTTCTTACCGATAATGTGATGCACTACTGCCCCGGATGTAGCCATGGTACAGTGCATAAATTAATTGCTGAGGTAATTGAAGAAATGGGAATACAGGAAACGACAATTGGTATTGCACCTGTTGGATGTTCTGTACTGGCCTACAATTACCTGGAAATCGATTGGCAGGAAGCCGCTCACGGTCGTGCGCCTGCCCTCGCAACTGCTGTTAAGCGTTTGATGCCCGAAAAATATGTTTTCTCCTATCAGGGAGATGGTGACTTGGCTGCCATTGGTACCGCCGAAACCATTCACGCTTGTAACCGTGGCGAAAACATTGTGATGGTGTTTATCAATAACGGTATCTATGGTATGACAGGTGGCCAGATGGCCCCTACTACGCTGCCCGGTATGCCGGCTTCTACCTGTCCTGCCGGACGGGATGTAAGCCACGATGGAGCGCCTATTAAGATTTCAGAACTGCTGGCTCAGCTGCCCGGTACCTGTTACGTTACACGTCAGTCGGTGCACACGGCTGCCAACGTACGCAAAACCAAAAAAGCTTTGCGGAAGGCCTTTGAGAATCAGGCGGCCAACAAGGGTACTTCGCTGGTAGAGGTGGTATCAACCTGTAGCTCAGGTTGGAAGATGACACCTACTAAAGCCAACGAGTGGATGGAAGAAAATATGTTTCCCTATTACCCCTTGGGTGATATGAAAAACGAGTAGTTCGGTTTAATTTTTTAAAATTTTAAGAAATGAAAGAAGAAATAATTATAGCCGGATTTGGTGGTCAGGGTGTGCTCTCAATGGGTAAAATACTGGCTTACTCGGGTGTGATGCAAGATATGGAAGTGTCATGGATGCCCGCTTACGGCCCAGAGATGCGCGGAGGTACAGCCAATGTAACGGTTATCTTAAGCGACGAGCGTATCAGCTCACCCATCCTGCACGAATACGATACGGCCATCATTCTTAATCAGCAGTCGATGGATAAATTTGAGAAGGATGTGAAGCCGGGGGGTACCCTAATTTACGATGGTAATGGTATCACACGTCATCCCGAACGCACCGATATCAATATTTTCCGCGTGGATGCCACCGAAGAGGCGGCTCGTATGCACGCTGTTAAAACCTTTAACATGATTGTGTTGGGTGCCTACCTGAAGGTGAAGCCGTTGGTGAAAATGGAGAATGTAATAGCCGGCCTGAAGAAATCCCTGCCAGAGCGTCACCACCATCTTATTCCGATGAATGAGAAGGCCATTGATCAGGGAGCCCAGATTATTAAAGAAGTATCGTTGGTGGAGTAATCCAACTTGTTCATATCCAAGAAAGAGCACATCATCCCTGGTGTGCTCTTTTTGGTAGAGTGTTATGCATATGAAGTCCCTCCGGAATCATCTTTGAGGTGTTAGCTTAATTGGCGGAATTAAGAGATTTTGTGATAGCTAAGTGTGCTCCCTGGGAGCTGCACTGTTGGAAAATACTTAACTCATTTTTTCCTACTTTTGCAAAATGCGTAAATACCTCGATATTCATCCCGAAGATGGTGAATTATTCAAGCAGCAGTTGTGTCAGGCTTCTATCGGTGAAGGGCACGCTGTAGTGTTGGATAGCAATGGTTTTAAAGCAAGGGGCCATCAGCAGGGTAAGCGGCATTATGATTTTATTGCCGGCCTACAGGCACTTGAGCCTCCTTGTCAGGATTTTCATCAGCTTCATTCCTTCCATCATCAGCACAATGATTGGCTGTTGGGATTCCTGTCCTACGACTTAAAAAATGAGTTGGAGGATCTCAGCTCCCAGTTACCTGATCGTATCGGGATGCCGGTGCTTAACTTCTTTCGTCCGCGCTATCTCTTCTTGTACGATGGCGATAAGTGGCAGGTGAGTTATTCAGAACCTGAAGATGATGAAGCATCGGTATTAGCTTACATCGATTCCTTGATGCCTTATCGTCCCGCTGGTGAGCTGCCGGTCAATCTGAAATTAAATCAGCAGGTTTCGCATGCTGAATACCTTGAGGCTATTGAGCAAATATTATGGCACATTCAGCGGGGAGATATTTATGAGCTGAATTATTGTATGGAGTTCTTTATTCAGCACCTTGATACTGAGCCCCATTGGGTGTATCAGCGCCTAAGGGAAATATCGCCCACGCCATTTTCCGCTTTTGTCAAGTGCCACGATAAATTTTTAATGGGAGCTTCGCCCGAGCGTTACTTGAAGAAGGAGGGCTGCCGCCTTGTTTCGCAACCCATAAAAGGCACTTCGCCCCGTCATTCCAATCCTTTAATCGATAAAGGCAATAAGGAATATCTCTTGCAGTCAGAGAAGGAAAGGGCAGAAAATATTATGATCTGCGACCTGGTACGTAACGATCTGTCGCAGGTAGCGGCTCGAGGGACGGTTAAGGTGGACGAGCTGTGCGGCATTTACTCCTTTCGCCAGGTTCATCAGATGATATCTACCATATCGGCAGAGTTGGATGAGGGAAAAACATGGCTAGATGCCATCAAAGCCTCTTTTCCCATGGGATCCATGACTGGGGCGCCAAAAATTAGTGCCATGCAGCTGATTGAAAAATATGAGAAAAGCCGGCGGGGACTCTATAGCGGAGCTGTGGGCTATGTCTCACCCAACGGTGATTTTGATTTTAATGTAGTGATTCGCAGTGTTCTATATAATCGCAAGAAGCAGTGTGCTTCCTTTATGGTGGGGGGAGCTATTACGAATCAATCCGATGCACAGAAAGAATATGACGAATGCCTGCTAAAAGCATCGGCCATTATGAAAGTGTTTAATATTAAACCCTGATACAATGCAAATCCTCGATACAGAAGCAATTAGAAAAGTGATGACGGCACGCTGTGGAGCATCGTCACACGATAAGTTACTGGTGGCCACCAGCGGCGGTGCCGACTCAATGGCTTTGCTCAATGTGCTTGCCGATGCTGGTTATTCTGTGGTGGCAGCACACTGCAACTTTCAGCTTCGTGGTCAGGAGTCTGATGCTGATGAGCAACTGGTCACTAGTTTTTGTCAAGCCCGCGCCATTCCCTTGCACACCCGCCGTTTTGACACCACGGGCTATGCTTCACGGTATAAGGTGTCCATTGAGATGGCAGCTCGCGACTTGCGTTATAGCTGGTTTGATGCCTTGATGGCAGAGCATGGCCTTGATGCTGTGGTGACCGGCCATCATGGTAATGATGCCATCGAAACCTTCTTTCTGAATCTGGTTCGGGGTACAGGTGTACGAGGATTAAGCGGTATCCGCTATCGTCACGGTAAGGTGTTGCGTCCTTTACTCAGCTGCAAGCGTTTGGTTCTTGAGCGTTATTGTTCCGAGCAGCAAATTGCTTACCGGCACGATGCCTCTAACGATGATACTAAGTTTATGCGCAATAAAATTCGCCACGAGCTTATTCCTGTATTTGAGCAAATGAATCCAACTTTTTTTGAGACCATGCAGGCCAATCTGAGGCACCTGAACGATGCGGCTTTATTGTTGGAGAGCGAGGTGTCGCGTTTTATCGATACGGATGTAGTAGTAGAGGATAATAAGGTGATGATTCCTATTTCAAGGCTGGATGATTATCCGCATTGCGCCTCCTTGCTGTTTGAGGTTTTAAGGCCTTATGGTTTTAATTCAGCCGTGGTGGGTGAAGTGGTAAAACAGCTGCATGGTCGATCAGGAAAACAGTTTTTTAGTAGCACCCATCGGTTGATTAAAGACCGGCATAACCTGTTGGTGTTGCCAATTGAAGACATCGGTGTGCAGCATTTTTGGTTGGAAGAAGGAACTACCAAGGCTGCCTTGACGATGGAGGTGAAGGTGTATGAGAAACCGGATGATTTTCGCTTTTCACGTCAGTCAACCCTTATTCATTTGGATGCCGATTTACTAGATTTTCCTCTTTTAGTGCGTAAATGGAAGCAGGGCGATGCCTTTGTGCCGCTGGGCATGAAGGGCTTTAAGAAACTAAGCGATTTCTTCATCGATGAAAAATACAGTTTGAAAGATAAAGAAGATGCCTGGTTGCTGCTGAGTGGCGAGGATATTGTGTGGGTGCTAGGTAAGCGTATTGATGAGCGTTACAAGGTGAGCAATCGTACCCGTCGCATCGTGGAAATAGCCTTAAAATTGGCAGATTCTTTATAGGCTAAGGGCTAAAATATAAAGAGGGTGTCCGGCAATATATAGCGCTCGTGTCAAGCTTAATTACCGGACATCCCCATCTTTTCTTTACATATCGTGCTTAATAACCGGATAGCTATTCAGTAGCTCTTCCAGTTGTGCTAGTACATCTTGTTTTTTGTCCTTAAACAGACTTGTGTAGTAGGCCACACCGTCCATAATATTTTTCTGAAACGCTTTAAGCTGCTTTTGCTCTTTGGCATCATCCGGCTGTCGCAGATAGTTTTCCAAGCGATTCTTAAAAATATCCAAATACATACCCAGCTCCTTGATAAACATGTGTGGGCGCGGGCGGTCATCCAGTACATTCTTACGACCATAGATATGATCCACCATGTCCTTAAGACTCATTTCGTTGGAGAAATAGGCCAGGTTGGGTCCCGGGCAAACTGTTACCTTATCGCTGGTTCCAATCTGTATCCCTTTTGACTCAAGCAGTGAAACTCCCAATCCCACACACAAGCACTCTTTCTCGATAATAGCATCGTAAGCACGCTTATAATCTGCTTCCGGTAGGTTTTGAGCCTCCAGTTCAGCCAGTTTCTTGCTCTGGTATTGCTTAGAGGCCGTGCAGATTGGTTTATCGGTGTACTCGGTGTTGTATTTTAAATATTGCTTAGTGCAAGGCATGCCGTGTTGTCCTTTTGCGGCATTTGCCAAGCGTTGTTCGCTCATGGAAGCCCATTTAACGCTGTTAAAGGGAACACCCAGGGGTGACAGGCCACTGAAGTAAAGGTCTTTCTCCTTGGCTTTTTTTAGCAGGTCAAGGGTTTTCTGATCGATACTGATGGCTTCAGGTACCAACAGGAAGGGAGTGCCCCAGCCAACGCCGTCCATGCGATAGTGATCCATTAGAAGGCGATGTTCCTCGTTAGTACCTACGCCACCTTGTGCCGTCACTTTCATGACAGGTGTTTCGGCAGGCACCGGAAGATTTTTTTTACCCAATGCGGCCTCATAGGCGCTTTTACAGGTTTCTATTAGCTTGTCGCGGTTGTTCCTGAACTCGTCTAAGATGGGACCAAACAGAACGCCATTGGTGGGGAAGGCATGACCGCCGCAGTTAACACCGCTTTCGATGCGGTATTCCGATACCCACAGTCCTTTGGCAGCCAGCATTTTTCCTTGTACCAGTGCAGAACGAAAATCACTGACCTTCAGGATGATTTTCTTTTTCAGCGTTCCATCAGCATCCGGAAAAAAATCTTTGAATCTTTCCAGGTAGCTAAAGAGCCGTGGACTCATTCCTGCCGACAGCACCAACGATGAGCTAAGCTTGCTTTGGGCAAAGCCTCGAACGGCAGCATGGGCATCATTGAATTCGATGGGCAACTGCTCACCATCCTTATAATTTACCTTGTCCAGTTTGGTCATGATGTTCACATCAATGTCTCCCACCGGCAGGTGCTCTTGTATCCAGGTGCTAAGCTCACTCTTAAGTTGGCGACTTTTTTCACCCAGGTTAAACTTTTCTTTGACGGCTGAGAAGTCTGGCAGCATATTAAAATATTTTTCAAGCTCGCTGCCCTTTTCAAAAGCTGATTTTTTAAGCTCCGCAACTTTCGCACTCACCAGATCATCTACCATATTCAGGTACAGTGTGATGCGTTTGGCTCTGAAATCCTCTACCTTGTCTGAGATGGCTTTGAATGGCAAGTCAAATTTATTGCAATAAAACTCGCGCATCTGCTCCATCAGTTTATCATCCACAAGCGATATTACCGACGAGATACCGTAGGGTGCCACGTTGATGGGTGTATCGAGGGTATATCCCAAGCCCAATACCGGAATGTGAAATGAATGTTGTTTTAATAAATTCATTGGCTTTATGATTATTTCAAGCAGCGAAGTTAGGGGAATAAAAGGGATAAAAAAAACGACCCGAGGGTCGTTTCTTCTTTAATATCAGATGTTTAGAACATTAGTATCCTTTGTTCTAATTTACTACTTTAGCTTGTCTTCTATTAACTTCTGAATATCAGTAACTAATTCTTCCACATCCTTACCTTTGGGGTCTATGGGCGACAGGGCAGTGTAGTTTATTTTTTCACCAAATTTTAAGGGGAACATTCCTTTATACATCATACGGCTGTGCCCATCGATAACAAAAGGAACGATCAGTGCATTGGGTGCGGCACGCAATAGGGTATTGATGCCGGCACTCATAAATTTTTTAACACGACCGGTTTTGCTTCTGGTACCCTCCGGGAAAATGCAGGCTGCATAGTTATTGGCCTGGATTAAGCGACCCAGTTTAAATATTTCTTTCACCGACTGGGAACCGTTATTTCGATCAATAAGGGCCGATTTACCATGTTTTAGGTTATAGGAAATGCTGGGTAGGTTTTTACCCAGTTCAATTTTTGAAATAAACTTCGGATAATGTTTTCTGAAACCATGCACCACCGCTGGTATATCGTATAGGCTTTGGTGGTTCGATACGATAATGAGTGGACGATCTTCGGGTAAATTGTCGAGGCCTGAGAATTTAATCTGGCAGCCCATTAGGTGAAGCCCCTTCACCAGGCAGAAATTGAGTGCATCAACTACCTTGCGTCGTGCGTGGTCGCCCAATAATTTATGAGCGAGCACCTGGGGCAAATGAAAGATGACCAGTACCAGTCCGAAATAAAGATGGAAGATTGGGGTGAGGAGGTAGCCAAGAATGGTTTTCATGGTAATACTATTATGGTTTTATTCAGGGCGCAAAAAAACAAAAAAAAGGGGTAAATAGCTACTTTTACCCCCTTTTCTCCAAATTGTAGTATATTGGTTTGTTGTGTGCCTAAGCGTATTTACTGTCCCGTACAGCTTTGATGCTCTCATCGGCCAGGTACTCCTCAAAATCCATGAGTTTATCGACAGTACCATTGGGCGTTAGTTCAATAACGCGTCCACAGGTGGTACGAATAAACTCGTGGTCGTGAGAGGCCATGAGAATCTGTCCTGGGAAAGTTTTCATATTATTATTAAAAGCCTGAATCGATTCCAGATCAAGGTGGTTGGTGGGGTGATCCAGAATGAGCACGTTGGGCTCTTCCATCATCATACGTGCAATCATGCAACGCATTTTCTCACCTCCCGACAGTACGGTTGCCTTCTTCTCAATGTCGTCATTAGAGAACAGCATTTTTCCCAGAAAGCTGCGCATGTAATCTTCTGAGGTATCCTTGGCAAACTGAGCCAGCCAGTCGTATAACTTCACTTCCTTTTGAAAATACTCGGTGTTGTCCATGGGCAAATAGGCGCTTGTAATCGTCTGTCCCCATTCAAAGTTACCTGTATCTGCCTTTTTCTCGCCGTTAATAATCTGAAAGAAAGCAGTTACGGCCCGGTTGTCACGCGAAATAAAAACTACCTTTTCATCTTTCTCAATGTTGAAGTTGATGTCTTTAAA
Organism: Carboxylicivirga longa; assembly: GCF_050589825.1. Taxonomy (NCBI): domain Bacteria; kingdom Pseudomonadati; phylum Bacteroidota; class Bacteroidia; order Marinilabiliales; family Marinilabiliaceae; genus Carboxylicivirga; species Carboxylicivirga longa. Next base: position 186,040 of record NZ_JBNGOZ010000002.1, on the reverse strand, counting down.
CATTACTTCTCCATCAATCGAATAGCTCAGGTTTTCTACTTTTAATATCTGATCGCCTGCCGGACGCGAAGGTTGGAAGATAATTCCGGGATAGCGTCGGTTTGATGGCTGAATTTCAGTGATATTAAGTTTATCAAGCATTTTTTTACGGCTAGTGGTCTGCTTACTCTTGGCCACGTTGGCACTAAAGCGCGAGATAAACTCCTGTAGTTCTTTCTTCTTCTCTTCCGCCTTCTTGTTTTGCGCCGCCTGCTGACGTGCTGCCAGCTGACTTGATTCGTACCAGAAGGAGTAGTTACCCGAGAACATGCGTATTTTTCCGTAGTCGATATCAACAATATCGGTACATACATTATCGAGGAAGTGACGGTCGTGCGATACAACAATCACTGTATTTTCAAAATTGGCCAGGTAGTTTTCGAGCCACAGTACGGTTTCCAGGTCAAGGTCGTTGGTGGGCTCATCCAGCAGCAGGTTGTCAGGATTCCCAAATAAAGCCTGTGCTAAAAGTACGCGCACCTTTTCTTTACCCGTCAGGTTTTTCATTTCCTGATGGTGCAGATTTTCTTTAATGCCCAGTCCGCTTAATAATTCAGCGGCATCGCTTTCAGCGTTCCAGCCTCCCATGGCGGCAAAGTCATCTTCCAGCTTGGCAGCCTTCATGCCGTCTTCTTCATTGAAGTCGGGTTTCATATACAGGGCATCTTTTTCCTGCATTAGCTCCCACATCTCTTTATGGCCCATCATCACCGTGTTTAAAACGGTAAATTCATCGTAGGCATAATGGTCCTGTTTTAGTACCGACAGGCGTTCGCCCGGTTCCATTTTTACCTTACCGCGTGTGGAGTCCAGTTCGCCGGACATAATGCGCAGGAAAGTGGATTTACCGGCACCGTTGGCACCAATTAGACCATAACAATTACCCGGCGTAAACTTAAGGTTAACGTCAGAGAATAAGGGTTTTTTGCCAAATTGAATGGCTAAATCAGAAACTGTAATCATGTTGCAACTCGATTTTTCAGGGCGCAAAATTAGAAAGATTTAATTAATAAAGCTTTAAGTGAGTGTTAAAAAAGGTTTTGACAAGGCCTGAAACAGTGTGCTTATTTTAGTTACAATAAATTATTTGTACAAGCGTTCTGAAATATGTTTACTAAATTAAAAAGAGAATGAATCGTATCCTTAGTTTTATGCTTCTGTTGCCATTTTGCTTTTACATGGCGGCTCAGGAGAAAACAGTGCTTACCATTGGAGATAATCATTATAGCCTGGATGAGTTTAACTATATCTATGAGAAAAATAACACCCTTACCCAGGAGCCGATGAGTCGGCAGCAGTATCTTGAATTATTTGTGAATTATAAGCTAAAGGTGGTGGAAGCTATGCAGCAGGGCTTCGATACGCTAACATCTTTTAAAGATGAGTTAAATTACTATCGCAATGAGCTGGCTAAACCTTATTTGAATGATAAAAAAGCCATTGATGAAGTAGTGCGTGAGGCATATGAGCATAGCCTTTACGAAGTGGAAGCCTCTCATATATTAATTAAATTTCCGGCATCCCCTACGCCGGAGGATACCTTAAAAGCCTATACAACGATTGCATCTATTAAAAAACAGTTAAACGAAGGAGCTGATTTTGTGTCGATGGCCAAAAAATATTCTCAGTGTCCGTCGGCACAGCAGAGTGATGGTCATCTGGGATATTTTGGGGCTTTTATGATGGTGTATCCTTTTGAAAAGGCAGCTTATAACACGCCTGTTGGCAGTGTTTCCGATATTACACGTACCAGCTTTGGGTATCACCTTATTAAAGTTCATAATAAACGCAAGAATAAGGGAGAGATAAAGGTGGCACACATCATGAGGTCCTTCCCTTATCAGGCCGATGAAGCGGTTCGGCAGCAGGCCAAAGTTATGATCGATTCTGTTTATCGACAGCTGCAGGCCGGTGCCTCTTTTGAGGATATGGTAGTAAAATATTCTGACGATCGGCAAACGCTGGATGCAAAGGGAGAATTACCTTGGTTTGGTACAGGTCGGATGGTGCCTGCTTTTAGCGATGCTGCCTTTGCTTTGAAGACCAATGGGCAGATGTCTAAGCCTGTTATGACGCGTTTTGGATGGCATATTATTAAACGCCTTGATGTACGTCCGGTAAAGCCCTTGGAAGAGGCTCGTGAAGAGATATTACAAAAGATAAAACGGGATGAAAGGGCTTTTGCCGGGAAAAAGGCAACGCTGGAGCGCTTGAAGAACGAGTATGATTACCGTGTAAATGAAGAGGCATTGAAAAAAGTTGAGATGTTTTTAGGTAAGTATGGTTTAGATTATGACGATGCTTCGTTTAAGGCGAATGGTGTGTCTAATCTTAAACTTGCAAGCTTTGATGATCAGGTTGTTAATGCTAATGATTTCATGCATTATGCCACCATGCATAGTGGTGGGCGCCCTGAGGAAACGAAAACGGGTAGGATTACTCAATTATGGAATTCATATGCTGATGATGTCTTGATTAATTATGAGAAAAGCAGGCTGGAGGAGCGTTATCCTGACTTTCGTTTCTTGATGCAGGAATATCATGACGGACTTCTGATTTTTGAAATTAGCCAAAAAGAGATATGGACCAAGGCTTCAGAGGATAGTGTTGGACTTGCAGCCTATTATGAGAACCATAAAGAGCAATACCGTGCGGATGAGTATTTCAAGGGCCGTTTACTCTACTGTAAGTCCAAGACGGTGTATAAGAAATTAAAAAAGATGCTGCGTAAAAATACGGGTCTGTCGCTTGACTCACTCGACCAGGAAATGCGTGAGGGGATATTGGAAAAGAAAGGTCCTTTCTTAAAAGGAGAGGAGCCCAAATTGGATGCTTTGGTTTGGAAGAGCAAAGGAAAGGTTATTGACGCTGATTATCCCTACGCTGTGCCCGATGGTGAAATAGTACCTTCGCATATTCAGCCGCTGGATGTAGTGCGCGGACGCGTAATATCTGACTATCAGGAGGCACTGGAAAAGCAGTGGGTAGAGCGGCTACGCAATAAGTACAAGCCGCAGGTGAACACTTTTGTTTTTCAATAGACAATGCAGTACTTTAGCCAGAGAATTTATAAATATCCAACATAAATGAATGTAGCGTTAAGACTCTCTGGTACAGTAATAATGATTGTGTCAATACTGCTGTCAGCGTGTAATCAATCCGGTGATTCCATTAATGAAGAACCGCTGGTGAAAATAGGAGAAACCATACTTACCAAAGGAATGGTTTATCAGGCCATACCTAATAACTTAACAAAAGAAGACAGTATTATCTTTACGCAGGATTATATAAACCGCTGGATCCGCTCTGAGCTTTTGCTTAAGAAAGCCGAGCTTAATCTAACTCCGGAGGAGAAGGATGTGGCTGCGCTGCTGGAAGAATACCGTCGATCACTGTTAATTCATCAGTATCAGCAAAAGCTGTTGCAGCAGAAATATAGCCCGTTAATTACAGGTTCCGAAATCCAAAAATATTATACCGAGATGGAGGATAATTTTATGCTATCGGAGCCCATTATTAAAGGTGTTTTTGTTATTGTGCCCCAATCGGCTCCCAATATTGACAAATTAAAGGAGTTATACAGGTCGGATGAGGCCGAGGATCTGGTGCGATTGGAAGCCTACTGTTTTCAAAATGCGCATCGTTATGAGGTGTTTCTTGATCATTGGTTGACTATGGATAACATCAATAAACGACTCCCAGAGCCCATCAACCGTCCCGAGCGCTTTATCCGTTATAACAATCATCATGAGACGGCTGACTCCTTATACCATTATTTTTTATCTATTAAAGAATATAAGTTAAGTAATGAGCTGGCTCCGCTGGATTTTGTTGAGGGTAAGATTAAGGCTATCTTATTAAATAAAAAACGGCTTAAGTTCATCAAGCAGTTGGAAACAGATTTATACGAAGAGGCATTAAAAAATAAGTCCATCTCCTTTTATTAGAGGTGTGTATCTGTCTTTTTGTTGCTTGATTTGTTCTCAATTGCCTTCATTATCCCTGGGTGAGAATGGCATGGGTAGATAGGCTAAAAACTTATAAACTATTGATAATAGCAGCAAAAAATTATGTAGGTTTGCATTTGCCTATGGTTTAAGGCCGGGTTTTGGGTCTAAATATAAGTAGACTTACGCCATAAAAAGTATAAAGAATAGATTTACAAATAAATGAATATGAAGAGATTCATCAGGTTGAGTGTGCTGATAGTCACAGCCTCCCTTTCTTTAACAAGTTTGAATGCCCAAACCAACGTAATTGATGAGGTAATTGCTGTGGTGGGCGATAATGCCATTCTTAAATCGGATATTGAACATCAGTATGAGCAAGCCCTGGTCGAAGGGGCTAACTATGCAGGTGATCTGAAGTGTCATTTATTTGAGCAGGCTTTGATCAGTAAATTGCTTTTGAATCAGGCCAAGTTGGATAGTGTTGAGGTGGGTGAAAATGAAGTGGTGAACCAGGTGGATCAGCGCATTAACTTTTTCATACAGCAGATTGGTGATAAAGATAAGCTGGAGGAGTATTTTAATAAGTCACTCTTGCAGATTAAGCGCGACCAAATGGAGATGGTGCGCACCCAGATGCTGACTCAGCGTATGCAGCAGGAGATTACCAAGGATATTAAGGTGACACCAGCTGAGATACGAGGCTATTACCGTAATCTTGATAAGGACAGCCTTCCCATGGTTCCTACGCAATATGAGCTTCAGCAGATTGTACTGTATCCCAAGGTGGAGCAAAAGGAGATTGATCGTGTGAAAGCGCGGTTGCGTGATTTTCAGAAGCAGGTGAATGAAGGGCGTGATTTTGCAACCCTGGCAGTGCTTTACTCAGAGGATCAGGGTACAGCTACCCGCGGTGGTGAGCTGGGCTGGATGCCGCGCTCTGGTCTGGTACCGGAATTTGCCAGCGTTGCCTTTAATATGCAGGACAAAAAGAAAGTATCGAAAATAGTGGAAACAGAGTTTGGTTATCATATTATTCAGCTGATCGATCGTAAGGGCGAGCGGATTAATTGTCGCCATATTTTGCTAAAGCCCAAGGTGACTGCCAAGGCGAAAGAGCAGGCAAAGACTAGTTTGGATACAATCCGTGGTCTGATAAGTGATGAGACCATGAGCTTTGAAGAGGCGGCACTGCGTTTCTCAATGGATAAAGATTCTCGTACCAGTGGTGGTCAGATGGTAAATCCGCAAACAGGAACCTCCAAGTTTGAGCTGGCGCAGATCCCTGTTGATATAAATAAGCAGTTGCAGACCATGAAGGAAGGCGATATGTCTCCAACATTCTTTATGTTGGACGAGCGCAAGGGAAAAGAAACAGTTCGTTTGGTTAAGCTCAAACGTAAGTCGGATCCGCATAGGGCCAACCTAAAAGAAGATTATCAGCTCTTGCAAACGATGCTGGAAGGCAATAAACGGCAGGAAACGCTGGATAAGTGGATTAAGACCAAGCAGCAGGAGACCTATATCACCATTGATAAAAATTGGGTGAACTGCGATTTTGAATACGATAACTGGATAAAGGAATAGCAGCCTTAATGGCGCGACTTAAAACTCCGGAGCAGCTTTTGTTCCGGAGTTTTTTTATGGAATAAATATGTCCGGTAGTCGATCGTTCAATAAGTATTTTGGGAACGGTTCTCTATGGTAAGGTGCTTATAGAGAATCGTTCCGTGGAGAAAATGTATATGAGCAAAATAGGCCAATAGTTACAGACGCAGGAAGGAAGTGAAAAAAGTAGCTGAGGGGCATTGCCATCCTATAAAATTGCTTATTTTTGATGATATTCAACTGATAAGGTGTGAAACGAGTAACCTACAAGTATAAAAACTCCCATTTAGAAGCTTATTTTTGGTTAATTGCCCTTGTTTCATTAGCCGTATCTTCACCGGGCGAAGAAACGCATTTTAGCCTGTGTATTTTCAATCATCTGGGCTTTGATTTCTGCCCGGGTTGTGGATTAGGACGTGCTATTATCTATCTATTGCACGGACAATTGATGGCTTCGTGGCAAATGCATCCCCTGGCTATTCTGGCGGTTTTAGTGCTAATACATCGTTGTTATTCAATTCTAAAAAAAGATATAACTATTATTAATTAACTGTACTATGAGTAAGATCTACACACTGTTACCTGAGGTGGAAGGTGAAGAAGCCATTTTTTTAGACTCACTGATTAAAGACATGAGTGAGGAGCAGATACAAAACTTTTTGGTAATCTATCGTGGGCGTCGCAAAGACCCGCAAACCATTTTACTAACGGCCTTGTTGGGCTTCTTTGGCTTTGCTGGTATACACCGCTTTTTTGTGAATCATATTGGCATGGGCATATTGTATTTTTTTACAGCGGGATTGTGCTTTATTGGTACCATTGTGGATTTAGTAAACCATAAAAACCTTGCCTTTGAGTACAATCAGCAAGTGGCACGCGAAGTAAAAATACTTATTAAGTAGAACGCTTCGTTCTAACGGTGATGTGCTGGCTATGGTAAGGCGAAGCTTCAGTGGCTTAAGGTAATGTTATGATAATAAATTAAATGTAATATGAAACGTGTGGCTCTGATAACTGGTGCCTCCTCAGGTATAGGAAAGGAGCTGGCTTGTGTGCATGCCCGGCACGGTGGTGATATGATTGTGGTGGCACGGCGTGTAGATAAGTTAGTTGAGCTTAAAAACAGGCTGGAGACTGAGTATGGAATCTGTGTTAAGGTTATCGAAAAGGATCTAAGCGATATGGCGGCTGTTCGCTCTTTGTACGATGAAGTGCAGCAGGAAAACATTGTGGTTGATTACCTGATCAATAATGCCGGCTTTGGTGGATTGGGGGCTTTCGATGGTCGTGATGCATCCTTTCATTTACAGATGATTCAACTCAATATTGCCGCACTGACCCTGCTCACTCGTTTGTTTCTTCCGCAATTTAAGCAGCGCAGAAGCGGTAGGATACTGAATGTATCTTCTACGGTGAGTCGTATGCCGGGACCTTATCAGGCGGTGTATTTCGCTTCCAAAGCCTATGTTACTTCGTTTAGTAACGCTTTGCACGAGGAATTGCGGGGCAGTGGTGTTACCGTTACTAACCTGATGCCGGGTGCAACAGAAAGCGAATTCGGCGCGCGATCGGGCATGGATAAAACTCCTGTTTTTAAGAGAACAGCCAAGGCACAGCGCGTGGCAGAAGCGGGCTATATTGCAATGATGAAAGGAAAAATTAACCATACTGCCGGGCTTACCTTTATCCAGCAGATATTAATGAAGTTGCTGCCTTTTTTACCTATAAAAATTATTTTGCGCCAGGTGCGTAAAATGCAGGAGGTTTAATTTTCAAGCATGCCTCACTCATCGGATGGCTGATTGTTTTTACAAGTAGTCATCCGATGAGCTGTGTGTGATTGAACAATCTTGCTGCTAGCTGACTATACTAACTCGCTTAAGTCCTTTTAGATTAGTGATTTTGATAGTGTCGCGATCCATTTGAATGAGTCCTTCGCGCACAAAATCGTTGAGTGATCGGCTTACCGATTCTTTAGAGGTGCCAATCCAGCTGGCCATGTCTGATCGGGTGATGCGTATAGGGAAGTTGTGACCCTCTTCTACATTGAATAGCTCCATTTGTTTTACCAAAATGTTGGCCGCACGTCCGCGCACGGTTTTCTGACTCAGATCCATAATGGAAGCACAGGTTTCTTTAATCTCTGTGCAGGCTTTGCGAAGCATGGAAAGTGCCAGACTGCTATCAGTTTTAAAGGCCTCCTGCAGGCTGTGTTCCGATAGCTCGCACAATACCGTATTCACCAGGCACTCGCATCCGGTAATTTCCGGCTCATTGGTAAACTGCGAATAATACCCAATGATTTCGCCTTCAGGCACCATGCGCACTATTTGCTTATTGCCTTTAGCGCCAATACTGTATAGTTTAACCATGCCTTTTTTAACAAGGTAGGCCGTTTGTGCTTTGCTATTAGCATTGTAAACAACCTCGCCACTTTCGTACATGGCACATTTGTTAAATGAAGAGAATAAATGCTCTCTGCTTTCCCTGGTTCCTTCCATTTTTTTGCATTTATATAGGTTATGTAGCGAAGAAGTTAAGGTTTACGCCAACCTTCAAAAAAACGCTCTTCTTCGTCTATGATAACAGACACCCATAAGCTAAAAAAGGGTGACAAGCGGGAAAGTATTGGTTGAAAAACAGAGAGTGTGATTTAAGTTTCCTGAAAAATATTGCTTAAATATCCCGCATGCTCAGTTGAATACGGTTTCTGCTGCGATCTATTTGCAGTACTTTTACTTGTACCTGTTGTTGCAGTTTCACTACATCGTTAGGATCACTCACATAACGATCGGCTAGTTGAGAGATATGCACCAGGCCGTCTTGCTTAACACCTATATTCACAAACGCTCCAAAATTGGTGATGTTACTTACCAGCCCCGGCAATACCATCCCTTCATGCAAGTCGTCGATGCTGTAAATTCCTTCGGCAAAGGCGAAAGTTTTGATTTCGCTGCGCGGATCCAGTCCTGGCTTATCCAATTCCTTCATAATATCGTTAAGGGTGGGCAGACCTATGGTATCGCTCACATAATCCTTCAGGTTAATTTTTTCGCGCAGTTGCTTGTCGGCAATCAAATCATCGACTTTACAGCCCATATCGGCTGCCATTTGCTTAACTACTTTGTAGGCCTCCGGGTGAACTGCCGTATTGTCAAGCGGGTTTTTTGCCTTATGTATGCGTAGGAAACCGGCAGCCTGTTCAAAGGCCTTGGCGCCCAGGCGGGGTACTTTTTTTAGTTTATCGCGCGTTTCAAAAGGACCATTTTCGGCGCGGTAGTTAACGATGTTTTGTGCCAGCTGAGGTCCGAGCCCCGACACGTAGGTGAGCAAATGCTTGCTGGCAGTATTCAGGTTAACACCAACGGCATTAACGCAGGATTCCACCACTGTATCCAGTGATTTTTTGAGGGCTGTCTGATCCACATCGTGCTGATACTGCCCCACGCCAATGGATTTGGGGTCGATTTTTACCAGTTCAGCCAAAGGATCCATCAGGCGACGACCGATGGAAACAGCACCGCGAACGGTCACATCATGATCGGGAAATTCTTCACGCGCCACTTTGCCGGCTGAATAGACCGATGCACCGTCTTCACTCACTACAAAAATCTGTGGATTATTACTTAGAGGTAGCTTTTTAGCAAAGGCTTCGGTCTCGCGCGATGCTGTACCGTTACCAATGGCGATGGCTTCTATTTGGTATTTTTCCACGAGTTTCTTCACACGCTGTGCAGCTTTCTCATGGTCGTTTTGTGGGGGATGCGGATAAATTGTGGTATTCTCCAGTAGGTTACCCTGCGCATCGAGGCATACCACTTTACAGCCGGTGCGGTAGCCCGGGTCGAGAGCCAACACGCGCTTTTGTCCCAAGGGAGATGCCAGCAGCAGTTGACGCAGATTCTCGGCAAATACACGAATGGCCTCCTCATCAGACTTTCCCGTGAATAGATTAGTAAATTCGGTTTCGATGGAGGGTGCCAGCAAACGCTTGTAAGCATCGCTTACGGCCAAAGCTACCTGCTCCGAGGCGCTGTTGTTGCCCTTTACAAAAAATCGCTCCAGTCGCTGTATCCCATTCTCAGCATCGGGCGATATGGATAGTTTTAAGTAGCCTTCTTTTTCGCCCCTGCGCATCGCCATGAAACGATGGGATGGACAGCGGCGTAAGGGTTCACTCCAATCGTAATAGTCCTTGTATTTGATGCCTTCTTCCTCTTTTCCCTTGGCAACTTTTGAAGTGATGACGGCTTCCTTTTCAAATACTGAACGAACAATCTCGCGTCCTACCTGGTGTTCATTCACCCACTCGGCAACAATGTCGCGGGCGCCCTGTAAGGCTTCCTCACTGTTCTGTACCTCGTCGTTAATAAAGGCTGAAGCGCGACTTTGGATGTCCCGCTCGTACTGTTTCATCATGATTTTAGCCAGTGGCTCCAGGCCTTTTTCACGGGCTTTAACGGCTCTTGTTTTGCGCTTGGGCTTGTAGGGTAAATATATATCCTCCAGTTCGGTGGCATTAAAAGTGCCTTTGATGGCAGCTTCCAGTTCAGGTGTCAGTTTGTCTTGCTCATCGATCGATTTGAGAATGGTTTCCTTGCGTTTCTCAATCTCCAGTAGCTTATCGTATCGCTCTTTGATGGCACCTACCTGCACTTCGTCGAGGCTGCCAGTCATTTCCTTGCGGTAGCGGCTGATAAAAGGGATAGTAGCGCCTTCGTTAAGAAGCGTTACTGTATTTTCTACACTTTGCAGGTTTAGCTTCAGCTCCTGCGCTATCAGTTGAGGTAATTGCATCATTGAGTGGTTCGTTATGGGGTATAAGCAAAGCATCGCCTACCGGCTCCATTTATAAGTAAGCCGGTAAGGAATTTTTTTCTGGGTAAGGTGTAGGTAGATATTAGTTTTTACGTGGTGCTCTTTTCTTTTGTGGCTTGCGCTTGTTATTGCCACCTCTGCCTTTTCCTCCGCCACCTTTTCCTCGGCGTCTCTTGAGGAGTGCCTCAGGGTTGTATTCAGGCGCTTCCCCCAGCTCGGGGTTTAAAGGTATTTTATAAACATCCTTTTCAATCAGGCGTTCAATCTTATGGAACTCCAGTACCTCCTTGTCGTTGATGAGGGTGATGGCTACGCCCTGTGTTTGCGCACGTGCAGTACGACCCACCCGGTGCACATAATCCTCGGCATCGCGGGGTACATCAAAGTTAATTACCAAGTCAATCTTTTCAATGTCGATGCCTCGTGCAATAATATCGGTGGCCACCAGTATTTGTATATTCCGGTTCTTAAAGTCGCGCAGCACATTTTCGCGTTCAGCCTGTTCCAGGTCAGAGCTAATGGCAGCACTGTTAAATCCATTTTTACTCAGTGAACGGGCTATTTCCTTCACCTTCTGTTTGGTGGATGAAAAAATAATAATGCTCGGTAGATCCTTGTCCTTCAGTAAAGTGTTCAGCAAGGGTATTTTCTGTGTATCATACACCATATAGGCGGCTTGCAGAATGCCTTCGGCCGGTTTACTGATAGAGATATTCACTTCGTCGGGTTCGTTCAGTATGTTCTTGGCCAGCTCCCTGATCTTTGGGGGCATGGTAGCCGAGAACATGAGTGTCTGACGTTTTGCCGGCAGATGTTTCACCACTTGCATGATGTCGTCGAAGAATCCCATATCAAGCATGCGGTCGGCCTCATCGAGGATAAGGTGCTGCAGGGTGCCCATGTCAACATAGCCCATGGTAAGGTGCTGAATAAGGCGTCCCGGCGTGGCGATAACGATATCGGCACCGGTAGTTAGCGCGGTTTTCTGTCGGTTCCATTCACCGGAATCATTACCACCGTAGATGGCGGTTGATGACACATCAAGAAAATAGCCAAAACCTTCCATCTGCTGATCAATCTGAATGGCCAGCTCACGTGTTGGAACAAGGATTAAGGCGTTGATGTCGTTGTGGCCATACTTAACCAGTTTATCCAGTACGGGCAAAAGGTAAGCCGCCGTTTTACCGGTACCGGTTTGTGCGCAGGCAATTAAGTCTTTGCCTTCTTTTATGATGGGGATTGTTTTTTCCTGAACAGGTGTGGCTTTCTCAAAACGCATAGCATCAAGGCCATCCATCAATTCATCTGAAAATCCAAATTCTTTAAATTCCAAAACGTTACATTTAGTCTTATTCAACATAAACAACCAAGCCCTTGAGGTACTCTCCTTCCGGGTGGTAAATATCAACCGGATGATCGGCCGGTTGCGTGAGTTGCTGCAGTATTCTAACCTTACGATCGGCCCGTGCAGCAGCGGAAAATACCATGGTCCTGAATTGCTCTTTACTAATTACCTGAGAGCATGAGAAGGTGAACAGTATGCCGCCGGGACGTATCTGCTCCAGTGCCTTGGCATTTAGGCGGCGATAGCCCTGCAAGGCGTTTTTCACCACGTTTACGTGCTTGGCGAATGCCGGTGGGTCGAGAATAATCAGGTCGTACTTATTTTTGATCTTATTCAGGTACTTAAAAGCATCCACGGCAAAGGCCTCATGGCGTGTGTCATCGGGGAAATTGAGATCCACATTTTCTTTGGTGATCTGTATGGCTCGCTCCGAGCTATCGACAGAATGTACTGATTTGGCACCTCCTCGCATTGCATAAAAGGAGAAGCCTCCCGTGTAGCAAAACATGTTGAGTACCTCACGGTCTTTGCTATAGTGTTCTATTAGTGAGCGATTCTCGCGCTGATCAACGAAGAAGCCTGTTTTTTGTCCACGTTCCCAGTCCACTTTAAATTGAAGGCCGTTCTCCAGAGCAATTTTTTCTGAGCTTTTGCCGTAAATATAGCCATTGACAGCTTCTATATCTGCCTTGTAGGGCATGGTGCCTTCGGATTTGTTGAAGATGGATTGTAAACGATCACCCAGTACTTCCTGCAATGCTTTGGCAATGTTATCTTTTTCGAGATACATACCTACGGTATGCATCTGCACTACGGCAGTGCCATTGTAGTAATCAATGATTAAGCCTGGCAGATAATCTCCCTCGCCATGTACCAGGCGAAAGGCGTTGGTATTTTTATTATCGATAAGGCCTACCGCTTTGCGCAGTTCATAAGCTTTCTGTATTCTGCTTTTCCAGAATGAATAGTTGATAGGCAGTTGCTCAAAGCTGAGTATTCGCACGGCGATGGAGCCGATGATATAATGTCCCAGCGCTAGAAAATTATCCATACTGTCGCGCACTTCCACTATATCACCTTCTTGTAGCTCGGGTCCTTTTACGCCTTTAACGGCACCAGAAAACACCCAGGGGTGATAACGGTTGAGACTTTGTTCTTTTCCTTGCTTAAGCACCAGTTGCGGGCGTTCTTCAATCACTTCTGTCATGTTATATTGTTTGTGCTTTAAAAGCGGGAAACTTCTCTGATAGTTGATGGGCCAGTTCCAGCGCTACCCAAGCATCGGTGGCAGCATAGATTACTTGTCCTTCGGTTAGGTGATGCGCCTCCCAGTTAGACAGACGCTGTCGTTTGCTCACGCGGATATTAAGTACCAGACCGGCCAGTTTTTTAAGGCTTGTATCTTCAATGCCTACCTTTTTTACTTGTTCCTGCATCTCTACGAAACCGCCAGCCTTAAAAGTAGTCAAGCGATTCAGTCCTTTAATATCGTCGCGTATGCCCACTCCAATCTTCTTGACTGCGGGGTTGGCCAAGAGGCGGATAAGTGCCGGGTGGAAACCGGTTTTATTAAGTCGGAATAAGTAGGCTTTGGTGCGTGTGGCCAACTGAAGTAAGGCTACCTGATTCATCTTGCCCTTTTGAAAGGAGGGTTTGGTTTCGGTGTCAAATCCGATGCAGGTGTGTTGTTCCAGTTCCTTCACGCAGGCGTCTATGGCAGCGGCGTCTTCCACCACATCCACAGCGCCCTCAAAATGTTTTAAAGGTAATTGGCTAAGTGCTTCTTTCGTTATGGTTTTCTCCATGTATCTCCTTCACTTTTAAAATACCGGGGTTTCATCGTCCTGCTCATCTTGCCAGTCTTGCTGCATACGATTGTACCAGTTTTCTTTCTGCTGGTTGTCGCGGTAGGCTTCTTCGCCCTCTTCTTCGTCCAGGCTGTCGCCACTGTATAGTATGGCATGCAAAGCACGGAGGGTGTTTACAAGTCGCTGCCCCCAATATAATTCAAAATTAGTGATCACCGCTGCCACTGCATCGTTCATTACCTCGGTAACGCCCAATCGGTAGGCCGAAATAAAATCTTTGATGTCCTGATAGATATCGGCCATGTCTTCGCCGATAAACGCTATGATGGGTGAATCGCTGCGCTCCATGTCGGGGGTGAACACTTCCAGGTAATCGTTAAATCGTCCAAGTTTGGCACTTATGCTCTCTTGTATTTGAGCATAGCTTAAGGCATCAACAGTTTTTTCGATTTCTTCCTCTAATTCGAATTCTAGCTTGGGAAGTACGGCCGCTTTTATATAAAGCAGAGGAATTATGCGCGTGGCAATAGTAACAAATTCTTTACGGTCAAAATTATCAGCAGACTCTAGAAATGAGCAGTATTCCTTAGCAACCGTAACAAATTCAATAACATTTTTTGAATAGACGATGTGCTCATAAGTTTCTTCCATACGCATTAATGTTCACCTTTTACAAGAGGCTGTATTATTATAATATTAATGGGCAAAAGTAAGAAAAATTAGCGATTATTACTTTAGTAAGCTGCAATTCATTTTATGCCATAAGCCTAGCATGTGTCTACAGGTCTTTAATTGACTTTGGTTTGCGTTGGTTCAGCTCAGTATCTTATAACTATTGGAGAAATTTGCTACTTTTGCAGTATATGGTGCAACAAAAATCGTTCGCATGGATAAAGATTCAATTAGCATAGGTGGCTTGTATAAAAATTTGATAGTTAGAGTTAAGGGTTTGGCTGTGAGTCCTCAAAAGGAGTGGAGTGCTATCTTATCAGAAGGAAAAACGCTGAATGATGTTCTTACAAACTATAGTCTTCCACTAATTGGCATTTATACTATTACGGTATTTATTGGTTACCTGATGGGACTTCAGCAGCTGGATTTTCAACTGGCTTTGCGGGAAGCGGTGTTTACCTTTTCATCATGTTTTTTTGGCCTATATGTGAGCTATTTTTTATTGCTTAAGGCATTGGCTATGATGGGGCACGCCCTGGATAAGATTAAGGTGTTTCAATTGGTGGCTTATTCATCCGGAGTACTATACATTACAGGTAGCCTTGTGGCCATAGTGCCGGAGACCATTGTTATTGCCGGTATTATTAATTTGTATGTTGTTTACCTTATCTGGCAGGCCTTGCATGTGCTGAAACAAATAGCGAGTGAAAACCGCATTTGGCTAAGTATTGTTATTGGTCTTGTGGTGTTGCTTATGCCTTCCCTGATAAGTCGATTGTTTATGTTTGTTAGTAACTTAACTGTATGAGTTTACCATCATCACGCATCAATATAAGAAATAAGAGAGCTACTTTTGACTATGAGTTAATCGAGCGTTTTAAGGCTGGTATTCAGCTGGCTGGCACTGAGATAAAATCCATTCGCCTGGGCAAGGCGAGCTTAGTAGACTCCTACTGTTATTTTGTGAAAGGAGAGCTATGGCTCAAGGGGATGCGTGTGTCGGAGTATTTTTATGGCACTTTTAATAACCATCAACCAGAGCGTGAACGTAAGCTTCTGCTGAATAAGAAAGAGCTGCAAAAGCTGGAGCGTAAGACCAAAGAGTCGGGTCTTACAATTGTGCCGATTCGTTTGTTCTTTAACGAGCGTGGTTTTGTGAAAATTGAGATTGCCCTGGCGAAGGGTAAGAAACAACACGACAAACGTGAGACTCTCAAGATGAAAGATGCCGGGCGTGAAATGGATCGTGTGCGAAAAAAGTACTAATTCTCTGTGGTACGCAACCCTGCGTTTACTTTTCCATCTAACCTGCGAAACCTGAAAGTATGAGATGGATTTATTTAAGCACACAGGGCAATCTTTGGTTCAATTATTGGATACAAAAACGTTTCTCAAATAAATGACAAAGGATTGCAGTGAATGATCTAAAGGCTATAATAAAAGGATGTCAGAACCGAAAAGCTAAGGCGCAAAAGGAACTCTATCAAACTTTTGCACCTAAGATGTACGTGGTGTGTCTGCGATATTGCAAAGACAGGACGGAAGCTGAAGATTGTTTGCAAGAGGGTTTTATTAAGGTGTTTAATAATATTCATCAATATCAATTTAAAGGATCTTTTGAGGGCTGGGTGCGGCGCATCATGGTCAATACTGTCATTGAGATGTATCGCAAGAAGCAGCCCGAGGTGCTGGTGGATGAATTTCCCATGCTGGCTGAGCCCGAGGATAGAAATACCTACGACTGTGCTTTTAGTCATGAGGAGCTAATGAGCATGATAGGAGACTTGCCGCCCAAATATAAATTGGTATTTAATCTCTATGTGCTGGACGGTTTAACACATGCCGAAATTTCCGAGGTAACCGGCGTGTCGGTGGGTACCTCTAAGTCCAATCTGGCGCGGGCACGTCAATGGCTTAAGCGCAATGTTGAAAATCGTATGTTAGAGAAAAAACAAGCCGTATGTTAAAGGGTGGTAAAGATATCGATGCGCTGTTTCAGGAAGGCCTGTCTGATTATCAGGAGGCACCGGCAGCTTATGTGTGGGAAGGTCTTGAAAAAGGTCTTGGTGAGCAACGCAAGCAGCGCTCAGTCTTGCTTGTGTGGCGTACATTGGCAGCTGCCTGTTTGGCCGCGGTAGTACTCGTGTCGCTGGCCTTACTCAAGGATCGGGGCGCGCTCCGTAACGATGCTGTTATGTCCCTGCCTTTGGCTTCTGTGCATCAGGAGCGTACGCCGCTGTTAGCGAATGATCAGGGTGTGGTTAGCACGGTAATGCAGGAGGTGGCGAATCCAAGCCTGGCGGATGCTAGCGAGCACTCAGGAGCAGTTATTTTACCGGTGCAGGAAGAAGCAGCGGAGCCTGTACTTAATGTAATAAGTAATGACAGAGTAAGCGTATGTCAGGCCTTGGAAGGGGAGCGTGCTGTGGTGCTGGTCGATAAATATACTGTTAGTAGTCAGTTGCGTTATGCAGAGAAGGAAAAAGTGTATTACCCGCTCTATGCAGCTTCGACACAGGTCTCCGCGACGAGGAATAAGCCGAGCCTTATCCTTGGCGGAGTAGTAACACCTGCCTATAGTTCTAAATATTCAGGGGGCGATGGGGTTCAAACTTTTTCCACCGGCACTAATCAACCCAATGAGCAGGGTATCACATCTTTGGGTGGTGGTTTGCAGCTGCGTCTGAAAACGGCTTCACGTTGGAGCTTTGAAACCGGTGTGTTATATGCACGTGTTGGGCAGTCGGTGGAAAATACGCAGATGTATCAAGCCTACAGTAGCTCGCCCATTCACACGGCGGAGGGTGCTCAGGTTACCAATTTACACATCACTAATTCTATGGGTTCGGTAGCGCTCAGTAAGATGCCGGGTGCTGTTGGTAATAATTTAGATAATGTGGGTTTTGTGACCAGTTCAACGAAGGGTACTGTGTCAACACTGGGTAATATTAAGCAGACCCTGGAATATGTGGAGGTGCCATTAATGGCGCGTTATACCTTGCTGAAGAGTTTTCCATATCTCTCTTTATCCGGTGGTGTTAGCTCTAATATTTTGGTGGGAAACACGGCTTATGCCGAGGCTGGTGGAGATAAAGAGGCCGTTGGTCATACGCGGGACATTCGCCCTTTTGTAATGAGTAGTTCTTTGGGCATTGGCATGGATGTGCCGCTGAGTAAGCGCATTCGTTTCAATATTGAACCGCGCATCAAGTATTTTTTAAATTCGGTGAGCGCGAATAGTGATTATAGTTTTCAGCCCTATTCGGTGGGCGTGTATGGCGGTGTTAGTTTTGTACTTCGCTAATAGTCTGATCTTTAAGGTCAGCTTATTACTTCAGTGACTCAATCATATTATAGTACATGCCTTTTTGAGCCATGAGTGCATCGGGTGTGCCTATTTCTGCAATACCTGCATCCTGCATTACCACTACAATATCAGCTAGCTTGATGGTGGATAGACGATGGCTCACTATAATGGCGGTTTTGTCTTTTGTAATGTCTTTAAAGTGCTCAATCAGCCGTGCCTCGGTGAAGGCGTCCAGTGAGCTGGTGGGTTCATCCAGAATGATCAGCTGGGCATCGGTATTGTAAAAGGAACGAGCAAGGGCTGTGCGCTGCCATTCGCCCCGGCTAAGCATCTGACTGCCCTTAAAAAGCGTGCCCAAAGGGGTGTTGTAGCCTTGGGGCAGATCAGAAAACAGGTGGTGGATACCGGCTTTATCGGCTGCCTCGGTGATAAAGCGCTCTTCTTTATTGCGGCGTGTATTGCCGTAGCGTACATTGTCCTGCGCGCTGACATTGTACAGCATAAAATCCTGAAAAATCACGGAAATATGCCTGGCCAGTGCCTCCCGCGAAATGCTTGACCAATCTTGTTGATCTGCTTTTATTTGACCTTCGTTGGGTTGATATAGTCCGCACAGCAATTTCACCAGGGTGGTTTTCCCGCATCCGTTACGCCCCACCAGAGCAATTGTTTTTCCCTTTGGTATGTGCAGACTGATATCTTTTAACACCCACTTTTCGGTGTTGGGATACTTAAAGCTCACCTTGTCGAAACTAATGCCATCGCACAATGGTGTGGGGAAGGGTGCCTGAAGTTTTTCTTCACTGCGGGCCATGGTTCTGAAGGCGAAGAAATTCTTGAGGAAGAGGTTATCTTCATAAAGAGAACTCAGTCCACTCAGGAGTCCCTGCAGCACGGCATAGGCCCTTTGCAGTGCCAGGAAATACATGGCCATGGAGCCGCTGCTGATTTCCCCCTTAACGGCCTGCATCACCACAAAACCAATGATGAAGAGCAGAATGAGGGTGGCAAAGAGCTGTACGAATATCTCACTCAGTGTTTTGGTTTTGGAGAGCGACCATTGCTTCTCACGCAGCTCGTTTTTAAAGGTTTCATACTCATTTTTAAAGGTTTCACCGAGATTAAAAACACGAAGTTCCTTGGCAAAATCTTTAGCCGTTAACAGGCGGTTGAAGTAGTGCACGCGCCGCTCATCCTCCGTATGTTCTCGTCGGTAGCGGTAGAGCTTGCGCGTGTAGCTAATGCGGTAGTAAAAAATAGGAGCACCGGAAATGACCAACAAGGGTACCATGCCCCAGTGTATGTTGGTAAGTACCAGTACCACCAAAATGAGGGTGAGACTGCTTTGTAGGGTTTGTAGCAAGTTGTAAAATACGCGCGCCGGCCGGTAGCTTGCATCGTTCAAGGCCCGGTAAAAGGTATCCTGAAAATTAGCATCTTCAAAGTATTGGTAGGCCAGGTGTATGGTTTTTTTGTGGATGATGTTTTGCACATAGTCGTTGACAAAATGACTCTGTCGTTCACGCACCAGGGCAGCCACCGATCCGCTGATAGCATTGAGCAAAAAGAAGGCGGCTGTTAATCCAATGGCGGTATATATTTGCTGAGCATCAATATTAGTTCCCGTAAGCTGATGGCTGACCACATCGATCAGTTGCTTTACCACATAGAGCAGTAGCAGCGGCACGATACCCCGCACCACGGTGACGGCAGCATTGATGAGTGTCCACTTTTTCGAACTGTGATAAACAATGCGCAGGGACTCGAGGAGATGGCTCAGTGATAGTTTATTGATGATGTTCATTCGAGGAAACGTGTGATTATGGCACTAAAGTAATAAAAATGTTGCCTTGCATATGCAAGGGCTCATTAGCAATGCCCGGTTTATTTATTTTGAAGCCGTAGACTGATTCTGCCCAGATAGAAAAACAAGCGTCCGCTGAAGGCGTGTGTATAGGGAATAAATCGCTTAAAAAGGCGAAAGGAAAATGTATTACAGCTGATTGCCCTGTTTTTGCGTGTGCATTGTGTTACAGTGCCCAATACTTTGCCGGACTCAACGGGAGCATCAGGCATTATCAGGCCATCGCCCTTAAAATAGTAGATGTTGCCTTTTTGATGAAGCAAGCGATGCGCCACCAGGAGGCCATTGTGGTAAAATACCCCAATGTCGCCGATCAGTGGAGGCCGGGGTTCAACCAGCAGTGTATCGCCCGGGCGCAACAAGGGGTACATACTCATTCCATGGGCGGGTACGGCCACGCGCTGTCCTTCTTTCAGGAGTTGCATCAGGGCGCTTTGTAGTTGCTGCTTAACCAAGTTCACGGAGTATTAGTTTCACAATCTCCTCATCGGGTTTAAAGCCACAGCGGTATACGCCAATTTGCTCCGTTAGTTTATGCAGGGTGTTGAGGCGTTGCTGCACCTGTGCCTCGTTGTACTGAAACTGCATGCAATTGCCTAAAAGCCCCAGGGTACCCTTTAAAACAGTTTGCTTGTCCAGAAAGTTAGTGGGCGATTGATCAATGAGAAAAGCCTTGTGCAGGGGCACTTTTTTGCTTACATCCTGGTAATAGGGCATAGGCGTGTTATAAGCACAGAACCCATTGCCTTCGGGTAGCACAATCAGGCGGTCATCATTAATGATGGTGGCGCCATATGCCTGCCATAAACCTGCCATGGTGGATTTGCCGGTGCCCGACACGGCCGTAAACAGATAGCCTTTGCCATGATAGCTAACCGTGGATGCATGAATAACAAAGCCGCCGTAGTAGTGTACGATGTATTGTAGTATGAGGATGCCGATGGGGTGCATAAAAGGATCGATGAGCAGGGCTTGTTGCTTGTGCAGGCAAAGCTGAATGGTAACTTGCCGTTCCGCTGTATTGATGATGGCCAGGGCCTCGCGGATGCCTTCGTCCTGTTCAAACTCCACCAAAATTCCTTCGTGGCTTCCCTGCTTTACGACTGACCATTTATAGGGCAGCTCATTGTCAAATTCTTCTACGCCGGAAAAGCAATTTGTATGGTGCTGCCGCTCAATCACCGAGGCTGCATCTATGCTCATGTTCCAATCTCCGGCTTCTGTGCTATTGCTTACGGCAAAGGGGTAGCTGCTGGCCTTTGTATCCAACTCAAAAAGGGGGCATAAGATGTTTGTGTTAAATCTTATGCCCCCTATTGTATATTTTTTGTTTGGTTGTGTATTGCTCATCCACTACATGTTTGAGTAATCAGGCGAATCACCACCAAAGGGATTGGGCTGTTGTGCCGGGTTGGAGTAATTGGGGGCTGATTTCAGGTAGGGTTGCTCGAATTGGACTGATTGTGATCCTGGTCCAACCTCTACAGGAGGTGTCGGTGGTTGTTCTGATTGAATTCCTAAATTGATTGCCATATCTAAAAAATGCTCCTCAATTGCCGGTTTTATATATTTTTTCTTAATCCTCATTCTTATTGGCTTCCCCGTTTTTAAAGTACTGTAATAATCCCTTTATTAACCGCTTCCTGTAAAAAATGTTTAAGGTCTGCTGCGGCTGTTTGTGGGCTTACGTCAAAAGTATTGAGTACTAATGTCAACAGTTCATCGTTGGTTTTTGCAGCACTTAAATTACTGTATATTAACGAACCTACTTCATTGAGTGAAAACACCTTTTCCATTTGTGCCACGCTGCCTACCAGCGGTACCACAACGGTTTCGTCCCCGATGTGTTTTTCCACAAAGCCGTTCTTTTTTATGTATTGTTTCGTTCCCACAACAATCCTTATAATAATGTGCGCAAAAATAGTAAAAAACAACATTTAGGCACTCTTTTGTGAGAAAAGAACCGAATAATTTGATAAAAGGTTCCGTTTATTTGCCTGATGTCTAACTCTGTTTTGAATTAAAAGGTAGTTCGGGCAAAGGGTGCCGCATCTTGTCCTATAAATTCACTTTTTAAATATTTATAATAGCCGTTAATGGCAATCATGGCGGCATTATCGGTGGTGTACGCAAACTTGGGAATAAAGGTTTCCCATTTTTTCTCGGTAGCCAGGGCGCCCAGTCGGTCGCGCAAACCTGAATTGGCCGATACGCCACCGGCCAGTGCCACCTGAGTAATGCCGGTGTCTTCTGCCGCTTTAATAAGCTTATCCATTAATATGTCGACAATGGTTTTTTGGAGGGATGCACAGATGTCGGCTTTGTTCTCCTCAATAAAATCAGGGTTTTTCTTTAATTCATCTCGAAGAAAATATAGTACCGATGTTTTCAGTCCGCTGAAGCTATAGTCGTAATCCTTAATTCGGGGTTTACTAAAGCGAAAAGCTTCAGGATTACCTTCCCGGGCCAGCTTGTCGATAAGTGGACCACCCGGATAAGGGAGTCCCATTATTTTGGCACATTTATCGAAGGCTTCACCAGCCGCATCATCAATGGTCTGGCCAATGATTTCCATGTCCAGGTGATCGCGTACTACAATAATTTGACTGTTACCCCCCGATACCAAAAGGCAAAGAAAGGGAAACTGAGGTTGGTCAGTATCATTCTCATCTTCCTTAATAAAATGAGCAAGCACATGGGCATGTAGGTGATTCACCTCGATAAGGGGTAGTTTGTTGGCCAGGGCAAAGCCTTTGGCAAAGGAAGTACCTACCAGCAGAGAGCCCATAAGACCCGGACCACGGGTGAAAGCCACCGCATCGATGTCGCTGCGCTGTATGCCGGCATCATGGATGGCTTGCTCAACTACCGGAATGATATTTTGCTGATGTGCGCGCGAGGCCAGCTCGGGCACCACACCACCGTAGGCTTTATGAACATCCTGATTGGCAACGCGATTGGAAAGGATCACATCATCTTTAAAAACGGCGGCTGAAGTATCGTCGCACGACGACTCGATTCCCAATATTATCACACTCATAATTTTTGTCAGATAGAATTCTTCGTAATCAAATTATTATTCCCACCTTTTTGCTAATTTTGGTGGGTTAAAAACGGGATAAAAGTATAAAAAAAAATATCAAAATAGGATTGTATGCTTTAGCGGGACTCATAATTGTGCCGCTTTTGTTGTATTCAGTGCTTTTATTGCCTGTTGTTCAAACTGCTGTGGTCAATTATATTACGGGCGAGCTCAGCGAAGACCTTAATACAGAGATTTCTATTGGGCGCGTGCATCTGCGTCCTTTTAAAAAGCTTGTGCTTGATGAGGTGGTTATCTTCGACCAGCAGCAAGACACACTGGTATCGGTCGGCCGACTTGCTGCTAATATCGATTCGGTGTTTTTCAAGCAAAAAAGATTATACATTAGTAGTCTTGGCTTGCAAGATCCTCAGATAGGCGTGGTGAAGTATGACTCCACCTATAACTATAATTTCCTGATTGATGCCCTCAAAATCAAACAAGATACTATGCCGGTGCAGGCATGGCAGTTTCGTCTTACTGACTTGGATTTATTGGGTGGACATCTTAGTTATAAGGAA
The DNA here is from genome assembly GCF_050589825.1 of Carboxylicivirga longa. Classification (NCBI taxonomy): domain Bacteria; kingdom Pseudomonadati; phylum Bacteroidota; class Bacteroidia; order Marinilabiliales; family Marinilabiliaceae; genus Carboxylicivirga; species Carboxylicivirga longa. Next base: position 163,029 of record NZ_JBNGOZ010000002.1, on the reverse strand, counting down.
GACAGCCTTCCACCTAAGGTTTTTTTTAGTGATATTAATGTGGCCTTGCATAACATTGCGCGCGATAGTATTTGGCATTTCGATATAGAAGATTTTAACTTTGATAATCGCCTCAAGGGTTTATCGCCCAAGGGTGTGAGTGGGCGTGTGCAACTGAGTAACACTGCCCTTCACTTGCTTAATGCCAAGGCACACACGGCTTACTCCTCCTGCCACATCGATTCGCTGAGTGTTAATTTTATAGCAGGTCAGCAGGGTTTGGATCAGCTGGGAGATTTCTACGTCAAGTTGCATCAGTCTCACCTTAGTGCCCGCGATATTGTGCAGGTTACCGAGCTAAATCGCGCCACTAACTTGGCTTTGTCGGGAGAGGTATATGGGCGGCTTGATAATATAAAGGGTCGCAATGTGCGTCTGGATTTTGGTCAGTACTCGAACTTGCTGGCTGATTTTGATATTAGCGGCCTGCCGCATCTTGACGAGACCTTTATATATCTTGGTGTGAAAAGGCTTAAAACAAGTCCTGATGACCTAAGCATGATCTTTTCGCATGTGCGGGGGCGAGCGCTTCAACTGCCGGCCGCCATTGGTAGCTTGGATGATATTAATTACCGGGGTAGTTTTACCGGCTTCCTGACCGACCTGGTGGCTTATGGCGAATTCTCCACGGCTTTGGGTAATATCAGCACCGACTTGGGGCTTAAGATTGATGAAGAGGATAACCTTTTGTTCTCCGGTCAGTTATCTACAAGGCAGTTTGATATTGGACGCCTAGCGGGTGCCGAAAAACATATTGGAAAGACATCCATGTCGGTTTCCATAAAGGGACGGCGCAGTTCGAAAGATGATTTTAACGCCTACCTGAGCGGTATAGTAGATACCTTGCGTGTTAACAATTACGACTATAAGAATATCCGCCTTAATGGCTTGTTTGCCAATAAAAAATTTGATGGTGACTTTTTAATAGACGATCCCAATGGACAACTGGGTTTTAATGGTAAGATTGATCTGTCGGGAGCCGTCCCTAATTTTCGTTTTGCCGCAAAGCTGACTGAGCTGAGGCTTGATCGTCTCAATTTGCTTAACAAGCATCGTAATAGCGTTCTTACTGCTGATATTAAAACTGATATCTCAGGTGCCGATATGGATGACCTGGTGGGTTATCTTAATGTGAAGGGGTTTCACTATCAGGCCGAAGGACACGACGTGAGCGTGGACTCTCTTCTGCTTGTTTCTGTTCGCGAAGAAGAGCGTAAACGGCTTGTCCTGCAATCAGACATTGCCGAGGGTGATCTGGTGGGGCACTATAACTTTACCCACATCGGCAATCGCTTGAAGCAAAACCTGATGCAGTTTCTCCCATCCCTTAAGCGCTATATCAATATTAAGGATAAGGTGATTAAGGAAAATGATTTTACTTTCTCCTGCACCCTTAAGGAGATGGCTGATATAGTCGCCCTTTTTGAGCCGGAGATGGATATCTCAGACAAGGGATTATTACTGGGTAGTTACGATTCGCAAGCCGGAAAAATGGATCTGGAAGCAGGGGTTGAGTATCTTAATTATAAAGGAATCAGTCTTGTTAATCCTGAGGTTCACCTGGTTGCTGATGATAACGAGAAGCTGTTGATGATTACGCGCATGAAAGAATTGAATTTGGGTAGCTTTGGTGCGCTTCATAACCTGAGTCTTCATCATACGGCAACTCACGACACCTTGCAAATGAACCTGTTTTGGAATAACTGGGATGAGTATACCAACAGTGGCTCCATTATGACAACCACTGCTTTAAAGGATCGCAATAATGGTTTTTATGCCACCACAGAACTGCACCCGTCATATATAATGGTGCGTGATAGTCTGTGGGAGATGCAGCCCACCCGTCTTCATATGCATCCCGATGGTTTTTCAACAAAGAACTTCAGGGTTCATCATGGCAATCAGGAAATTGGTGTCAATGGTTTTGTGCATCGTCATGTGAAAGATGGCCTGCGCATTCATCTACAGAATATCAACCTGGCGGAGATCGTAGGATATCAGGGTTTAAAACAGGTGGAGATAGCGGGTGCTCTCAGCGGTGTCCTCGATATTCATAAATTATACACAAGCCCCATTATCAGTGGTAATATTCATATTGATGACTTTCACTTTAACAAGGATAGGCTGGGTGACTTTGTGATTAATGCCGATTACTTGCCGCAGGATAATCAGGTGCGTATAGGTACCACTGTTACCAAGGATGGGGCAAGCCCTTTACAAGGAGGAGGAATCATCGATTTGGCTAATCAGCAGCTGTATCTTAATTACGATCTGGATAAGTTGGAGATTGGTTTTTTAAATCTGTACCTCAGTAAGGTGATGCAAAATCTGTCTGGAACTGCCAGTGGAGAGGTGTCCGTAGCCGGTTCATTGTCTCGTCCTGCCCTTTTGGGTAAGGTTAATATCGACAAAGCCTTTTTTGACGTGGGCCTTTTGCAGACCAGCTATTCCATAAGCGACTCTGTGTTTTTAGAAGCCAATACGATCCGTTTTAAGGAGCTTAAAATCGCCGATCGAAATAATCGGCAAGGAAGCTTTAGTGGCACCATTGTCCATGATGCCTTTCGAGATATGCGTTATGACTTAAAGCTGATTGCCAATAATATGTTGGTGCTCGATACGAAGTATAGCGATAATCAGTTGTATTATGGAGAAGTGTATGCCGATGGCAACTTGTCGGTTAGCGGAACCACCAAGGACTTGGTGATTGACATTGCAGGGCAGACAAAGCCGAATACTCAATTCTTTATTCCGCTTAGTGACGAAGAGAGTGCCGAGGAGAGTAATTTTATTCGTTTTGTAAAGCACGATATCAAAGGGGATGAAAATGAGGTGCCGGATATTGCAACATCGGGCGATTATGAAATAGACCTCAAGGGGATGACGGTGAGTATGGATCTGGACATAACTCCTGATGCCCGCTGTCAGGTTATCTTTGATTCTACCGTGGGTGATATATTGCGAGGTGCCGGTAATGGTAATTTGCAAATTAAGATGGACAAGGAGGGAGGTATTAACTTTTTTGGTGATTTTAGTTTTGACGAGGGAGACTATATGTTTACCCTGCAAAATGTACTTAATAAGAAGTTTGTTATCAATCCCGGCTCTTCAATTCATTGGGATGGAAATCCTTACGATGCCATCATTGATTTGAATGCTACTTATCGCCTGAAAACCAGTTTAAATGACCTGATGCCCACGCCCGAAGAGGGGTATAGTCGGCGCATACCGGTGAACTGTAATCTATTGCTTACCGACCGGCTTACACGACCTAATGTGCAGTTCGAAATCATCACGCCCTCGGAGCAGGACAATAACCAAAATGTCATTGATGCTTTTATCAATACCGAAGAGGAGTTAAACCGACAGGTGCTTTCCTTACTGGTACTGAACCGTTTTTATTCGCAGGAAAGTCAAGCTGCCGGCTCGTCGGGTAGTAACCTGGCCGGTAATAATGCGGCTCTCGTTACCACCACCGAGATGCTGTCGAATCAGCTGAGTCACTGGTTGTCGCAGATCAGTCGTGATGTGGATATTGGTGTGAGCTACCGCCCGGCCAGCGAAATGACGGACGATGAGGTGGAGGTGGCGCTCTCTACTCAGATATTTAATAACCGTGTGATTGTGAACGGTAATGTGGGATATATGCAGGATCAGACGCGCCCCAGTAACCTAATTGGTGATTTTGATGTAGAGGTGAAGCTGAATAAATCGGGTAGCCTGCGTGCCAAGGCCTATACAAAAACCAACAACGATCTGTTTTATTCTACCAATACATCGCCTACCACACAGGGAGTTGGGTTTTCTTTTAAAGAGGAATTTGACACCCTGGAAGAGCTGATGCATAAATATTGGATGAAGCTGTCAGGTCGTGCAAAGAAAGCCCAAGAAACTGAAGATGAGGAGGAGGTGAAAGATTAAATTATTTCTTTCTTAATTGAGGCGCTATTTTACTATTTTTAAAGCCAGAATTACCAATGGCACAAGTGTGCTGACAAACACGGAATGAATTAAAGAAAAAGAAATATGCAGTTACAATTGTTCATACAGGCAACAGCCGAAAACCTGCCAGCCGAAGAGCTGGTCGAAGGAGCCGAAAAAAGCATGAATTATATCGAGATGGCCATGGCCGGCGGATGGATTATGATACCGCTGGCAGTATTATCAGTGGTTTCGGTTTATATCTTTTTTGAGCGTTATTTCGCCATTCGACGTGCCAGTAACGAAGATGCTGGTTTTATGAATAAGATCAAGGATTATATTCACGACGGTAAAATAGAGTCGGCGCTGGCGCTATGTCAGTCACACGATTTTCCAGTGTCGCGCATGATTGAAAAGGGCATCACCCGTATTGGTCGTCCGTTGAGCGATGTGAATACGGCCATTGAGAATGTGGGTAACCTGGAGATTAGCCGCCTGGAGAAAAGCTTGCCTACGCTGGCCACAGTGGCGGGTGGAGCGCCCATGATTGGTTTCCTGGGTACCGTTATTGGCATGGTAAAGGCCTTTTTTGATATGGCCAATGCCGGAAATAACATCGATGTGCAGCTTTTATCGTCGGGTATTTATACGGCCATGGTAACCACCGTAACCGGTCTTGTGGTGGGGATTATTGCTTATTTTGCCTACAATATACTGGTTGCCAAGGTGGAGAAAGTGGTGTTTAAGATGGAGGCACGCACCATGGAGTTTATGGATTTACTGAACGAACCTGCACATTAACATGGCTTTAAAGCGACGAACAAAAATAAGCGCCGCCTTCAGCATGTCGTCCATGACGGACATCGTGTTTCTGTTGTTGATATTTTTTATGATCACATCAACTATGGTGCACCCCAACGCCATTAAGCTGCTCATCCCGAAGAAAACCACCAAAAAAGTGTTGGTGGAGAATTACCTGAAGGTAAGGGTAACGCAGTCAGGGCGTTTTTATGTGGATGGTAAGCGCTATGGAGTAGATGATGTAGAGTCGGGACTCTTGCAGGCATTTAATCGGCATGATAACAGCATTGTACAGTTACGTAGCGATCGTAATGCCTCAACAGGCAATGTGGCGCGTGTGCTAGATATTGCCGAAAGCAATGGAATTAAAGTAATTTTAGATATCCGATAATGGGATTAAAAAAACGAAATAAGGTAGAGGCCGGTTTCAGCATGTCGTCTATGACAGACATCGTGTTTCTGCTGCTTATATTTTTTATGATTACCTCTACCTTGGTTACGCCGCCGGCCGTACGCGATATGATACTGCCCAAGAGCGATCATCAAGTGTCGGCCAAACCCAATACGACCATATCGGTAACGGCTGATTTGCGTTATTTTGTGGAAGGAGAGCAATTGCCCTTCTGGAAGATTGAGCGACGCTTAAAAGCTATTATCGAAGCTGCTCCCGATACCTATATCGCGCTGCATGTTGATGAGTCAGTGCCTTTTTCGGTGGTGGGTAAAATACGCGACATTGCCATTCGTAACAAATATAAATTGATACTGGCTACCCAAGGTAAATAATATGGACGATAAGGATAAAAAATACGGCATAATCGGTACTACTGTTTTTCATGTAGGGATGCTTTTGATATTGATTTTCTTTGGCTTATCTACGTTACCGCAGGAAGAGGAAGGCATCCTGGTGAATTTTGGCGATACGGTGCTGGGCCAGGGCGAGGTGGAGCCTAAAGAATCGCAGGCGCCGGTAGTGGAGCAGGAGAAAACACCGCCTCCACCACCCAAAGCGGAGACTTTACCACCCCCGGCTACTGCCGATCCGGAACCGGAAGAGGAGTTAAAGACGCAGGATTTTGATGAGGCGCCGGAGATTAAATCAGCAGAGCAGAAAAAGAAGGAGAAAGAAGAAAAGGAGCGGCTGGAAGAAGAACGCAAAAAACGTGAGGAACAAGAACGCCTCGAGCGGGAGAAGGAGCAGGAGCGTCAAAAGGAATTAGAGCGTCTGCGACAGATAGAGGCCGAAAAGGAAGCTCAGCGCCAAAAGGAATTAGCCGAGCAGCGCGCTCGCGAAGAAGCGGAGCGTAAGCGTAAGGAGGAGCAAGCGCGTCAGGCTGCCGAAGCGCGGAACCGGGTATCCGGCGCGTTCAGTGGAAAGGGTAGTGGTGAGAGTACTTCGGAAGGCGATACCGGCGGAAGCGGTAATCAGGGCTATATAACCGGCGATCCTAACTCAAAAAATCGGAGCGGCTCAGGCTTGGGTAATTCGGGCAACGGTTTCGATCTGAAGGGACGTTCCTTGGTGGGTAGTTTGCCTTTACCTCAGCATAACTCTAACAAAGAAGGTATTGTGGTGATTAAGATTACTGTAGATAGCAATGGTAATGTTACATCGGCCCGCTTTGAGATGAAAGGGTCAAACACACAGGATCGCGAATTGGTGGATAATGCAAAGGCGGCCGCCATGCGGGCTAAGTTTAATGCCGATAAATCGGCCAATGCCTACGCGCAAGGTACCATCACCTATCATTTTCAGTTGGATTAGGGATAATAAGGATGTGATCTTTATGTTCGTTCAGATGCACATAAAGATCGTATCCCTGTAAATAAAAGAGCCGCCTTCTATTTGGGAGGCGGCTCTGTATTTTAAGCGTCACGTAAATCGCTGGCAGCTAAAAGCGAAGCGATCTAACAGCTGGTAGCTTTAACTTACCATGCAAACATTGGCTTGTCAGCCATCAGTGCATTTACTTTTTTGCGTGTTTCGGCAATGGCCGTTTCGTTGTCGATGTTCGAAATTACTTCATCAATCAAACCAACGATGGTGCGCATATCATCCTCCTTCAAACCACGTGATGTAACTGCAGACGTACCTACACGGAAACCAGAGGTTGAGAATGGCGAACGGGTATCAAAAGGCACCATGTTTTTGTTAATGGTAATATCGGCTTTCACTAAGGTGTTTTCTACTTTCTTACCCGATATATCAGGGAATTTAGTACGCAGGTCAATCAGCATTAAGTGGTTGTCGGTTCCGCCAGAGATGATTTTATAGCCCAGCTTCACAAACTCATCGGCCATGGCCTGAGCGTTTGAACGTACCTGGTCAACATACACGGCAAAATCATCCGAAAGGGCCTCGCCAAAAGCCACAGCCTTAGCGGCAATTACGTGCTCCAGTGGTCCGCCTTGCTGGCCTGGGAATACGGCAAAATCCAGTACGGCACTCATCATCTTGGTTTCACCTTTTGGTGTTTTGTAACCAAATGGGTTTTCGTAATCTTTACCCATCAGAATCATACCACCGCGGGGTCCGCGCAATGTTTTATGCGTAGTAGTAGTTACGATGTGGCAGTGCTCAATTGGATTGTTTAAGCGACCTTTGGCAATTAAACCGGCGGGGTGAGCCATGTCGCAAAGCAGCAAGGCACCAACCTCATCAGCCAGGCGGCGCATGCGGGCATAATCCCACTCGCGCGAGTAAGCCGATGCACCGGCAATAATCATTTTAGGCTTGTGCTCACGGGCAATGGCTTCCATCTCGTCGTAATCTACCAGGCCGGTATCTTCTTTCACATGATAACAAACCGGGTTGTAAGTAACACCCGAGAAGTTAACCGGCGAACCGTGTGTTAAGTGACCACCATGAGCCAGATCGAGCCCCATAAAAGTATCGCCCGGCTTAAGAACAGCGAAGAATACGGCAGCGTTGGCCTGAGCACCTGAGTGGGGCTGTACATTGGCATACTTGGCACCAAATAGTTCGCACGCACGGTCGATGGCCAGCTGCTCAGTCTGGTCTACCACCTGACAACCACCGTAGTAGCGCTTGCCCGGATACCCTTCGGCATATTTATTGGTCAAGCAGGAGCCTTGGGCTTCCATTACCTGCTCGCTAACAAAGTTTTCTGAAGCAATGAGCTCAATACCCTCTTTCTGACGAGCGTATTCCTTCTCAATGAGGTCGAAAATTACTGTATCTCTTTTCATTTTATAGATATTTGATTCGTTCGGAGGCGTCAGAGTCTTTTGTTAGTCAGGTATATCTGGCGCCGACTAATTATGAATATTTATTAAATGCATTTTCAATAAGCATGCCCGCCGTTACGAGTCTGCCGGCTTTGTTGCACCAAGCGATGCAATAGCTTGTTTTTCTGTCAGGGTTCACAAATTTAAGTGAACTGCCCGATAAAAAAAACAATGCAGTTTATAACTTTTCAGGAGATGCAAAAATGACATAAGGCAGATTTGATATTATTCATGTTCTGTTTAGTCGTCCGAATAGTGAATCAATACCCTGCGATAGACGGAGAATATTTTTGATTTAGACACAAAACCCAGGTATTTGCCATCTTCAACCACCGGCAGGTTCCAAGCGCTTGTTTCCTCAAATTTACGCATCACCTGATCCATATTTTCATTGATCTCAATCATGGCCGGCGGTATCGACATCAGCTCCTCCACACGCGTCTCCTGATAGAGCTCGTGGTTAAACATGATTTCCCGGATATCATCCAGTAAAACAATGCCGCGCAATTCGTTGCGATGATTGATAACCGGAAAAATATTACGCTTGGAGGTGGATATTGTTTTTACCAGTTCTCCTAGGGTCATCTCCGGATAAATGCATTTAAAATCAGTCTCAAGCACTTTTTCAAGACGCATAAGCGTTAGCACGGCCTTGTCCTTGTGGTGGGTAATCAGTTCTCCCTTTTGGGCCAGTCGCTTGGTGTAGAGCGAGTGAGATTCGAAATATTTAATGGTTAAATAGGCAATCGTTGCCGTAATCATCAGTGGAATAAACAGGCCGTAGCCATTGGTGATTTCTGCAATGAGGAAAATGGCGGTGAGAGGTGCATGCATCACACCGGCCATCATGCCGGCCATGCCCACCAGTGAAAAATGCGATGAGGGCAGATCGGTAATGCCTAATGTGTTAATTATTTTGGCAAAGACGTAGCCTGTTACTCCGCCCATAAACAGGGTAGGAGCAAAAATGCCGCCAATACCGCCGCTACCGGTTGTGGCTGCCGTGGCAAATACTTTAAACACAATGAGTAGTACCAAAAAAGTGATGAGCGCCCAGGCATTCTCGTGCCAGCCATAGAAGAAGCTCTCGCCCATTACGGCCTGGCTATTGCCATTCAACAGGTCTATAATGGTCTGATAACCTTCGCCATAAAGGGGTGGAAACAGGAAGATGAGCAGACTCAGCGACAGGCCGCCAACGATCCATTTAGCGTAGGGATTTTTTAGTTTTCCAAATTGATTTTCGATATTCATAACGCCCCGTGTAAAGTAAAGCGAAATAAAACCGGCAATAATACCCAGGAGAAGGTAGTAGGGAATATTATTGAGTAGGAAGGGGGCTTCAAGGGTGAAGGCAAACTCAGCTCCCTTGCCCAGGAAAAAGTAGGCAATGGTGGAGGCTGTGATGGCCGATATAAGCAGTGGAATAAGCGAAGCCATGGTAAGGTCCAGCATCAATACTTCCAGTGTGAATACCAGGCCAGCGATGGGTGCTTTAAAAATTCCGGCGATGGCACCTGCCGCGCCACAGCCCATCAGTAAAATAATGATTTTGGTATTCATGCGAAATAGGCGCCCTAATGATGACCCGATGGAAGCACCTGTGAGCACGATGGGAGCCTCAGCACCTACCGAGCCACCAAAGCCTATGGTGAAAGTGCTGGTAAGTATCGAAGAATAATTATTATGTGATTTAATATGACCGCCCCGTTTGGAGATGGCATATAATATTTTGCTCACTCCATGACCCAGACTGTCCTTAATGAAAAAGCGTATGATTACTACGGTTATCAGGATACCAATCATGGGGTAGGCCAGATAAAGATAATTGGTATTTTCCAGCGAGAAGTTTTCAGTGAGCCAATGGTGGGTTAAGTGAATGGTATTCTTGAGAATGACGGCCGCAAGACCACTGAAGACACCTACCATGAGGCTAAGCAAAAGAATAAAATGTTTTTGGCTAATATATTTTACACGCCAAATAAGAAGTTTTCCGATTATCCGATTGAAATTGTTCATAGCGAAAACAAAAGTAATACAAATAAAGGAGGATTACCGGTAGGCACTTGTTTTTAACGAATCTTAAGACGAGGGAAGAGATTTGTGCTATAAAGATTATTTCTATGTTAATTAAAATAAAATCTCTCCTTTTATAAGCGTGGCTCTACTTCGGGCCAGTTTTCCTTACGGGCAATGCGGCTTATCTGCATCTCGCTCACACAAAACATTTTGGCAATAAGGTTTTGTTTCACTCCCTTTTCGAGCATCCCTTTAATGGCCGCCACATCATTGGCGTTCAGCTTGGAACTGGTAACCACTTTGCCGGCTTTTCGGCGTGCCTCCTGCAATACCTTGTGCATGCGCTTGTAGCTCTCGGCCTTGGTTACCCACTGCAGGTTGGTGTAGTAGTTGTTTTGCTTGTTCCAATCCAGGTGAATAACCACATCCTGATCATCTGCGGTTTTATCAACAAAATACTCAGCGGTTAGTTTGTGTACTAAAAAAGATTTTTTCTGGCCGTTAACGCGCAGACTCACGTTAAAGAATCCTTTAATATTACCCAGCTTTACGATACGACCATTCTCCTTATCGTAGCAATAACTTTTGATGCGACCATAGTTGCTTATTTCGTATTTCTTATCGGTGAATGTTAGCTCTTTCCACTGTTCATCATCGATCTTTCGTAGCTTGCGTTCCTTTATTTTTGCTTCCATTACCATGGGTTTGATGCCATCCGATTGTAAGCGCATGCCGTAAATGCTGTTATGGATGTTATTTGAGCTTACTTAGGGAGTTTAACTAACTGTTAATAGGTAATAGCAAAATTAGAGAATTTAAGGAGGCATATCAAGAGGAACCTGCAATTGTATATTGTTAAAAAAAGTTAATAACTCAGTAGGCTGTCGTTTGCATGAACGGAGTTGTTTGTGTTTACTCGCTTGTATAATAGGGGTATAAGTGCGGGTGTTTTGTTTGTAGCTTACGTTTTTATATTGCTATAGATAAGGCGTTGCTTTCGGGCAGAGTTCACTAATTTAATATCTTTGCGGTTTTATGATCTTGTAATCAGGCCGGAAGGTATACGCAAGTAAGTTATTTTTTTATAGAATAAAGAATTACAACAATGGGGGATAAGGTAATAACCAACAAAGAAAATTACTGGAAAACACAAGAAAAGCCATTCTGGGCATTGGCACCCATGGAAGACGTAACCGATACTGTTTTCCGCGAGGTGGTGATGCGCCTGGCCCAACCAGGACACTTAAATTTGTTGTTTAGTGAGTTCTTATCTACCGATGGGTTTTGTCATCCGGTGGGGAAAGATAAAGTGGTGCATCGTTTTAATATTAACGATAGTGAGTTAGCGCTGGCACGCAAAACAGGGGTTAAACTGGTGGCCCAGATTTGGGGTACTGATCCTGAGAAATTTTATAAGACTGCCAAATACATTTCTGAAGAAACCGAATTTGATGGTATTGATGTGAATATGGGCTGCCCCATGAAAAACATTATTAAGAAGGGCGCCTGCTCGGCCTTGATAAATACCCCTGAGCTGGCGCGTGAAATTATTACGGCGGTGCATGAAGCCAGCGATTTACCGCTGAGTGTGAAAACACGTGTAGGTTTTAAGTCAGTGGTGACAGAGCCGTGGATTAGTACGCTGTTGCATTCCGAAGCCGACGCGTTGATTGTGCATGGTCGTATCCAGAAGATGATGTCGGAGGGAGAGGCCGATTGGAATGAGATTGGTAAAGCCGTTCAGCTACGTAATCAAATTAATCCGTCCATAAAATTACTGGGTAACGGCGACGTGATGTCAATTGCTCAGTCGGAGGAGAAAGTGCAGGATTATGGAGTGGATGGTGTGATGGTGGGTCGCGGTATTTTTCATAATCCTTGGTTTTATAATCCGGATTATATGCCAAAGATGGAAGAGCGCATCGCAGCCTTGCGTCTGCACGCCGGTCTTTATGCGCAAACATGGGAAGGACAAAAGCCCTGGGCCATTCTCAAGCGTTTCTTCAAAATCTACACCAATAGTTTTCCTGGAGCGGTACAGTTGCGTGCTCAGCTAATGGAGACCAACGGTTTTGATGAAGTGGAGCAGATACTCAACGATTTTCTGAAGGAACAGGAACGCCGCCGTCAGGCAAGTGAGGCTGATGGCGAATAGTCATGTGTTAATAGGCTTCTCTCTTTTGTTTAGCTTAGGCTGAGAACATCTTCAACTGATTACGATAAGCGGTAAATGCATTGGCACGTGAAATAAAGCCGAGGTATTTGCCCTTGTCGATCACCGCAATATTAAAACGGCTCGATTTGCGGAACATCTCCACCAGATCTTCCATGGTGTCATCGGGACTAATGTAGTATTCAGGCATATACATCAGATCCTTTACCAGGGTAGTTTTGTAAAGCTCAGGCTTAAAGATGATTTTTCGAATGTCATCCATCTTTATCATGCCATGTAATTGTCCCTCACCATCCACCACCGGAAAGAGGTTACGGTGTGCCTCTGAAATGACCTTCACCAGATCCCCCAGGGTGGCATCCGGCTTAATCATAGCAAAGTCTGTTTCTATCAGGTTTTTTACCTCCATCATTGTTAGCACAGCATGATCCTTATCGTGGGTTATCAACTCGCGACGCCTGGCCAGCTGATGGGTGTATACCGAGTGTTTCTCGAAGGTTTTGGTAGTGGCAAAAGAGGCTGTGGCCGTAATCATGAGGGGCAGAAACATTTCATATCCTCCCGACAGATCGGCAATGAGGAAAATACCCGTTAAGGGTGCTTGTAATACTCCGGCAATAAGTCCGGCCATGCCAATAAGAGCAAAGTTAGGCGTGTGTAGCTGATGGATACCTAGTTTATTGATGATGGAGGCAAAGAGTAAGCCCGTATTGGCACCCATAAAGAGTGTGGGAGCAAAGATACCGCCTACACCACCGCTGCCAAAGGTGAGTGAGGCGGCTACTACCTTCAGCAAGATGATGACGCTAAGGATGGATATCATGGCCACATAGTTATCGGTTAAGGGTGCCAATAATGATCCATCAAAAACATGGCTTGCATTACCTGCCAGTGCCTGGTTAATATAGTCGTATCCCTCGCCATACAAGGAAGGGAAGAAGAAGAGTATGATCCCCAGGAGCAGACCGCCCACCAGCAGCTTCACCCGGCTCTTTGTGAATTTCTCAAACCATTGTTCGATGAGTATGTATACACGTGTGAAATACGTGGCAACAAAACCCGCAATAATACCCAGTAATACATAATAGGTAAGATCCTGCAGCTCATAGGTCTGGGTCACATCGAAAGGGTATACCACTTCCTGCCCCATAAATAGGTAGGAGGTGACAACCGCCGATATGGAAGCCATGAGAATGGGTACCAGCGAGGCCAGCGTCAGATCCAGCATAATGACTTCCAGGGCAAATACGATGGCAGCAATGGGAGCTTTAAAAATGGCTGCCATGGCACCGGCGCAGGCACAGCCCAGCAGTAGCTTTATTTGCCGGTAGTTAAGTCGGAATAACTGCCCTACATTACTTCCGATGGCTGCTCCGGTGGATACCGTAGGACCCTCCAAACCCACACTGCCACCAAAACCGACCGTCAGGGCACTGGTGATGATCGATGAGAACATATTGTGAGGGTTCATCTGCCCCTGATTCTTGGAGATGGCGTAAAGTACATTGGGAATACCATGGCGTACCGGTCGCTTAATCACATATTTAATAAATAATACGGAAAGCATAATGCCGATGGATGGGGTAATTAGGTAAAAATAACCCTTACTGTTTAAGGTAAACTGATGAACCAGCTCGCTGATGAAATGAACCGAATTTTTGATGATAACTGCCGCCAAGCCCGCGCCGATGCCTACTAAAATACTTAGTATCATCATAAACTGACGGTTGCTGACATGGCGCAGGCGCCAAACTAAAAACTGTCGGAAGAGCGATTTTCGATTCATGGGTTTTGTTTGTGTTAGCAAGGTAGTGAAAAAGTATATTTACACGCAACCGTGCGAAACTAAGCAATGCTGTTGCCATCGTAAATGAGTAATGTCAGGAGTAAACATTGAGGAGTGAGAAATGAGCAGTAAGGAGTAAGGATACAGTGCTATCGTATTAATATGCCCAGCATTAAATGCAAGACCTATCATTTCCAAAAACTATAAAAAGCCATCGTGTGCTTGAATTTTAAATGCGGTTACCCTGAGACGGTAGTGAGTTGTGCCTGGTTTATTGAAAAACTTTTTATAATTGTGCTTGTTTAAACTTGTGGGTGAAAAAATGAACGTATGAAGAAACTTTTAGTATCGCTGGCCTGTGTGCTGTTTTATGGTGTTGTATCGGCTCAGAAAGGATCTGTATCGGGTATTGTTAAAGATGCTTATACTAATGAGCCACTTCCTTTTGTAAATGTGGTGTTGTATGAAACCAACGTGGGCACGGTAACCGACACCCTGGGGCGCTTTGAATTGAAGAATGTGCCGGCTGGTTTTATTCGTGTTCAATTGTCGTCCATTGGCTACAAACCACTTATCACCGAGCAGATCAATGTATCTCAGATCCGCAATAACTACCTTGAATTACGGCTCGAGAGTAGTAGCGAAGCATTGGAGGAGGTGCGAATAACGGCCTCGCCCTTTGCTGTTAATCCAAAGGCACCGGTGTCCTTGCGCCGCATAGGTATCGATCAGATTGAGAAGAGTGCAGGTGCCAATCGTGACATATCCAAGGTGTTGCAGTCATTTCCCGGAGTGGGAAGTGCCAGTACTTTCCGTAACGATTTATTCGTGCGCGGTGGAGGCCCTTCCGAGAATCGCTTTTTTATCGATGGCATTGAAATACCTAATCTTAATCATTTTACTACGCAAGGTGCCTCGGGTGGCCCTGTGGGCATTCTGAATGTGGATTTTATTCGGGAAGTGGATTTTTATTCCAGTGCTTTCCCTGCATCACGTGGTAATGCCTTGAGTTCGGTTTTCGAATTTAAGCAGATTGATGTGCGGGAGGATAAGCCGCGTTTCAAAGGAAGTATAGGCGCATCAGATTTGTCACTGACTACCACGGCACCCCTCAGCGAAAAGACCGGTCTGATTGCTTCCGTGCGACGCTCTTATCTGCAATTTCTGTTTGATGCGCTGGAGCTACCCTTTTTACCAACCTTCACTGATTTTCAGTTTAAAACGCAAACGCGTATAGATGCGAAAAATGAGATTACTTTTATTGGGGTAGGCGCTATTGATCGGTTTAAGTTAAACCTTGATGCTGAGCCTAGCGATGAGAATAATTATATTTTGGACTACCTGCCTATTAACAATCAGTGGAACTACACCCTGGGAGCTGCCTACAAACATTTTTTTGAGCGTAGCTACATCTCCATGTTCCTTAGTCGTAACCATCTGAATAATGAGGCCTACAAATATCGTGATAATATTGAGATACCCGAGAATCTGGTAACGGATTATTCATCGGACGAGATAGAGAATAAATTCAGGATAGAATATACAACGCGACCCAATGACTTTACCATTAACGTGGGTGCAGGTACTGAATATGTGCAGTATCGTAATCGTACTTTTAATAAGGTATTTGAAGATGATGTGCCCAAGGTTATCGACTATACCTCTACGCTCGATTTGTTTAAGTGGTCGCTCTTTGCCTCTGTTTCACATCCTTTTTTTAACGAGCGGCTTACCTTATCCGCAGGACTGCGGATGGATGCCAACAGCTATTCTTCGGATATGAATAATTTAATGCAGCAACTAAGTCCACGACTTTCTGCTTCATATATGTTATTGCCCGATGTGTATGTGAATATGAATATGGGACGCTATTATCAGCATCCGGCCTACACCAGCATGGGCTACCGCAATAACGAAGGCGAATTGGTGAATAAGACCAACGGTTTGAGCCATATCAAGGCCGATCACTGGGTGGGTGGGCTCGAGTATCGTCCCAATAGTCGGACCCGTATAACGCTGGAGGGTTTTTATAAGCGCTACGATGATTATCCTTTCTCGCTGCGCGACTCCATTTCCATGGCAAGTAAGGGCGGCGATTTTGGTGTTTTTGGCGATGAAGCGGTCAGCTCTACTTCAAAGGGTAAGGCCTATGGTGCCGAGCTACTGGTGCGTACACGAACTAATAAGGGGCTTAACATTATTGCGGCCTACACCTACGTGCGCAGCGAATTTACCGATGGGAAGGACAATTATGTGCCTTCCTCGTGGGATAGTCGCCATATTTTTACCTTCACGGGAAATCGTCCGCTGGGTAAAAATTGGGATCTGGGGCTTAAATGGCGTTTTGTGGGAGGCTTGCCTTACACGCCTTACGATTTTGAGAAATCGTCGCTGGTGCTGGCCTGGGATGCACAAAACAGGCAGTATCTCGACTATTCGCAGTTTAATACGCGCCGCCTCGATAGTTTCCATCAGCTGGATGTGAGGGTGGATAAAACCTGGTATCTTAATAAGATGAGTATTGGCTTTTACATCGACATTCAAAATCTTTATAACCGTAAGGCCGATCAGGCTCCTGAACTGGTGCAGTCACTGGATGAGAATGGTCAGGCTATCATCATAAATCCCGGGGCGCCATTGGATCAGCAGCGTTACCTTTTAAAGGAGATTAGTACCACATCGGGTACAGTGCTGCCCACCCTGGGTCTTATGATTGAGTTTTAACCGCCATGTTGTGAAAAATGCCGATATTTGAGGTGTTAACAAAGAGAAAACAACACGATATTATGAATATTGTTTTTATCGGATCGGGAAATGTGGCTACCCACCTTGCCAAGGCTTTGTATGCTTCCGGACACACAGTGATGCAGGTTTTTAGCCGGCAACTTACTCATGCTAAGGAATTGGCCGATCAGGTGGCTGCATCGGCAGTGAGTGATCTAGACCTGCTTACACGGCAGGCCGATCTGTATATCATTTCTGTTAAGGATGATGCCTTGTTAACGGTGGCAGCAGCGATGCCCGATGTAGAGGGGCGTGTAGTGCATACTGCCGGCAGTGTTGCCATGGACGTGTTGAGTCGTTTTAAGCAGCATGGTGTTTTCTACCCTTTCCAGACCTTTACGAAGCAGCGTGCTACCGATTTTAAACAGATACCCATTCTGGTGGAGGCATCGGATATGGCCAGTGTTCATAGCTTGCTGGAGCTGGCTCATTCGCTTAGCGAGACAGTACTGGAAGCCTCTTCGAAGCAACGGGGCGACTTGCATATTGCGGCCGTATTTGCTTGTAATTTTGTAAATCAGATGTATCGGGTTGCGGAAGAAACACTGGAAGCCAGCGCACTGCCCTTCGATCTGCTAAAGCCGCTGATTGCCGAGACAGCCCAGAAAATAATGGCCTTATCGCCGGCACAGACTCAAACGGGCCCGGCAGCACGTAATGATCAGGACGTGATCAATAAGCACCTTGATGCCCTGGCGCATCAGCCCGAGTTACAAAACCTCTATCGGGTGCTGACTGATAGCATAAGCAGGCGGTCTAAGTAGTGGGCTGTCCGGCCAGTATATCCGCCAGATGAATGGTTTTGAGTGCTATGTTGTGAGCCTTGATGTAGCTTTGGATATTAAGCAGGCAGGAAGCTTCGCTGGATACTATATAATCAGCACCGGTGGAGAGCGCGTTTTGCACCTTTTGCTCTGTCATGGCCGTTGATATGGGGGCATACTTCAGCATAAAAGTGCCGCCAAAGCCGCAACATTCATCACGGCGGGGCATTTTAATCAGCTTCAGTCCGGCCACCTCGGCAAGCAGCTGCCTTGGTTCATCACCCAAGCCATATTCCCGCAGCGCCGAGCAGGCATCGTGATAGCATACTTTATGCGGGAAATGTGCGCTGAAATCCAGTTTTTTGACTTGGTTAACCAGAAAATCACTCAGCTCAAAGGTGTAGTTTTTAAGCCGTTGAGCACTTTCAGTATCTATCATATCGGCATAATGGTTGCGAATGTAGGCAGCACACGAAGCCGAGGGCGTAATAATGGGGCGTGTATGGGGAAAATCACGGATGAATTTATTGGCCAGTTTAGTGGCATGCAAAGTGTCGCCTCCGTTATAAAGTGCCTGACCACAGCAGGTTTGCTCTGTGTTGTAGTGTACCTCGCATCCGGCCTGCTCAAGCAGCTTAACGGTGCTCCAGGCCGTGTGGGGAAACATCTGGTCAATAAAACAGGGAACAAATAAATCGACTTGCATGCGTTTTGTATTTTGTGCTTCAAAGTTACAATTCCCCTTGTAAAGCCAGCTAAAATGGCAACAGAATGTGTGTATTTCTCATGTCTTGATGTAACTGTATTGGTTTTTCTGCGTTGAAGGTCATGTGCTTGGAAATTAAATGAAGGATGAAGAGGTATATTGAGCAGTTGATAGAGGATTTGGAAAGCGCACAGGCAAAGGCGAGCGAGCGTTTATATTCGTTTTTTGATGCAGCCGCAGGCAATGAGGAACAGCCCTTGCAGGACGACGATGAGGAAGGAATTAAGCTGTGTGACCTTATTGGTATCGAACAGTTTTATTTCCCTGATATTGATTATGCTGACGACGAAGAGATTGAGATGCTCGTTGAGCGAATGCAGTCGCTTTACACAGCCTATGGACTTAATCCGCTTTTTGAGCAATGTGTCAATGCTCGTATTAAGTACGGGCACCTTCGCTACTATCTGGCGCAGCCTGTTTATCCGCTTCAGTATCAGATGGTGGATATCGAAATGTGTGATTACCTTTCGCATCATTGTCCCCTGTTCGACCTGTGTTCGCAACATAATACCCATGGCGTATGTTGTGCCATTAAAAAGAGGGCGTAAAGTGCATACTAGTAAAGTTGCGCTTCAAAACTAACCTCAAAAAGCTGTTTAATATACTAAAGTAATGTGTGCATAATTAATTGAGTTAGGTCATTCAAATTTAATAGACACGCCGGACTGTTTGTCGCTAATAGCTATCATCGAGTTGCTATTCCTTAGCAGGTACAAACTTCAAAGAAATAGAATTGACACAATGTCGTGTGTTTTTCGAAGTGAAACCTTCGCCAATGAATACATGCCCCAGGTGGCCTTTGCAGCGGGCGCATATTATTTCAGTGCGCCGGCCATCGGGGTCGGGCACGCGCTCAACAGCACCGTCTATCTCATCATCAAAACTGGGCCATCCGCACTGCGAATCAAACTTATCGCTTGAATTATAAAGGGGTGTATCGCATTGTTTACACAAGTATTGACCCTTTTCTTTGTGATTATTGTATTCACCCGTAAAAGGGTATTCGGTTCCCTTGTGTAAAATCACCCGTTGCTCTTCTTTTGTAAGCGGGTTAAGTTGGTATTTCGTCGAATCTTGTGCCATAATGTCGATGGTGAAGCAAGCCAAAAATAATATTACAAAAACCTTTAACATCTCCGTAATTTTTTTACTTAAACTCATTTTAAATAGAGCAAAACGAATGATTTTTTGTTCAAACGCCCAATCACCTCCTTTTGTTGAGTTTTAGTTGGTGTGAATGCAGGTCTAACCTATTGGTTGTGTTGGATATCGAATCGATATTTTCACATTTAGTAATAATATTACTTTTATCGTTGTGTATGTGTGTTTCTGTCTAATATACAGTGGATCAGGGCTCTGTGTTAAACTTTGTTAATTGCGCTGATTTTATATATTTGTCAACCGATAATAATTCTTTACCAAAAAATGAAGCAATGGGATTAAAAATTGTAGTTCTTGCCAAGCAAGTACCTGATACCCGAAATGTAGGCAAAGATGCCATGAAAGCGGATGGAACCGTGAATCGCGCTGCTTTGCCGGCAATCTTCAATCCTGAGGATTTGAATGCCCTGGAGCAGGCCTTACGATTAAAAGATACTTACCCGGGCACTGAGGTGTCCATATTAACCATGGGACCTGGACGAGCTGCCGATGTTATCCGCGAAGGACTTTACCGCGGTGCAGATAATGGTTTTCTTCTAACTGATCGTGCCTTTGCCGGTTCCGATACGCTGGCTACCTCTTACGCCTTATCCTGTGCCATCCGCAAGATGGATAAATATGACTTGATCATCGCCGGTCGTCAGGCCATTGATGGCGATACCGCCCAGGTAGGTCCACAGGTGGCAGAAAAGCTGGGCTTACCCCAGGTAACCTATGCCGAAGAGGTGCTCTCGGCGGATAAGAAAAAGATTGTCATCAAGCGTCGTCTTGAGCGCGGGGTAGAAACTGTAGAAATGCCCTTGCCCGGCGTTATTACGGTGAATGCCAGTGCGCCTGATTGCCGTCCCCGTAATGCTAAGCTTTTGATGAAATTCAAGCATGCCAAAACCATTACCGAGCGTCAGAGCGAATCGGAAGATTACATTGATTTAACAGCTGATCGTCCCTATTTGAATATCGAAGAGTGGAGCGTGAATGATATTGAAACAGATGTCAATTGGTTAGGCTTATCCGGCTCACCTACTAAGGTGAAAAAAATCGAAAATGTCGTGTTTCAGGCCAAAGAAGCCAAGCGCCTGACGCCTGCCGATGAGGAGATTGATGAATTAATGAAAGAATTAATTGCTAACCACACTATAGGCTAGAAAGCTGATGGCTAATAGCCTTTAGCTAATAGCTTTTGTTTCACCGACCGGAATTTCCGGTAAAAAATCGAAAAAATGAACAACGTATTTGTTATTTGCGAAATAGAGGAGGGAAAAGTAGCCGATGTGTCGTTAGAATTAATGACCAAGGGACGATCGCTCGCCAATCAATTAAACTGTAAACTGGAGGCCTTGGTGTTGGGACACAATCTCAAAGGAATTGAAAAAGAGCTATATCCCTACGGCGCTGATGTGGTCCATATTGGTGATGACGAGCGCCTGGAACCTTATACAACCTTGCCTTTTACAAGCATTATTGTAAATCTTTTTGAAAAAGAGAAGCCGCAGGTGGCCCTTTTAGGAGCATCTACCTTTGGTCGCGATTTAGGTCCCCGCGTGTCATCCGCTTTAGTAAGCGGCTTAACGGCCGACTGTACCTCATTGGAAATTGGGCCGCACGAAGATAAAAAGGCCGGCAAAACCTACGAAAATCTCTTGTATCAGATTCGTCCCGCCTTTGGTGGAAATATTGTGGCCACCATCATTAACCCCGACTGCCGCCCTCAGATGGCTACGGTTCGCGAAGGGGTAATGAAAAAAGAAATTTATGATGCGACTTACAAAGGGAAAGTCAATAATCTGGAGGTTGATAAAATACTGAAACCTGAAGATTTGGTGGTGAAAGTGATTGAGCGCCATATGGAAAAATCAAAGGTAAACATCAAAAACTCATCTATCATTGTGGCCGGTGGATATGGTGTGGGCTCAAAAGAAAACTTTGCCCAGCTGGAAGAATTGGCCGAGGTGCTGGGAGGTGAAGTTGGGGCCTCGCGTGCCGCCGTGGATGCGGGTTATGCTTCACACGAGCGCCAGATTGGGCAGACCGGAGTAACCGTGCGCCCAAAATTATATATCGCTTGTGGTATCTCCGGTCAGATTCAGCATACCGCCGGAATGGAAGAATCGTCAATGATCATTGCCATTAACAATGATCCGAATGCACCAATTAATAAGCTGGCCGACTATGCTATTACTGGCGATGTGGGTGAGGTGGTGCCAAAATTAATTAAGTTCTATAAGCAGAACACCAAGTAGCAAAAAGCTAATGGCTGGCAGCCGATAGCTATCAGCTAACTAAAATTATTGTTGGATCAGAATTCCGCAAGGAACTCAAAATAAAATAATACAATGGCAAATTTTTTCACAGATAACCCGGATTTAAAATTCCACTTGGAGCATCCGTTGATGAAGAAGATTGTGGCTTTAAAAGAGCGCAATTTTGCTGATAAAGATAAATTCGATTACGCACCCATGGATTTTGAAGATGCCATGGATAGCTACGAGAAAACATTGGAGATTGTAGGGGAGATATGTGGTGACATTGTGGCGCCCAATGCCGAAAGCGTGGACCAGGAAGGGCCAAAAATCGTGAATAACGAGGTAGTGTATGCCCGCGGTACACAAGAAAACCTGGATGCCTTGGTGAAGGCCGGTCTCATGGGTATCACCCTGCCACGTAAGTACGATGGCTTAAATTTCCCGATTGTACCCTACATTATGGCCGCCGATATTGTGTCGCGTGCCGATGCCGGTTTTGTTAACATCTGGGGCTTACAGGACTGCGCCGAAACCATTAACGAGTTTGCCGATGAGGATCAGAAAGAGCGCTTCCTGACCCGTGTTTCAGCCGGTGAAACCATGGCTATGGATTTGACAGAGCCGGATGCCGGTTCAGACTTGCAGGCCGTTCAGCTGAAAGCCGAGATGAAAGATGGTCAGTGGGTGTTAAACGGTGTGAAGCGCTTTATCACCAATGGCGATGGACACATTGCACTTGTTTTGGCCCGTTCTGAAGGTGGTACGCAGGATGGACGTGGCTTGTCGATGTTTATCTACGATCGCAACCATCAATCAGTGATCGTTCGCCGCCTGGAGAATAAGATGGGTATCAAGGGCTCGCCAACCTGTGAGCTGGTGTTTAAAGATGCCCCGGCCGAGCTGGTTGGCACGCGTAAAATGGGACTCATCAAATACGTGATGGCCTTAATGAATGGGGCGCGTTTGGGTATTGGTGCACAGTCGGTGGGTGTGTGTGAGGCCGCCTACCGCGAAGCTTTGGAATATGCCAAGGAGCGCGAACAGTTTGGTAAACCTATTATTCAATTTCCGGCGGTGTATGAAATGCTGGCCACCATGAAAGCCAAGCTCGATGCCGGACGTACCATGCTATACGAAACATCGCGTTATGTGGATGTCTACAAAACATATATGCACATTTCGGAAGAGCGCAAGCTGGAGCCGGAAGAGCGTAAGGAGATGAAACGCTACCAAAAACTGGCGGACATCTTTACTCCGTTGTTGAAAGGAATGACCAGTGAGTACAGTAACCAGTTGGCTTACGACGCGGTGCAGATTCACGGTGGTTCAGGGTTTATGAAAGATTATCCGGTGGAGCGTATTTACCGTGATGCCCGTATCACGTCGATATATGAAGGAACAACTCAGTTGCAGGTGGTGGCCGCTATTCGAGGAGTGACTACAGGTGGTTACCTTGATAGAATCCGTGAATTCGAGATGATGGAGCTAAAACCTGAATTACACGCCCTGCGTCGTACCTTAATTGGCATGACAGATGAATATGAGCGTGCGGTGAAGGCAGTTGTGGCTGTTAAGGACAACGAATATGTCGATTACCACGCCCGCCGAATGGTGGAGATGGCTGGTAATATCATTTTTGGTTATTTGCTGCTGCACGATACGCAACGTGATGATAAATTCCGTACTTCAGCCGAAATATTTATTTCGAGAGGAAAAGCCGATAACCATGCTAAAGCCGGTTTTATCTTCAATTCATCGATTGATGATTTAGGTTTCTATAAACCTGATTTGGCAAAAGCCTAACAATGTTTAGATATAAAATAAAAACGGCTGTTCCTGATGGAGCAGCCGTTTTTGGTGGTTGTAATTGTAACTATTTGGCCTCGTTGCCGGCCTTATAGGGGTGTAGAAGAGCATTGAGCTCCTTTACAATTTCCGAATATTCGCTATATAAATTGTTGGTTTCGGCCTTATCTGTCTCCAGATTGTAAAGTTGTTGAGGGGGAGCCTCCGGGCATTTATCTTCCGGTAAACTCCAGCCGCCGGAACCTTTGGCGTCAATCAGCTTCCAGTCCCCTTTGCGGATGGCAAAGGTTCCATTTACAGAATGATGAACCACCACTCTTTCTTTGTTGTTACTAGGATTACCTTTTAAAGCGGAGAGGAATGAGTAACTGTCCACAGCTGTTTCTGGTGTTGCCTGGCCGCTTAGTTCAGCGCAGGTAGCCATTAAGTCGGTTGAGCAGATGAGTACATCACTTTTTTGACCCGCTTTAATGGCTTTGGGCCAGCGGGCAATCATCGGCACACGATGGCCGCCTTCCCATACATCCGATTTCATGCCATTATAAGGTCCGTTGGCGCGATGCTCAAATTCTTCAATTTCAGCTGGTAGCCACGAAGCTCCATTATCGGAAGTGAAAATCAGTAAGGTGTTATCGGCTATGCCTGCTTTTTCCAGAGTCGTCATAATTTGGCCAAGCACATCGTCGGTCATGGCTACAAAATCGCCATAAACGCCAGCGTCTGATCGACCTTTGAATTCCTCGCTGGGAAACCATGGGGTGTGGGGCGATGTTAGTGGAAAGTACAAAAAGAAGGGTTGAGAACGTTCGCTGTTGGTTATAAAATCAATCGCTTTTTGGGTGATTGTTTGCAACACCTTGGTGTGATCAAAATCTTCGGCTACATCGCCTCTGCGGTACCAGATGCCACGGGCACTTTCATCCTTGAAAAAAGGAACCTGACGCGTGACAGCTGCCGTTGGACGATCATTTTCCAGGTAGACATACGGGGCAATATCCAGTGAGGCCGGAATGATGAATGAGTAGTCAAAGCCCAAATCACATGGGCCGCCGCTTACACGAGCCGCATAGTCAACATTTTCGGTGTGGAAGATGTCCCACAGGTTACCACCGTGAAACAGGGGCTGGCTTGTGTCTTTTTTGGCCCAGTTGAGTCCCAGGTGCCATTTGCCCACACATGCTGTTTGGTAATCAGCTGCCTTTAGGAGCGTAGCGACAGTTGGCGTGTGCCTTTCAATCAGTGAGGGTTCATGCCCAACCAATACGCCACTTTTCAAACGGCTTCGGAAGCTGTATTGTCCGGTTAGCGTGCCATAGCGGGTGGGTGTACATACGGCCGAGTTACTGTGTGCATCGGTAAATGTGATGCCTTCTTTAGCCAGTTGATCAAGGTTTGGCGTCGGAATCTTTGAATTGGCATTTAAAGCCTTTACATCGCCATATCCCATGTCATCGGCCAGAATATAAATGATATTAGGTGCTACTGTGGCCGTTTTCTCCTGGCATCCGATGATAAATACCGCAATAAAAGCAATGAACAATATTAAGAAGCGTAGTTTCATTAAGTCAAATAATAGGATTCAAGAACAAAGCTATTAAATGAAGCGTTAGCGCACGGCATGCTGGTGTAAGAATCGGTTAAATATTGTTTAAAAGCAATGGTTCTATCGATCATGATACTTTATGTAATAGCTTGTTAACTAGTTCGCTGTGCTTCTAATCTATGAAAACACTATGTTTTTATGGTTGATTATTTACCATGCCGCTTAAAAACTTCTATTTTTGTGGCTCAAAGAACACTACGTTACTATGGTTAAAGAATTCAAAGCAACGCCTTACAAGCTGGAGTCGGTTAAAACCGGTGTACAGTTTGAAGACAAAGGCTGGACACTGGATGCGCCCAATGAGAAAGAGCCCAGTTTGATCAGAGCCATCTATGAGAAAAAACAAATAGAGGTGAAAGACCCATCGTACGGCGTATTTCGTTTTGCCGACTGGCTGCCTGTGCATAAGATGCTGCAAGGCTCATCGGCACCGGTTACCTACAAGAGTGAGGGGCTGGCGCAGTACCTTGGGCTATCTGATTTGCACATCACCTTTAGTGGTTACTGGCCCGAGAAAGGTGCTAATTTTCGTACCTGCTCCTTTAAGGAAACCGAAGCTTTTTCGGTAGGAGGAAGATTGCATACTGAAGATGGCACCGTATTGGTAGTGGCCTCAGCGGGTAATACTGCCCGTGCTTTTGCGCGTGTTTGTTCCGATAATAACATACCCTTATTGTTATGCGTGCCCGAGGATAACCTGAATGCAATGTGGTTCGATGAGCCGATAAATGACAACGTAAAGCTGGTGGTGACTAAGTCAGGAAGTGACTATTTTGATGCCATTCATTTGTCGAATATGGCTTGTGAACTGGATGACTTTGTTGCTGAAGGAGGTGCTAAAAATGTGGCTCGCCGTGATGGTATGGGCACTACAACCTTATCGGCGGTAACTACCATTGGTCGCATTCCTCAATATTATTTTCAGGCTGTGGGCAGCGGTACGGGAGCCATTGCTGCCTGGGAAGCTAATAAGCGCCTGATTGAAGATGGGCGATTTGGTAATAATTTGATGAAGCTGATGGTGTCTCAAAACACACCTTTTATACCTATTCATAATGCCTGGAAAGCTGATTCGCGTGCCATGCTACCCCTCGATGATTCTGAGGCGCGTAAGCAAGTGGAAGCGATTGATGCTAAAGTACTGTCGAACCGTAAGCCCCCTTATCCTATTAGTGGAGGTTTGTATGACGCTATGAAAGAGGCCGGGGGCGATGTACTGTTGGCTACCAATGAAGAGGCGGCTGAAGCAGGACTTCTCTTCCGTGATAAGGAGGGCATTGATATACACCCTGCAGCGGCCGTGGCCACAGCTACCCTTATAAAAGCAGTGAAAGAGGGTACGGTGAAGAAAGATGATTGCATCATGCTGAATATTACCGGTGGTGGTGAAGAGCGTTTTAAGGCTGAGAAAGAGGTTATTTACCTGAAGCCCGCGCATGTTTTTGACATCACGCCTAAGCAGGCCGATGTGGAGAAGGTATTGAAACAATTGTTTAAAAAATAGATAAAATGAGTATTGAAAAGGCGCTGATGGCGCGAAGCGAAAGCAAATGTGAACTATGTGGAAGCAAGGAAGGCCTTGGCGTGTATAAGGTACCACCCGTAGAGGGTGAGGATGTTGCCAATTGCATTTTGTGCTGTGAAATATGCCGTTCGCAGATTGAGCAACCTGATACGATGGATGCCAATCACTGGCGCTGTTTGAATGACAGTATGTGGAGCACTGAGCCTGCTGTGCAGGTGATGGCCTATCGCTTGCTGAACAAGCTTGAGGCCGACTGGACTCAGGATTTGCTGGACATGCTGTACCTGGATGATGACACACTGAAATGGGCCAAAGCGGAAGAGGAAGAATTGAAGTATATCGATAGTAATGGGGTAGAGTTAAAGGCAGGCGACTCTGTGGTATTGATTAAAGACTTGAATGTTAAAGGTGGTGGTTTTACTGCTAAGCGAGGTACTCCCGTTCGAAATATCGGGCTCGCGGCGGATGACCCGGAGCATATTGTTGGTAAGGTTAATGGTCAAACCATCTTCATTCTTACGAAATATGTGAAGAAGAACTAGTTAATGAAAAATTGGTGAATTGTTAAACTGAATAACTGAGTTTATATTTTAGCAGAGAAGCAATTTAACGATTCACCAATTCACCAATTCATCAGTTTCCCAATTCACCAGTCACCAATTCTTCAACCTTTTCACCTTCTCCAATATGCTCCTCAACATAGCCTTAATCGTCACCCTGGCACTAATACTTTATTACGTTTTTTCTTTAGTGCGTCTGCCCGGTATTCTGGGTTTAATTGTGGCCGGTGTTGTGGTGGGACCCGGAGTGCTCAATGTGGTGGATCCGGAGGTGTCGTTGCTTCTCAAAGAGTTGAAAACAGCTGCACTCCTTGTTATTCTCATCCGGGCGGGTCTTGGTATTAATCGAGAGACGCTGCATAAGGTTGGCCGTCCTGCCATTAATATGAGTTTTATACCCGGCGTGTTCGAAGGACTAACGGTGATGGCCATGGCGCATTATATTTTCCATTTCAGTTGGATAGAAGGAGGGATGCTGGGCTTTATCATAGCGGCTGTATCGCCTGCCGTGGTAGTACCCACCATGCTTGATCTGAAAGATAAAGGCTGGGGAAGGAAAAAAGAAGTGCCTACTCTGGTGTTGGCAGGTGCCTCGGTGGATGATGTATTTGCTATTACTATCTTCAGTGTTTTTGTGGGCTTAGCGGCCGGTGCCGAGATACATGTTGGACAGTTATTGTGGCAGGTGCCTGCCGGAATTGTGATGGGTGCTTTACTGGGGTGTTTGCTGGGCATCGCTTTGGTGGCCTTCTTTAAACATTTCCACATTCGCGACACCAAGAAAGTCATCATCTTTATGATTGTAGCTGTGGTGTTTTATGAGCTGTGCGAGTATGAGGCTGTAAAAAGCATGATCCCCGTTGCAGGCCTTCTGGGCATCATGGCCATTGGTTTTATCATATTGGAGCGCTATGGCAAGTTGGCAAAACGTCTATCGGCCAAATTTAATAAAGTATGGGTACTATCTGAGATACTGCTGTTTGTGTACATTGGTACTGAAGTGCAGATTAATCAGTTGGATACAGAGTTGTTGGGTGCCGGATTGTTGCTTCTGGTGCTGGGGCTTGCTGCTCGTAGTGCAGGAGTGTGGATCGTCTTGCTGAGCTCGGCACTTAATAATAAGGAGAAGCTGTTTTGTGTGATTGCCTACTGGCCCAAAGCAACGGTGCAGGCCGCCATTGGTGCTGTGCCCCTTACTTTAATTGAGGCCGGTAAGCTAGGTTCTGTACCCATCGAAACAGGGCAGATAATTCTGGCCATGGCTGTACTAAGTATTGTTACTACAGCACCCCTCGGTGCGATTGGTATCAAAGCGTTTGGCCCAAGATTATTGTCAAAGAATTAAGGTTCGCATCTTTATTAATACGATTCCAATAAAGATACGAACCTCTATTATCGATTTTCCTTCTGCTTTCTAGGCTTAGAAACCCAATCCAAATCGGGTCCAGTATTTTTCTTCCAGCTCTTTCCAGCGCAGCATAGTGGCACCTGTGAAGTCTTTCGTGTAGCGGTTGAGCAGCGCCTTGGCTTCTGTCTGCTTATTCGCTTCAATGAGTTTTGCTATGCGTGCTTCTAATTCTTTTGTTTCTGTCAGTCCTTTCTCTTCAAAATAAGCGACTTCTTTCAAAAAGTCGTCTTTGGTAGATTGCCATGCCAGCGTAGCCAGCTTATTAGCCTTGCGGTATTGCCAGATGGCTGCATCTTCGCGGTAACGCTTCTGACCGCAAAAATTAAAGCTCTCAGGTAGCTGGGTCGTGCCCGAGTAAATAGGGATTCGAGGCGACTGACCGGGGTTGTCAAAGCTGAACCATGCGATGCCACCAATCTCGTCCGGTAACCAGTCGCGCAGTTGTATAATCTCTGAATAAGAGCACCACGCAACAGCCACGGTACGCTGGAATTCAACCGTTCCTTCATTTAGTTGGTTGTAAAGGTTACGCTCACTGCGTCCCATCCATGGGTTGGCAATGGGTGACTTAATGGTGTCAACGCCAATCTCTTCTTTTTTGTCGTTGTATTTCTTTTTGGTCACTAACAGGTTTTGTGTCATATCGTAGGCTGTACCTTCGTAGGTCTCACGGTAGAGTGCCATCACATCCTGCACCGACACTTTTTTATCGGGCTTTACTGAAAAGGGTAGTTCATTAGCATTAAAATCAAGATTTAATGAAGGAGCCAATGCGTTCAAAATGAAATATTCGCGAATTTTAAAAGGCTTCTCCACATCGCCATAGGCTTTCCAGAATTTAAAGGGTTTCTTTCCGTCCCAGCGCCCCAGCTTCTTGGCGGCCGTTTTCACATTCTTCGAAGCCATATAATGGTCTTTGTCTTTAAGGTCTATTTCGCCGATGCGCGATATGTTGGCCGATACGCCCACATGCCCGTCAGGAATGCGCTGCGCCGCCCAGATACCACCAATCTTATCTGGCCCTTCGCCCACAATTTCCATCTGCCATACTTCCTTTTTGTCCGCTATGGTAATACATTCGCCCCAGTCGCCGTAACCATATTCTTCAATCAGTTCACCAATTAGTTGAATGGCATCGCGCGCAGTCGAGCAGCGTTCCAGCGCAATGCGCTGCAGCTCTTCAATCAGGAACATGCCTTTTTCATTCACCAACTCTTCGGGTCCCACAAAAGTCGTTTCGCCAATGGCCAGCTGCTTTTCGTTTAAACAGGGATAGGCTGTGTTTAAAAAGCTGTAAGTTTCCTTTGCCTGTGGTATAGTGCCTACCTGCTGCATCTTGCGCATATCCCAAGGGGTTTCAGTTTTTAGCTTGCCTTTATAAATAGGTGTAGTAGTGTCGTTGTCAAAGGTTTGGCCTGTTTCAATTGTAAGCCAGGTACGGTAACGGCCATCGCAGGTGTGCGAGGTAATGACTGAGCCATCGGTGGTGGCGGCTTTGCCCACCATTATACTGGTGCAGGTCTCACCAAAAAAGGGATTGTTTTTTTGTTCTGATAAGGTTTGTGCTTGTGCGATAATGCTGCCCAGAAAGGCCATTAATAGCAGGCACGATGTTTTTTTAATCATGATTATGCATCTTTAATTTTGAGTATGTAGCTTTCAAACATATTTTATTGCGCTTAAAACTAATAAAAGCTAATTTTATAAGGCCTAACAACAATCATAATAAGGTTATTTGGGTGAAATTAGCCCTTATTTTTTCCTACACTTATAGTATAATACAATATTCATTGCCATGAGAGCATATATTATTTTAATGGCTTTTGCCTTGGGTTTATCGGCCTGTTCTTTAATTAAGTTTGAACCACAGTATGGCACGGATCCCCTTCCTGCGCAGCATTTGAATAATCGATTGGCTGTTCGTTCCTATTACAAAACCTTTAGTGGCTTGGTGGTGCAAACAGCCGATTCCATAGCAGGTCTCAGCAGCGATTTGAGTATACGTGCCGAAGCCATTAAATGGAAAGGTGCCGCCACATCGGCTTGCACGCGCACGGCTTTTCAAACCGACCCCGAGATATCGCTGGTTGATACCTGGTTGCTGGCTCGTCAGATGAAGAACTATTTTGATGGGGAGGGCGCTGAGGTTTTTGGCGAGCACACTCATCTGGCGCAGGACTGTGCCCATGATCTTTATGTTGAGATCGATGATTTGGCACGAAGGAGCAATGATCGTAGCCGCTATCAGCAGTTGGCATCTTTTGTGGACAACTATCCCCTGCCTAAAGCAATACAAGGCTGGCAGTTTACAAAATCGGATACGCGTCCCCATCTAATAAAGCACCTGAATATCCCCGATTCGCTTTATACTACTACCATAGGTACCGGTGCCGAGGTGGTGAATGATTTTACCGACCGCATTAGTGTGTATAACGAGCAGATTAAGTCGCAGTTGGCCTGGGAGAAGGAACTGCTATTACTAACCTTTGAGAATGATACGCTTGTGGAGCCTTATCTGGCGCGCATCGATTCCTTGTCGCAGATGTTGAATCGCCTGGCCATAGTGGCTCAGGAGTCGCCCGAGATGATGGGCATCATCGCAGTGCGGCTGCGTGAGGAGCTGACTCCTCTTGTGCATGATTTCAACCGGGGCATGGAATCTAGTATCTATGAGCTATCCAATGAGCGCGATGCCTTGCAAAAGTATCTAAATGAGCAGCGCGTATTGTTGAAAGAGGATTTGACCGTCTCGGGCAAGGTGCTGATTGAGGAAACCACCGATAATCTTATTCGTTTTGTGCGACGTATATCATGGCTTATTGTATTCGTGGTCATTGTATTGGTGGCTGTGCTCTTTGGTATGCCTTTCACGCTGGGATATTTGTTGGCGAAGGCAAGGTTTAAGCCCAAAAGTAAAGGGGTGAATCACGAAATTTAGAATGTAATCTTTGGTAGATCTCCCTGCCTATGGGCACCTTTCCTAGTCTACAGGATGGGAGGAACCTAATGGACGGGGCTGATGTTGCGCTTAAATAGCATTTTTCCTGCGTGCGCAGCATACTGGAGCGGATGTGTCAATGGCTTTTTCTATCTTTAGCGTTCAGATGATCTAAGAACAATAAAATAAGAAGAACGCATGAAGAACCTATTTTCGCTGATATCAATACTATTCCTACTCTGGTCGTGTAGTGATAAGCCTGATGGGAAAAGCTATACATACTATTTGGGCACTTACACCGATGGCGAAAGTGAAGGGATTTATCAAGGTGCGCTGCGTGCGGATGGTACCTTTGATACCCTGCGCCTGGCAGCTTCCATGGTTAATCCTTCTTACCTGACCTGGGCCAATGGGCGTCAAACGCTGTTGGCCGTTAGTGAAGTGGACGATGAGGGAACGGGTATTATTCACTCCTATCAACGACAAGATGATGGACTAAAAGTGCTTAACACGGCCGCCACGGGCGGGGCGCATCCCTGTCATATTGCGGTTGGGTCGGCTGGTGATGTGCTGCTGGCTAATTATAGCGGAGGCAATGTAGGATATGTTACAGTAGATGCCGCAGGGCAGTTGTCACCCTTACTGGATGTGGCACAACATAGATCGGATGATTCAGATGTTAGCTCCCATGCGCATTCGACCTGGTTTTTGGATGCTAAAAATGTAGTGGCACTGGATCTAGGACTTGATCAGCTTATTTTCTATGAACTGAAAGATCAAGCTATGCACCGGATGGATAGCTTATCGCTAGCTAGTGGCAGCGGACCACGGCATTTAGCCATTCATCCCAATGGCAAGCTGCTTTATGTGGTCAATGAACTCAACAGCACCGTGTCAGTTGTAAGCAGGGAAGGGCAAGGATGGCAGGTGATGGCCACCTTATCTACCTTACCCAATGATTTTACAGGCAAGAGTTACTGTGCAGATATCCATCTGTCGCCCGATGCGCGTTTTCTCTATGCTTCCAATCGCGGGCATAACTCCATCGGCATCTTCAGCATATCTGATTCCGGAAAAGAGCTGCAAGCCATTGCTTATGAGCCTGTGCGCGGCGACTGGCCCCGTAACTTTGCGCTTACTCCGGATGGCGCCTTGCTGGTGGTAGCCAACCAACGATCGCACAACCTTGCGGCCTTTCAGCGTGATGCTCAAAGTGGCTTATTACAGTACATGAGTGAAATAAAAGCAGATAGCCCTGCATGTGTGCTGTTTCATTAGACCTACTTACAACATGATACTGCGGGGTAATAGTGACCTAAAAGTATTATAATATTAAGTGAAAAAAAGAAAATTATAACTACAAACTTTTGATTTGCTTAAAAGGGCAATAGAAGGAAAAGGTGAGTCAATAGAGAAGTTACAAACCATTAAAAATGAAAACACAACTAACCTTAATTATTACCTTAGCCATCATTGTTTCGTGTAATACTCAACAAAGAAACTGTCAAC
Source organism: Carboxylicivirga longa (assembly GCF_050589825.1). Lineage (NCBI taxonomy): Bacteria > Pseudomonadati > Bacteroidota > Bacteroidia > Marinilabiliales > Marinilabiliaceae > Carboxylicivirga > Carboxylicivirga longa. Next base: position 129,974 of record NZ_JBNGOZ010000002.1, on the reverse strand, counting down.
TCAAAGGGACATTAGAAAATGCACCTGATTCAACGACCTTGTTCTTGACGAATTACGAAAACAAAAAGTTAGTTGATTCAATAAAGGTTTTGAATGGGAAAATTGATTTCAAAGTTCAATTAAGCACCCCTCGTAAATTTTATTTGCATAATAGAAGAAATAAATATGAATTTAGGGATCGAAAAATCATTTGGCTTGAACCATCAGAAATTACAATAAATGGTGATTATAGATTCCTCAAGAACTTAGAAGTTTTAGGTTCCGAAATGCATTCTGAATTCGAAGACTATATTTTACTCATAAACAATGCTAATAAACAAATCAACACTTTAAGAGAACAAATTCACTTCAAATCAAATGAAGAGAAAAAAAAGGATTCACTAAAAATTGAATGGTTACAGGAAAACTTAATCGACAGTATTACTAGCTTTCTACTAAATAAATCGAATTCATATGTTACTTTAACTTCTTTGTATGAAGAGTGCTGTATGGCTTATAGACATTTGAATAAAAAACAAATTAAAAACATATACCAAAACCTTTCAGAAGAATTAAAATCATTAAAACAAGGTGTTGAGATAAAAGAATATATTAATTTGCCAGATCCTCCGAAAGTTGGTGACATTGCACCTGAAATACAGCAAGTAACTCCAAAGGGCGATACAATCAGTCTTTCTGATTATAGAGGAAAGTATGTTTTACTCGATTTTTGGGACTCACGTTGTGCACCTTGCCGTGGCTCTCATAAGTGGTTAAGACGGATATACAAGAAATTCAACTCAAAAGGTTTCGAAATTATAGGCATATCCGGAGATACTGAAAAACGGAGGTGGGTAAATGCGATTAAACAAGACTCTATAGAATGGGTAAATATATCAGATTTGAAAGGTTGGAGAAATGAGGCATTTCTTATTTATGATGTGAAGTTTATACCTCAGAATTATTTAATAAATCCAGATGGTAAAATAATTAAGTATAGGCTATGCAATGAAAGTTCAGCGGATTATGAGTTAGATCTAATTTTTAGCGAAAACAATAACGGTTTGTAACAATGGCTCATAAAGCATGCTTGCCGCAGGCGCAACACAAGCTAGGCTTCATAGCCTGACCGTTGGCCACAGGCAAAAGCACAATCCAATAAGAAATGAAATTGCTTAGTATGTACTCCCATCAATGACTAATAATTAATTTTTAACTTTAGAGAGTTTTATAATGCAATAAAGGAAGCATCATGACAGACAAAAAAGATATAAGATGGGAACAAAGATTTTCCAATTATAACAAGGCATTAAAGAAGTTATCTGAAGCTATAAATTATATAAAAAAGGAACTCCAAAAGAACGAACTGGAAATTGAGAATGAAGATGCAGAAGGTGTTCTTGAAGAGATTATAAAGGAAGGATTAATTCAACGTTTTGAATATACATATGAGATGGCTTGGAACGTAATGAAAGATTATGCTTTTTATCAAGGAAATTCTGAAATAGGAGGTTCTAGAGACGCTATAAGATTTGCTTTCTCTACAAAACTTATTGAAAATGGAGATATGTGGATGGATATGATAAAAAGCCGAATTAAAACATCACATACCTATAATGAAGAAACAGCTAATGAAATATATTTAAAAATTATAAATGAATATCATTCTGCATTTCTGAAATTTCAAGAAGTAATGGAAGGAAAAAGAACTGGAGAACAACAAAGTTTATTTGATAAGGAATAATGTACGGATTAAATGAATTACATATAAATAAAATAATATCAGTATTTGCTAATTATCCTGATATTTACAAAGCTATTCTTTACGGTTCAAGAGCAAAAGGTAATTATAGAGAAGGTTCTGATATTGATATTAGCTTAGTTGGTGATAAATTAAATTTAAATAAGCTTCTGAGAATTGAGACTGAACTAGATGATTTGTTATTACCATATAATATAGACATTTCAATATTTGATAAACTTGATAATCAAGAGTTAATACAGCATATAAAACGAGTTGGGATCATATTATATGAGAAAGGAATAAAGCCCAGTGGCCAATTGTATAAGTAATGGCAGGCGATGTAGTAAATTTAGAGGCCTGTAGCACGCTCAATCATTGTAGCGGTTTGACAGGAAATAACCACGCAATCTGTCACTACTCATACAATTTACTATTAGCGCCATCCCTCCCTATAAACCTGCAGGGTATATTTAAGATCAGGGTAATCGATACTTTATAGAGTTTATTGAAGTCTGAAGCTACCTAAAATTGGCTAGCAGAATTTAGCTGAAAAACTGACAATCGCGAGTGAGATATAAATATTTGATTTTTAGGGGATAATATTTGTTTTGGTCAGATTTTTTTTCAAAATTATACTCATTAATGCAAGCCAAAATATTTGTATTAATAACGAATACTGTTAAATATTGAGTGTTAGCTTTGTTCAACCCCTTTAAATCAAAGCAATGAAGAGAAAGTCGCTTTTGCCACTGGTTCTGCTTGTCCTTTCAATGGGCTTTGCAAGTAATTTACAAGCACAAAAAAAATGCAAATATAAGGAGCGTAAAATCAATCCTGTAACAGGAGAGGTGATTAAAATGAGTGAAATAAAGCTTATTTCTATAAATAATCCGCCTCCTAAGGTACTTAGTGATAATCTACCATTTACATTGGGTATTTTGAAATTCCACAACATCGGTGGGGTACTTCAAATTGAACTATACATTTACTTTCACGGAATATTGCATGAATATGTAATCCCAGCGGGAACAGAATTGGGAATGCGGTTAAATTCTGGAGAGATGTTAAAGTTGTATTCTACAAGAGATGAGGTTAAAAAAGTAAGAGCCCAATCAACTGACGTAAGTTCCGTTTACAGTATTTTCTTTGATTGTTCAAGGGAACAAATGCAGCAAATATCGAGTATCGGTGGAATTACAGCTTTAGCAATAGAATTTGAAGGAAAAAATGAAGCTTTTTCAGTTAAAAGGAGGAATGTAATAAAGACGGCAGAAATGGCGCGATGCATCATGGAAGACTAAATCAGTAAAGTTGTAATTGAAGATGAAACATCCAGGATATTATGGTATTTGCAATTACTGTATTTGCAGTTTATAAGATGCAGCAAGTGCTAATTGATAATTGAAATAGAGATGTGGTTTGAGGATTTAATGGGATTTGAAGAACAAAGCCCGGATAATGTAAGAAATAAAATTTCCATCATAGGAAATAAACTCCTCTCACTTGTTAATAATGAGTCATACCAATTTGGAAGACTTGAAATACCTACCTTGAAAGAGCTTAAACAGCAAGCACAAAAAGTGGGTAACAAGGGAGTTATGAGTATCAATGAAATTGTGAGTGATGTTCAGGATTTGCACAGCAAGCCAAGCAATCGCAATGCCCTTTTTCAAGCGGCTTCCCAATTTAATTTATTGGAAATGGTTGGGCCGCATATTTCACCCGAAAGAGGAGTTGGAATTTATGAGCATGATTATACGCAGGGGCCGGCATGCGCCATTGCCTGTGGTGCCGGTACTATTTATAGGAACTATTTTGCCTCTGTAAACAATCAAATAGGGCAGTCTTCAAGCAATCAAATTAATTGCTTGGAGCTTATTGAAAAAGAATTGGGGAATGATAAGGAAGCATTGTGGAGTATGCGTAATGGTTATGCCTTAGCCAGCAGAGGAGGGATTGCCAAAATAAATGCCCAACTCAATAATGTATGCCAATCACAACGCGAACAATTAAAAGAGAAGCTGAAAATTGGAATACAGTGGGATACAGAGGTCACGATTGGAGAATCAAATCATTTGGTTTCGCAGGCTTACTGCTCGGCTTTGCCCGTAGCCTACTCAGATATTGCATTCGTATATTGGGAAAGTTTTGCGCGGCTAATTTTAGAGGCAAGTTATGAAGCTACCCTTTATGCAGCGTTAATTAATCATGGACGAACAGGATGTCCAAAAGTATTTCTAACACTCGTAGGCGGTGATGCCTTTGGAAACAAAGCAGAATGGATTCTGGATGCGCTTGAACTGTCTGTATCAAAATTCAAAAACACGCCATTGAAAATTAACATTGTTAGCTATGGAGCTTCCAATCATGAGCTTGTGGCATTGATAAATAAATTAAATGGATAGCTCGCATGAGCGAATCTACTAAATGATCGGTATAATTTATACCTTTGCCGCCCAAAATACAACAGTTATGCAATATCCCTGGGGGCACGAGAAGCGATATAACGATTATAGTTCATACATAAAACGCACTTTTGGCGAGCGGGTACAGAAGGTATCGGTCAATGCCGGTTTTACTTGTCCTAACCGCGATGGCTCAAAGGGTACCGGGGGCTGTGCTTTTTGTAATAACAGTACTTTCAATCCTTCGTATTGTGGTCCTGAGCTGACGATTACCGAGCAAATAGACAAGGGTATTTCATTTTTTCGACCCAAGTATCAAACGCAACAATACCTGGCATATTTTCAGGCCTACAGCAATACCTATGGCGAAACCGAGCATTTGATTGCCCAATACCAACAGGCATTGAGTCACCCTAAAGTAAAGGGCATCGTTTTGGGTACCCGACCCGACTGCATCAGCGATGAGCTGTTGGCAGTTTTGAAGGAGTGGCGCAAAGATTATTATATCGCCATTGAGCTGGGTGCGGAATCAACCAATGATGATACCCTTGGACAGATTAACCGTGGCCATGGTCATGCCGAAACGGTGGATGCTACCAAGCGTATCGCTGCGGCCGGTATTCCTGTGGGGCTTCATCTGATTCTGGGCTTACCGGGGGAGGACAGACAGCAATTGCTGCAGCATGCCCGTGAAGTATCTCAGTTACCCATTAGTTTCTTAAAACTCCATCAGCTGCAAATCGTTAAAGGCAGTGCCTTTGCCAAGCTATATGATGATCAACCGGACTATTTTAAGCTTTATGAGGCAGAAGAGTTTGTGGATCTGGTGCTTGATTTTCTCGAACTGATGAACCCTCGCATTGTGATGGAGCGTTTTATCAGTCAGGCACCGCACAACCTACTCATTGCACCACGCTGGGGACTTAAGAATTTTGAGTTTGTAACAAAAGTGGAGAAGCGCCTGGCAGAAAAAGATACCTGGCAGGGCCGTTTGTACAGCTCGCTGAATCAATAAAAAGGAAGATAGAGCGGTGGAGAGGTAACTCTTGCGCCACTTTTCTAATCTCTTTGGCTACCTATTTTGATTACCTCTGCCATTTTACTCATAATGTGGTCGTAGCCTCCTTTACTATGGGGTATGGTGCATGCGCTGCAGTCTTTTACTTCATTGAGGTAGGTGAAATTCCCGCCGCATTTGTCCTTAAGCATATAAAGAGGGCAGAAGCAGAACAGGCAATTGAACTCCGCCACGTTTTTTACTTTGTGACAGGGAAAAAACTCACATTTATTGTGCTGAATGAACTTGTAATTTTCTGTTTTGAGTTCCATGCGGCCTGTTTTAGTGTGTCTGAAAGATACAACTCATCGTATGACTAAACTGATAATCAGTAGTTTGGTCATACGATGAGTTTATTGTAAACTTGTGCAAAAGTATCTAATTTACTTCTCGTAAACAAACCAATACGCCGTTCCCACAAAGAGTGCCCCACCAATGATATTACCCAGCGTAACGGGCAGCAGGTTGCTAAACAGGAAGGTAGTCCAGCTTACGTCAGCACCGTAGAAAATGGCGGTGGGGATAAAGAACATATTGGCCACACTGTGCTCAAATCCCATGGCCACAAAGGCTGTGATGGGAAACCAGATGCCGAGTATCTTACCTGACACATCCTTGGCGGCATAAGCCAGCCACATGGCCAGGGCTACCATCCAGTTACAGGCAATGCCCTTTACCATGGTTTTTAAGAAGGGTGATGCTGTTTTGTACTCGCCAATGCTAATGGTGCTGCTTAACCACGGCTCCTTGCTGAAAAGTCCGCAGTAGTATGCGAATAGAAATGCCACGATGAGAGAACCAATAAAGTTGCCAACATACACGATGCCCCAGTTTTTAAGTATAGTTTTCACCGAGCGCTTGCCAGACAGCAGTCCCGGTATAAAATAGGCTGTATTGCCTGTGAACAGATCGGCACCGGCAATGGCACAGAGGATGAGACCCAGGGGGAAGACTGCACCGAATAGCAGCTTCTGAATACCCGGATTACTAGCACTGATACCGGGCAGGCCGCCGCCCACTACGATGGCCAGGAGTCCGCCCATGGCAATGTATCCACCGGCCAACAGCGCCAGTACAAAGGTTTTATTGGCATTTGTGTCGGCCTTGGCCTGTGCCACTTTATTTACTTGTTCAACAATTTCTTTTGCTGAATAATAATTCATTGTTAGTATTTTAATGGTGAGTAGCTTGTTGGATTAGTTGATTACCACGTCCTTAAAATATTTTTTCAGGATGGCATATGCCGCATCCAGTTGTTCGGGTGTGTTGGCCTTTACATGCTTCAGTTTATATTCCCAGCCCATGTGTTCATATTTGTGGGCACCCAGTTCGTGGTAGGGTTGTATCTCCAGTTTTTCAATATTATGGAAATTTTGGAAGTGCTGCCCCAGTTGATGCAGGTGTTCAGGATCATCGGAGTAGCCCGGTACAAGCACATAGCGCAGCCACACCGGCTTGTCAATGGACCTAAGATAATCTATAAAGGCCAGGGTGTTGTCATTTTTTTTGCCGGTTAAAAGTTGATGCTTCTCGTTGTTAATGTGCTTTACATCGAGCAGCACAATATCGGTATGTTCAAGTACGGCTTTTACATCGTCGTTCAGCAGGCTGCCATTAGTGTCGATGCAAATGTGAAAACCTGCCTCTTTTAAAGCTTTAACTACCGGCACTAGTTGTTTGGCTTGCAGAAGTGGCTCGCCGCCTGAAAAAGTGACGCCGCCTTTCTTCCCAAAGAAGGCTTTTTGGTTGTTGGCCATGCTAACAAGTTCTTCAACCGTTGTTTCGGAGCCGCCCTTTGCCGTAATGGTGTCGGCATTGGCACAATACAGGCATTTGAAGTTACAGCCCTGTAAAAAGATGACCAAACGAATGCCGGGGCCGTCGTAGGTGCCTAATGATTCAATGGAATGTACTCTTAGCATATTTTTTTGGTTTAAAAAGTAAGTAGGCAGAAGCAGAAGATTAACCTTCCAGCTTCTGCCTTTGCCTTATAACTAAAAAGCCTATTATTACATATTACTATGGAAGCTACGCGAGATAACTTCTAACTGCTGCTCACGTGTTAGGCGAACAAAGTTAACTGCATAACCCGATACACGGATGGTCAGCTGTGGATACTCATTGGGGTTCTCCATGGCATCTTCCAGCAGCTCGCGGTTTAGCACGTTCACGTTCAGGTGGTGTGCATCTTTCGAGAAGTAGGCATCCATCATGGTCACCAAATTCTCGGAGCGTGTTTCGGCATCGGCACCTAATGATTTAGGGATAATGCTGAAAGTGTTGGAAATACCATCCAGGGCATTTTTATAGTCCAGCTTAGCTACCGAGTTCAGTGAAGCGATAGCTCCGTTTTTATCACGTCCGTGCATGGGGTTGGCACCGGGAGCGAAAGGAACTCCTTTGGCACGTCCGTCCGGTGTAGCGCCTGTTTTTAATCCATACACCACGTTAGAAGTAATGGTAAGAATCGACATGGTCGGCTCAGCGTTTTTATATACCTGAAGGCCGCTTAACAGTTGGTTGAAATGTGTTGAAACATCAACTGCCAGGTTATCCACGCGGTCATCATCGTTACCGTAGCAAGGAAATTCGCCATCAATCAGGAATTCAGATGATAATCCTTCTTCGTTGCGAACTACCGTTACATTGGCGTGTTTAATGGCCGATAGTGAGTCAGCTACAATGGAAAGACCCGCCATACCATAGGCCAGGTTAACGCGTGGGTTCGTATCCACAAAAGCCATCTGAGCTTTCTCGTAGTAGTATTTATCGTGCATGTAGTGGATGATATTCATCGACTCGTTATACACGCGGGCTACTTCTTTCATGGCAATCTTATAGTTGGCCATTACCTCGTCAAAGTCCAGCTTGTCGCTTTTCAATGGAGGAATACCTTCTACAATTAGCTTACCCGACATCTCACAGCGTCCGCCGTTGATAGCCAATAGTAAGGCCTTGGCCAGGTTGGTACGGGCACCAAAGAACTGGATGTGCTTACCAATTTCCTGGAAGGAAACGCAGCAGGCAATACCGTAGTCGTCCGAGTTGCGTGTTTGGGTCATCAAGTCATCATTCTCATACTGAATAGATGATGTGTCGATGGATACCTGGGCACAGAAAGCTTTGAAGTTCTCTGGCAATGAATTGGACCAAAGTACAGTCATGTTGGGCTCGGGTGATGGCCCCAGGTTGTATAAGGTTTGCAGGAAGCGGTATGAGGTCTTGGTAATCTTATGACGACCGTCCATCAGTTTACCACCAATAGCCTCGGTTACCCAGGTTGGGTCACCGGCAAAAATCTCGTTATAAGCGTTCATGCGTAAGTGACGCACCACGCGTAGCTTCATTACAAACTGATCGATAAATTCCTGTGCCAGCTCTTCGGTAATGTTGCCTTGCGCGAGGTCATATTCCATGTAGATGTCAAGGAAAGACGATACGTTACCCAGCGACATGGCAGCTCCATCCTGCTCCTTAACGGCAGCCAGGTAAGCCATGTAAACCCACTGAACGGCTTCTTGTGCCGACTCCGCTGGACGTGACAGGTCAAGACCATATTTATTACCCAGCTCTTTAATCTGAATCAGGGCTTTGATTTGTTCAGCCACTTCTTCGCGCAAACGAATCTTATCGTCGCTCATGGGGCCCAGTAGGTTTACCAGGTCTGCTTTTTTAGCTTCTACCAAACGATCGATACCATATAGCGCTAAACGACGATAGTCACCAATAATACGGCCCCTTGCATAGTTATCAGGCAATCCGGTTAGGAAACCCAGTGAACGGTATTTGCGAATTTCTTCGGTGTAAACATCAAAAACACCATCGTTGTGGGTTTTTGCGTAATTACGGAATATATCTTTTACACGGTCAGATACTTCCAGGCCTTGCTCGCGGCATGCTTTCTCCACCACGGCGATTCCTCCGTAGGGTTTCATGGCACGCTTCAGTAGTTCATCCGTTTGCAGACCTACAATTAATTCGAGGTCTTTTTGGATGTAACCTGCTTCGTGAGAGGTGATTGATGATACTACTTCAGGGTCTATGGAGCGAACACCGTTATTAGCTGTTTCCTCCTTGATAGCTTCTAAGCAGATGTCCCAAAGCTTTTTAGTTCGATCAGTAGGACCGCATAGAAAAGAGCTGTCGCCATCATAAGGAGTAATGTTTTTCTGAACAAAATCCCTTACGTTTACCTGCTCGTTCCAAGCGCCTTTTACGAATGTCTCATTAATTTTACTCATAATTTGCCTGTTAACCTGTATTGTATTATAAAATTATACCTTAATGCAATTTGATGGTACAAAGTAAAGCGCTTTTATTTTGCTGTGCAATCCTCATTACTAGGGATAAAGACGAGTAAGGGGTCTGAATTGTGCAGGATTTTAAGCTTTGAATATTAGAATCTGTACTTTGAATATTCTAAGCAAAAGTGTAATGTGCAGATTACAAATGACATTTAAGAGTGTAAATTCGACAATACAATCGAACCGTATTTCATCACTGCCATAAATAGCATTGCTGACTTCACATTTAAGAGAGTATCACTTTTATAGTTTTTTAACATATTTGACAGATACTTCCGACCGGCTTCTGCGAATTTTAGCAATGAATGGTAAATTAAGTATTCGTAATTATTTTAATTTGAATGCCTTTAACCTACAAAATCAACCCAATAAAAATCAATGATAAGATTCATGCCTACTAATAAGATAGCCTTTCATGTGGTGCATCCGGCCGCTTTAAGCGCTATCGTGAAGCCGCCCTTGAAAAGGCTTTTATGATGATGCTGGAAGGGGGTGAGGGGTAGATAATAAAAAGTAGTGAGCGATGAGTAATGAGAAGGAGTGATCAGTACGCAATTTCAACGATTGAACATGCGGTTTCTTTATGAATACAGTGGTATACGAAACCCAATGTGCTCAACTATTCTTACTCCTCGTTATTTCGTGGCACTCCTACTTTAAAAGGAGAGGTGTCGATAGGCTTAGGGAACATTTCTCTATCACAAGGAGCTTATAAAGAACCGTTCCGTAAATGCTTTATCAATAAGAAACCCGTCAGTTTGAAGAATCTGACGGGTTTTATTTATTTTCTTATTGCTTAAGTGGTTTTACCTTTTTGCTAACCACTTGTGATGGTTTTATAAGGAGTTCAGGTAGTCTGTTACGTTTTTCTCAACGCGATCAACTACTTCTGATACATCAGCCTTTACAAATTTATCGCCTGTAATGCTTTCGTAGAGCTCAATGTAGCGCTCAGATACTTCATTCACAAAGTCATCGTTCATGTCGGGCAGAGTATCACCATCGCGTCCCTGGAAATTATTTTCCATTAGCCATTCGCGTACAAATTCTTTCGATAACTGCTTTTGGTTTTCGCCTTTTTCAAAGCGTTCCTGATACCCATCGGCATAGAAGTAGCGTGATGAGTCCGGTGTGTGAATTTCATCAATCAGATAGATCTGACCGTCTTTTTTACCAAACTCATATTTTGTATCCACAAGGATTAAGCCCATCTCCTTGGCGATTTCGCTGCCCCGCTTGAACAGTGCCAATGAGATGCGCTCCAGCTCTTTATATTCTTCTTCGCTTACAAGCCCTTGTTTAATAATTTCCTCGCGGGTAATGTTTTCATCATGCGCGCCTTGTTCGGCCTTAGTGGTGGGCGTAAGGATGGGCTGAGGGAAGGCCTCGTGTTCGCGCATACCCTCAGGGATGGCCACACCACAGATATCGCGTCCGCCATCTTTGTACAAACGCCATGAGCTGCCGGTAAGGTATCCGCGCACAATCATTTCAACGGGATAAGGGTCGCACAGGTGACCTACGGTAACGTTGGGATCGGGGGTGGCGATTTTCCAGTTGGGAACTATATCGGCTGTGGCATCCAGGAATTTGGCTGCTATTTGGTTAAGTACCTGCCCTTTATAAGGTATGCCCTTGGGCAGTACTACATCAAAGGCCGAGATACGATCCGATACTACCATCACAAGGTAGTCGTCGTTGATGTTATAAACGTCGCGTACCTTTCCTTTGTACACGTTTTTCTGTCCCGGAAAATTGTAGTCTGTCTTTACAATTGCTTTGCTCATAATAATTAGTTTATATCAATAGTTATCCCTTTGTTTTATTTATAACTAAAATAGCGTTTAAGATGTTTTACGGAACGGTGCTCTATTATAAGGCGTTTCTAAAGAACCGTTCCTTAACTTGTTATTTAATATAGAACTTCCAAAACTTAATACTGGTCTTTTTACTCCTTGTCGTAGGCTTCCACAATGTCCTGCACCAACTTATGACGAACAATATCTTTTACCGTAAAGTTCACCCGCTGAATACGCTCAATGCCCTTGAGTATGCGCATGGCCTGTACCAGGCCCGACTGCTGCTTGTTGGGAAGATCGATCTGGGTTACGTCGCCCGTAATGATGAATTTGGCATACTCACCCATTCGCGTCAGGAACATTTTCATCTGGTTATTGGTAGTGTTTTGTGCCTCATCTAAAATAACGCAGGCGTTATTGAGTGTGCGACCCCGCATAAAGGCCAGGGGGGCAATTTGTATGGTGCCGTTTTCCATAAACTCCTTCAGCTTAACAGCCGGTATCATGTCTTGCAAGGCATCGTAGAGGGGTTGTAGGTAGGGGTCGATCTTTTCTTTCATATCACCGGGCAGAAAACCCAGTTTCTCGCCGGCCTCCACGGCAGGGCGGCTAAGGATAATGCGACGTACCTGTCGGTTTTTAAGGGCAGCAACTGCCAGCGCAATAGCCACGTAGGTTTTACCCGATCCGGCGGGTCCTACGGCAAAGAGCAGGTCATTCTTTTTGAAGCCCTGTACCAGTTTCTCCTGATTTTCGCTGCGCGCCTTGATCGGTTTTCCACTGGTACTAAAGAGGATAATATCGCTGTCGCTGCTGGCTGCACTAAGTCGATCGCCCAATAGTAACTCATTTAATGACTTTTCGCTCAGTACATTGTATCTATTGTAGTGATCCAGTAAGAGATTTACTTTTTCTTCAAAATCGGCCACCTCTTCGGCATCGCCCATGGCCTTCAGCCAATTACCCCTGGCCACAATGTTTAATTTCGGAAAATGGTTTTTGATCACTTCCAGCTTGGCATTCTTAATGCCCAGAAACTCCACTAAATCAACCGATTCGAGGTAGATCAATTTTTCTATCATAGAGTGCTATAAATGCTTAAATTTGTAAGCTGCAAAGTAACAATATTTTTTGCATTTGTAAATCTATATTAGCCGTATTCCTTAGCGGTTCTTACGGTAGAGGTTTTGCAATTAGCATGCCTTGGTAATTTTAAAGCAACACAAGATATGGAAGAGAAGCAACACGCATCGACACTTAAGGTATTTAAGGAGCTTTTAAATATAATGGATGAATTAAGAACTAAGTGTCCATGGGATAAAAAGCAAACCAACGAAAGCCTGCGTACCCTAACCATTGAAGAGACCTATGAGCTGGCCGATGCCATCATTAAGAATGATCCTGCATTGATAAAGAAGGAACTGGGTGATTTGTTGCTACACATTGTTTTTTATGCCAAGATTGGCACTGAGACGGGTAGTTTCACAATGGCTGATGTGATTAAAGCCTTGAATGAGAAGTTGATTTACCGTCATCCGCATATTTTTAGCGATGTGGAGGCCAATGATGCCCGCACGGTAGAGGAAAACTGGGAGAAGCTGAAGTTAAAAGAGAAAGATGGTAATAAATCGGTGCTGGATGGTGTGCCTATGTCTTTGCCCGCATTGGTAAAAGCCAATCGAATACAGGATAAAGTGCGGGGTGTAGGCTTCGACTGGGAGCATAAAGAGCAAGTATGGGACAAGGTGAAGGAGGAGCTGGAAGAGCTGAAGGCTGAGATTGATGCCCATGATGAGGACAAGATGGAAGCCGAATTTGGCGATTTGCTGTTCTCGGTAATTAACGCGGCACGTTTATATGGTGTGAACCCGGAAAATGCGCTCGAACGAACCAATCGCAAGTTTATTAAGCGCTTTAATTACCTGGAAGAGAAGACCATTAAAGTAGGTAAGGATTTGAAAGCTATGAGCCTTGCCGAGATGGACGAGATATGGGAGGAAGCTAAGAAGCTGTAAGTTAATGGAATATATTCGTTCGTTCGTCACCAAAAAGTGTAATTTTATCAATGCAATATAACTTATTGTACTGTAGGGTAGTAAACGAAAGTGAGTGCAGAAATTAAGAAGCGCACTTAATAGGAAACTGAAACGGACGGTTTCTTTTACACCCAACACTATTCAACATCCTTTTACCTCTGCAGCCAAACTCTAACCCTGGAGACTCTGCAGAGGTTTTTTATGCCTTAAACTCTTCCGTTTCCTCATAGCAAGTTTCAGCCCTTAAATTTTACCCTTTGTGCTGTGCTTATTTAAAAGAAATTTGTATGTTGCCGTGGGTTTTAAATAATTAATACAATTATGCCACTAAGCAGTATTCTTAAACAGATTCAGGCAGACGATCAGCTATGGGATGCCACTCTCAGTCAATGTTCATTCTATAAAAGCGGAGAAGTTGTCTATGAGCAGGATACACAGATGAAGCACGCTTATTTCGTCAGTAAAGGCCTATTAAAAATATACCGTGTAGGATCTAGAGGTGAACAGCAGATTGTGCGTCTTATTAAAACGGGTGATTTATTTGGTTTTCATTCTTTGTTGGGAGACGAGCCCGAGGTAACGGCCTGTGAAAGCCTCACCGATAGTGAGGTGTGTCTTATTCCAGGAGAGGCCTTTAAGAAGTCCATCAGCATGAATAAGGACCTGGCGGATTTACTGATTAAGAAAACCTGTGATGAGCTGAAGCATTCCTACAACTCATTGGTTGAACTATCGCAACGCACAGTACGCGGACGCCTTGCCAATTTGCTGCTCAAGCTGCAAGACCTGTTTCATACCGCTGCCAATGAGCCTATACCGCTGGTAATCTCCCGTCTGGACATGGCGCGTTGGATCGGCACCTCCAAGGAGTCGGTGAGTCGCTTAATTACTGAATTTAAGAATGATGAAATTATTCGTTTCGACCGCCGTGAATTGATCATTATGAACAAAGAAAAGCTGGAGCGGATTATCATGCTGTCCTAAGTGTGCTTAATAAGCCCCTGATATTTAAATACCCAAGGCGTATTACATGAGCCGCTTTTCAGCTGCTGAGGTTTTGATTAGGTTTGTTGCCTTTGTGGTTCCCTTAGCCTTAGTGTTTTGTTCTTAATGTTTGCCGGTGCTTCACGACCCATTCCATTGCCATAAAAATAGCTATTACAGCAAACAGCCCCGCACTGTTGAGCAATTTCCACAGGGTGTCCTCGTTAAGGAACGACGTTGCAATAGTGGCCAGGGAATAAACGAGGAGCAATCCAAACAGTCGCTTCATGCTTTGTTGCATCATTTCTATTTGAAAGGGATGAAGATTAATACCCCTCATATAACGCTGTGTCATTTGTAGCATCAGGTTCCGTTTTGAGAAAGCCGAGAAGCCAATGAAGCCTGTTAGCATAAGGCTGATAATGCCGGGCTTTAGTTTGAAAAAGATTGCGTTATCAAGTGAAATGGATACAATACCCAGTGCCACTATGAGTCCCACATCAATTAGTATCAACCCTTCGATACGTTGCTCTTTGATGTAACGATAGCCAAGCTCGCCCAAACCAATTATCACCGCAGTGATCAAACCATAGAGGGTACCCCAAAGCTCGTCTACCATAATAAATACGATGATGGGCATAAAGCCGGGTAGTAGACGTTTTAGTAATTGAATTTTATTCATGTTTGTATTCATCGGCTGCGAAGATAAGAAAAGTTGCTGTAAAGCCCAGTGGCGGTGCTGTGCATGAAGATGGTGCAGTACTTGTCAGCCCTTTTAGTCACCCATGATAATGCCTTTGTGCTACCCTAGCTCTCGTTCTTTTTACTATTTTTGTGCTCAGATTTGATGAAATAATTAATATGAACGGTTACACTATTCAGTTGCTGATGCCTTTCGCATCGTTTTTGTCTTTCATGATGGTTTTTTTGTCCATTCCCACCATCTTGCGCGTGGCACACTCCAAAAGTTTGTTTGATGAACCTAATAAGCGAAGTGTCCATCGCATGCGCATTCCCACCTTGGGCGGATTGGCGATTTTCATAGGTTTCCTGTTCACCTACTCTCTGTTTGTTGATTGGTTTGAGTTCATAGAAATTCCCTTTCTTATACCTGCCTTACTGATTATTTTTGGCATTGGTATAAAAGACGATATTTTGGTGACAGCTCCCATGGTTAAGCTCGGGGGGCAACTTATTGCTGCTATTATCATTGTGGGCTTGGGAGGTTTACAAATTACCGATTTTCATGGTTTCTTCGGTTTACAACCTGATCCATTCTGGGGCACTATACTCACCATTGTGGGCATGGTGTTTATTATTAATGGCTTTAACCTGATCGATGGTATCGATGGCCTGGCTGCCATTACGGGTATTGTCACTACCGTTTCCTTTTCTGCCTGGTATTTTATTAATAATGAGTTTCACATTCCCACGCTGGCTGCTGCTTTGGTAGGAGGATTGCTGGCTTTTGCCTATTACAATATTTTTTCTAAGCGACAAAAGATTTTTATGGGTGATACGGGATCGCTCATTCTTGGTTTTCTGGTGGCTGTTGTAGCCATCCACTTTAGTGAATTTAATCGCCCCGATAATCAGTATAAGCTGCTGTACACAATGAATAGTGCGCCGGCCGTTGCCATTGCCATTCTGATAGTGCCCATAATAGATACATTGCGTGTGTTTATGCTGCGCGTGTCGCAAGGTAACTCGCCCTTTATGGCCGATAAGAATCATATTCATCACCGCATGCTAGCCTTGGGATTCAGTCATCTACAGATTAGTTTGATCATTGGTGGAATCAATATTGCCTTTGTCATCTTGGCTTTTAGCCTCCGTAATTTGGGTATGATTAAGCTGACAATCCTGATCCTGTCATTGGGTTTTGCCGTAGCTTATTTGCCCTCCATCGCTCTTTATCGGAAGCGGCGTCACTTTATTCGTCGCCTCAGGAAGATACGGAAGGTGAGCAAGTAATCCGCTTTTAGCATCCTTAACAAGAGCTGTATCAACGCTGCCTGACGTAAACATTGGTGGGCTTTAAGTGTTATACAATCTCATCATTTACCGTAATAATGGTAGGTGCATTGAGCGTTTTAAGGGGAGTATTCTTTTAATGGTAAGAAGGGTATAATCCTTCATTTTTGAAATATAATTAAATGAAACGACCATGCAAATTTGATTGTCCAAGTTAATACACAGGCGGATGATCTAATTTATTTGGAAGTTCCATCTGAACATTGATAAATAAATTTGAGCAGATGAAAGAGCAATCAGATATAGGCTTGATCGGTTTGGCCGTTATGGGTGAAAACCTGGTTTTAAACATGGAAAGTAAGGGCTATCAGGTAGCCGTTTATAATCGATCTACCGATAAGGTAGATAATTTTGTGAACGGAAGGGGTAAAGACAAAAATATAGTCGCCACTTATTCGCTGGAAGAATTGGTGGGTAAGTTGGAGCGTCCGCGTAAGGTGATGATGATGATTAAGGCTGGATCGGCTGTTGATGCTACCATTGAGGCCTTGTTGCCACACCTGGAGCATGGCGACGTTATTATTGATGGAGGTAATACGCATTATCCCGATACTGATCGACGTATTAAGCAAGTAGAAGCTCACGGAGTGCATTATATTGGTGCAGGCGTATCAGGAGGCGAAGAAGGTGCCTTACTGGGGCCTTCCATCATGCCGGGCGGCTCAAAAGCTGCATGGCCTGCTGTAAAGCCTATCTTTCAGGCTATCGCCGCCAAGGTAGAAGACGGATCCCCCTGTTGCGATTGGGTAGGTGAAGACGGTGCCGGCCATTTTGTAAAGATGGTACACAATGGCATCGAGTATGGTGATATGCAGCTGATCAGTGAGGCTTACCACATCATGAAAGAAGTGCTGGGATTGACGGCCGATGAGATGCATAATGTGTTTAAAGAGTGGAATGAGCAGGAGCTGGATTCTTACCTGATTGAGATAACGCGTGATATAATGGCCTATAAAGATGAGGATGGCTCACCCTTGGTGGAAAAGATATTGGATAAGGCCGGTCAGAAAGGTACAGGTAAATGGACGGGCATCACCGCGCTTGAGCTGGGCGTGCCCCTGACCTTGATTGGAGAAGCTGTTTTCTCGCGCTGTCTGTCGGCCATTAAGGACGAAAGGGTAGAGGCTTCCAGCGTTTTAACCGGGCCTACGCCAGGTTATGATGGTGATAAAAAGGAGTTTGTAGCTGCCATCAAGGATGCTTTGTATGCGTCAAAGATTGTGTCTTATGCACAGGGATACGCGCTAATGCGAGCGGCAGCCACTGAGCATGGATGGAATCTAAACTATGGCGGTATCGCCCTTATGTGGCGAGGTGGCTGCATTATTCGATCGGCCTTTTTGGGCAAGATAAAAGAAGCATTTGATAAGCAACAAGGTCTAACAAACCTTTTGCTCGACCCTTACTTTAAGGCTGCCATTGATAAGGCACAGGCCGGATGGCGCAAGGTGGTGGCTACCGCAGTGATGAATGGTATTCCCACACCTGCTTTTGCCACTGCATTAAGTTATTACGATGGATACCGCGCAGCCACATTGCCGGCTAATCTTTTGCAGGCACAGCGTGATTATTTTGGTGCCCATACCTATGAGCGCATCGACAAGCCCCGCGGCGAGTTTTTTCATACTAACTGGACCGGGCGGGGTGGCGATACATCGAGCACTACCTACAATGTGTAGAAAATTTTATTGAATGAGGCTGTGTGGAGGGGCTGATGCCTTTATCCCGCAGCCTTTAGTTTTGGTCGGGCCAGATTGGCTTCTCCTCATCATCATCCCAGAAGGGACCCCATTGAATCTCGGTTAGTATGTCATGGTCGAAAAATAGATTGAGGCTAAAGTCGGGGTTGGCTGCCAGTGATTGGTTGGGAACGCCTTCAGTCGACAGGTCCTCCAACTCAAAATCCCCCAGGTTAAATACTTCCATCTGCTCCATCACTTCGCCCTGACTAAGGCCGATCAGGTCCAGTCCTTCAAAAAGAACCTCGGGTGATGCTGTAGTAATGGACGTGAGCTTCCAGTTGCAGTCTTCTTCGAATGATAACGATAGGTGTAACTCATCATAGTGCCAGGCTTCCATAGCGCCCGAGTCCTTGTCGCCATCCATACCTTCTACCTCGCTGGGCTCGCCCAGTAGATCCAGTACCTGCTGACGGTTCAAACCAAAGCTTATCTTGCCCAGTCCTTGTCCTAAAGTGATGTCTTTCATTGTTTTGTGTAATGGTTATTATAAAAATGGGCTACAAAAGTAGTTATTTTAAAAGTCTTTGAGTCGCCTGCTTGCCTTTTTTAGCGACTGAATCTTTTTTGTATTAAGCCTTTTCTCAATAGATGACTTCGTTCGTTTGGTTTTTCGGCGCTGCTTAATGGGGCGCAAAGCATTCTGTAGAATGGTATAAAGCTGCTCGATAGCCCTCAGTTTGTTCTGTATTTGCGACCGACTCTGCTGGCAGTTTATTATCAGTTCATTCTGTGTGCTAAGCTGAGCTTTCAGGCGTTGTAACAAGGTT
Organism: Carboxylicivirga longa; assembly: GCF_050589825.1. Taxonomy (NCBI): domain Bacteria; kingdom Pseudomonadati; phylum Bacteroidota; class Bacteroidia; order Marinilabiliales; family Marinilabiliaceae; genus Carboxylicivirga; species Carboxylicivirga longa. Next base: position 111,123 of record NZ_JBNGOZ010000002.1, on the reverse strand, counting down.
TGCTTCTCCGCTTCGGTCAAAAGAAGGGATTTCGTTATGTTAAAGCGTAAAGTAATCTTGGTGTTTACTTTATTTACATGCTGACCGCCGGGTCCGCTGGAACGGCTGGCCACTATCTCCATTTCTTTTTCAAGGCCTCTGTGTTTGAGTATGCTCGACATTTTATTTTTTAAATTATAAAGTTACTCAAATAAGTTTCATAAAGCATTAAAATGCATTATTTTGTAGTACTAATACCGATCCATGAAACGCCTTATCTATTCATTAATACTGGTTTGCTTTGTTGCTACTCCAACTTATGCTCAGGAATATAAAGGAGTGCACTCCAGTTCTTACCTGCCTTTTGTTGGCCTGGTCAATCAACCGGGCGATCTGATCCGCAACGATGCCCGGTGGAATGTTAATTTACTGTCGGCCAACATTGCTTTGATGAGTGATATGAATTTTGCCTCCCAGGACTTTTGGGATGTTGTAGGACGTGTAGGACTATCTGATTTGAAACACTTTTTAGGGTCGGAAGAATCTTTACTATACGTAAAAGGGCGGATGATGCTTCCTTCGCTTAGTTATCGTTTGAATGATCGTCATGCACTCGCTGTGGCAGTTAGTTATAGGGCAGATGGGGTTTATAACTCATCCAATGATGATCTGTTAAAGCTATTCAAGGGCTTGGAGAATCCAGAATATCTGGAGGACATTAAAAGTGAGTACTTTCGTTCTTTACTCAATAGTTGGGTCGAATATGCCTTTAGCTGGTCATCATCCTTGATTAAAACCGATACTCACTGGTTAACGGGTGGTTTAACACTGAAGTTGTTAAATGGCTCAGGATCGGGTTACCTTCAGATGGATGATATCGACATCATGTTTGATAAAGAGCAGATAGAACAGTTTGATTTCCATCTCACCTATGGCTTTAATGAAAGCCTTGGGAAGACGGTGGATGGAGGTGATATTGTAGAGCAGTCAGGCGATTTTGGCGTAGGCGTCGACATTGGACTTAGCTACTCGTACTTACCTGACCACCTGCAAGGAATTAAGGGAATTCCTTACCGATATAAGGTGGGTTTAGCCATTGCCGACTGGGGTTATATCAAGCACAAACAAACAAGAGCGCAGGCATCGTATTGGGTGCGTATGCAGGATGTTCCTTATAGCCGCTTTCAAGGGGTGGAAAGCTTACAGGCTCTAAAAGATTCCATTGAGAAATCCGTTGACTTTGAGGAGCAAGACGGTGGTAGTTTTAATACAAAACTGCCCTTAACGGTGGGTGCCACACTTGATTATTGCTTGCGTCCGAGCTTTTTTGTCAATACTTCTTTTTCTTATAGCCCCAATTATTATCGTTCTCAGGTTCGATTGGTCAGTCGTCAGGTTTGGCGAGGTAATTTAACTTTCCGCTACGAAAAACGGAAGTGGGCTGCATTTTTGCCCCTTAGCTATTCATCGGTGAAGGGTAGCTATGTGGGAGCCGCGGCCCGTTATGGACGCTTTTTTGTGGGTTCACCAACCATTTTCAGTGCGCTTTTTGATTCGCATCTGGAAGGCCAGGTCTTTTATGTAGGGATGTCAATACCCATTGGCCGATCATTTAATGAGTAGTTGAGTAATGGCTTGTATTTCCGGTGTAGAAGCATAGCAGATTCCACCTTGGTGCATAAATGTGGTAAGTGGGTTGTTAAGCGCTAGGGGTTGACCATGGGCGTCTGATACATGCGCTTTTATTTCATGAAAGATGCAGGCCGAAGCGCCGTAGTCCCATAAGCTGCCACCACCCTCTTCAGCCTTGGGAAACTTGAAATATACAGCCGGATGGCCTTCCAATACCCACATCGCATTCATCGCTGCCCCTCCGTGACTTATTATTTTTAGTTCTCCTTGACTACGGGCTTTTATTTTAGAAACTACTTCTTCGTAGCGCGGATGATTTAAAAAACTACGGTCGCATACCAGCGTCATGCTGTTCTTTGGATGCAACTGCCATAAGGTGTGGTTTCTGAAGGCACCATGTCCTTTAATGGCATGGTAGAGGGTGTTATCCACCGGATTGTATATCACCCCAATATGAGGTATTCCTGCTTTGCTGATCAGGGCTATAGAAATTGAATAGCCGTCGCTGTGTTCGATGAAAGGCAGGGAACCGTCCAGGGGGTCGATGCACCAGAAGTAATCTTTTTCAAAGCGGCTGCCATCGTCCTTGGTTTCTTCGCTTAGTAATGCCAGGTCAAAGTCCTTGAGGGATGGCTTTAGGCAATCGAGAATAATTTTTTCGCTGGCGAGATCTACCTCTGTAAAAACTTGAGCTGCCAGGTTGTGTGTACCTCCTTTGTGTTGCACTGTCTGTGTATACCTGCTCTGAGAGTTAATGTACGCACCTGCTTTTCGCGCAGCATCAATGGCTGCCTCGCAGAGTGTTTTTAAATGCGATGGTTGCAGTATCATACCGTGGTTTTATGAATTGTAGCCAGTGTTTCGCGTGCCACCCGTTCGCTGTAACTGTTTATTTTCCAGTGGTCGGGGCTCCATCCTTTTAGAAATCGATGAAAATCGGTCCACGCTACCGGGTATAATGCCCGCCATTCCTGCTCCAGAGCGATACCATCAATGTGAGGATGATGGTGTTGAAGTGCCTTTTTCAGTTCCTTGAAGTAGGTATCCAGAATCTCTTTTTCCATGGATTCGCATTCTTCTTCGTAGAGGCAGCTGCCCACAAAATAGGCCAGATCCTTCATGCCACATCCGCCACCCACGTATTGAAAGTCAACGGCTGCCACCGAGCGGCCATCGGGGGCAAAACAAAAATTCGCCAGCTTGGCATCGCCATGAACGAAGGTCTGAAAGCGCGCTGACCGCAGTTTCTTATCGATGGCTGAGGCGGCTGCTTTCAGTAACTGATCATCCATAATGCGCCACTCATCAGGTCGTGTGTCGAGGTGCCAATAAGTGCCAATAGGCCATAATTGATCGGGTTTTTGATGCAGGAAGGTGGCATGAAAATTAGCGAGCCAGCGCAGGCAGGTAGTAATGTGCTGCCAGCTTACCGCATTCAGCCGCAAGGGATAGCCTGCTTCATCCAGGTCCTCCAGCACCATAATCACTTCATCGCCGTGCTGTGTCAGGTAAAGGCATTGTGGGGTGCGGCAGTCTTCCGTGCACAGGTAGTTCCATTCAGCGTACCAGGCTGTCTCTACCTTGTAGGAGGTGAGCTTACGCTGATGTGATAAGTCGGTATTCCATCCACGGGGATGCTTCGTTTTATCCGGCAGCTTCACGTGCTTTACCACCACCGATGTGTGATTACCACCCTGTAAGGTAACGCGCAGTATCTTACCATAGCCGCTCCATAGGTTTTGGAGAATATCAGTAGTTTTAATGGTACTGGCTCCTGTAGCCTTTAATATAATGTTATGTAGTTGCTGTTCCATGTATTAGAAATATGTGGCGCAAAGATAGTAAACCACTTTAACAAAGGAGCGTTTCGATTTAATCATCACTTGCTGATTGGCCAATTGGTATTGTCTTGATGACTTATTCATTTCATCTTGATGAAGGGCTGCTTCATCAGTGACTTTTAATGATTGGTTATTTTTTATTAATAGCCTGATGTTTTGATCAATATATTTGCCATTGGTTATGTAATTCTGTTTAATACTAATGAGTTAATAAAGGCATCGTATGATTTTGAATGTGAATAGAAAAGTGTTGATCATCAGTTTTAGCCTGCTTCTTCTGCTCTCGTGTAAGGATATAATTGAATACAGCCCCTACGAGAACATTGTGGAGTCAAAATATAAGCGCCAAAATATAAGTCATTATAATCGGCTCCTGCCCTCGGCTGATCACGAGTTTGAACCCTTTAGGGTTGCTTTAATCGCCGATTCGCATACATACTACGATGAGTTTTTAAAGCAGGTGGACTATATCAATAGTCGCGATGATTTCGACTTTGTAATTCATCTGGGGGATATAACCCTTAGTGCCAATGGAGGTGAGTTTAACTGGTATAGCGACATAATGAATCGCATTGAGGTGCCCGTCATCACCATTATCGGTAATCATGATTGCCTGGGTAATGGCTATGATATCTATAACGAGATGTTTGGCGCGTCAAACTTCTTCTTCAACTATCGCGATGTTAAGTTCGTGTTCTTTGACAATATAGTGTGGGAGAAGAAGGTTACAGATCCGGATTTTGAGTGGTTTAACGGGGCGTTAAGCAATGGCGAAGCTTATCAGCATGTAATACCTTTTTCGCATTTGCCTCCCTGGTCAGAACAATTTTCCCTTGGAAATGAATATCTGTTTAATGAGCTTTTGAAAAACAACGCCATTGAATTATCGGTACATGGGCATGATCATTCTTATAAGTTATCGCAGCCTTATGGCGATATTCATTACCTGACCGTGCCGGCTCCCATCCGTGATGAACTCATTATCCTGGATATCCAGGCTGATACGGTTAGGGTAGAACGTCATTATTATTAGCAGTATGGGAAAGCAGCAATATATACTCAAACTTAGAACCTTGATGGTGGGTTTTTTGGTGATGTACGCCAGCAAAGGAGTAGCTCAGGACAGGGAGGAGTCTGACTCCACGAATTATCCCAAGTTGCTACACAAAGCTTATAAGGAACGTACATTGGTAATACAAGATGATACAGTTGCCTACCGCCATCGTTGGTTTCTGCCCGGCCAATATAAATTACAGTATGCGGGTAGTATTGGCTTTATGTCTGTTGGCTTTGGCTATGCCATTGGTGAAATTTATCAGCCGGCCCTTTTTTTTGGATATTTGGGTGAACATTTTGGGGGAAGTAAAAATAGTGTTTTCAGTGTTTCGTTGAAGAATAGCTTTAATTTTACCCGTAAGGCCTTATTTGAATATTTCAGGCCCTATGGGGGCTTGTCTATTACCTGGGGGAATACGCATAATACCTTTCGTAAACTTCCTGATTATTATCCACAGAAATATTATTTTCAGAATAAAGTTCATTTCTCGCCTTTTGTAGGGGGTGAGTTGCGCTTCGACATTAAGGGTGCCTACTTCGAAGGATTCGGCGTATATGCCGAAGTGTCTTCGTTGGATGCCTATCTGCTGGAGGCTATACGCACCAAGTATGTTAAACCCTATATGACCTTGTCACTTGCTGTGGGCGCTACTTTATATCTTCGATAGAGATTACTTTTTATAAATTAGGGGGTGCACTGCCCTGATTACTCATGATTCAATGTAAGGGATTGTTTACAAGGGAATCCTACCTACTTTACAAGTATAATAGCTCAGTTTCTTATGCTTATTGATGGAATAAATGTGTGTCTATATCGTTCAATCGCCGTTTCTTTTTTCTATTTTAGTTCAGTTAAATTGGGATGAAGTATTTTATTACGATCAGCAATCTGTATTGTTAAGTGGGTAATAGACCTTAACAACCTGATTCGACCGTTAGAAAACATACATTTTTATGAATAGAAAAGCGATAAGCATTATTATCATATTTATTTTGGCAGTAATAGCGGGAAACTGGGTTTATGGAAGCATATTGGCCAAAAAGATTGAGCAAAAGCTGAAAGCGCGTGTAGCCGTTTTGGGGGAGGATGTGCAGCTGGATATTTCGGAGCTGAACGTGAATCCTATCCTGTCGAAGATGCAGCTGGACGGTGTACTTATTAAGGGTGCTGATGGAATGCAATTGGCCCATATTAAAAGGGTTAAGCTTGACATACCCTATCGGGAAGCCATGCGTTGGCTGAATAGTGAAAAATACGGTGAGATTAAGTCATTCCGGCTGAAGGCCCATGATTTAAGTCTTTATGTACCGGTAGCCGATGACAATTTGTTGGTGGAGGAGCTCATACTCGACTTTGATGGTCATCTGACTCAGGATAATATGGTTCGGCTAGATCATAATTTTCCCGAAACTCGTCAGCATTTGAAGGTCAAGGTGAGCCATGTGGAATTTGCACTGACCCCTTGGATGGACGCCCTGGGATTTACTGCTGAGCAGCGAGATCAGTTTAACCATATTGATAAGGTGACTTTGGATTTGCATTTCGATCCGCATAAGCGAGAGTTGAATATGAAAGCCATACACCTTGATGCGCCCTTACTAAGTATGCAGGCTCGTGGTCACCTCACTTATGTGGGAGATGGTTTGCAAGGCATGCATGTGCAAAGTACTCAATCGGCTTTAGAATTGAAACTTAATAAAGAAGGTCTTGTATGGGGCGATCCGACAGTTAATGGGAAGTTCTCGCTGGGAAAACTCCATATTCAAACTGAGAGTGAGCTCGACTATGCCGGCGATTATCCTCTGGTGAAGTCGCAGGCATCGAGTTTTTTACTTGAGGATCTGTCACTTTCGTTTGAAGGAAAGAAAAAGGCGCAGCTGGAAGCTCAAACTGCACTGCTGGGGCTTGATCTCAATACGCTTGGAGTGAAGCGATTTGCCTTATGTACAAGCCTTAATAATGAAGTGTTAACCGTTTATGATACAGAGATTATATCGTCTTTGATTGATGCGAGCCTGGAGGCAAGCGTGGCGATGAATGCACTGGATCCCATGCAATCTTTGATTAATGAGGGACGTCTGGAGATTAATAAGTTACAGGTCGGATTGCAAAATGCCCTATCGACCTTTGAGTTGATGACCGGACAGACCCTGCCCCGCAAAGGCGACGCCATCATTTTAGAGATGAGTGGCCCCGTGGGACGTCCCATTATTAAAGGATTTAAGTATTAATAACCTATGGTTGATTTAAGTAAAACAGCCCTCGTACTCGAAGGTGGTGGCTTTCGAGGTATGTTTACAGCCGGGGTGCTGGACGCCTTTCAAGTGAATAATTTGCACTTTCCTTATGTTGTTGGTGTGTCGGCAGGTGCTGCTTATGGCATTTCTTATGTGTCGAAGCAATATGGCCGAAATAAGGTGGTGAACGAAAAATATACGGCTGATCCGCGTTATATGAGTTGGCGCAACCTATATAAAAAGGGTAATTTATTTGATTGGGATTTTGTGTATGGTGAAATACCCAATAATTTGGAACCTTTTGACTTTGAAGCCTTTTACCGGTCGCCTTGTGATTTTGTGGTGGGCGTTACGGATGTAATGAGCGGACAAGCCGAGTATCTTCAAACCAAAAATATGGATCGTGCAGCCTTGTTAAAAGCAATAACTGCCTCCTCGAGCCTGCCTTTTGTATCTAAGATGGTTCGTCTTAACGGACATGAATACATGGATGGCGGTCTGGCTGATTCAATACCGGTGATGCATGCCCTCAACAGTGGTTATGAGCGTGCGGTGGTAGTGCTAACCCGCAATGAAGGCTATCAAAAGAAAAGTCCTAAGTTTCGGTTTCTTATAAAATGTATTTACCGTAAGTATCCTAAGCTGGTGGCCTCTATTCTTTCGCGAGCCGAGCGATATAACAAAACCCTTGTGCAGCTGCATAAGCTGGAGCAGGAGGGGCGAGTTTATATCATCAGGCCACAACAGCTACTGGCCGTGTCGCGCATAGAAAATAACCCACAGAAGCTCGATGCGTTGCATCGACAAGGTATGGACGAGAGCGAAGGGCATATGACAGCTCTTGAAGCATGGTTGGTTAAGGGATAGCGTAGTATTCCTTAATTTGACTACTCAAGCTTACATGGGCTCTGTACCCAGTGGTCCGCGTGTGAGTTCAATTACGGTTATCTCGGGCGGCATACCTACACGTGCTGGCATGCCTAAATAGCCCAGGCCACGATTTACGTATAGGTATTGCTTATCAATATTGTATAAGCCTGCCCAACGGCGAAATTTGTACTTGGCAGGGCTCCATTGGAAATTTTTAAATTCAATGCCAAACTGCATTCCGTGTGTATGACCGGCCAGTGTCAGGTCATGATCAAATTTTTTTGTTACCTCGGCATCCCAGTGATCAGGGTCGTGCGACAGCAAGAGTTTAAAGGGTATCTCTTCTGTTCCTTTGCTAGCCTTCTGTAAATCGCCGTATTGCGGAAAGGGAGGATGCCCCCAGTTCTCAACGCCGGTCACAGCTATCTTTTCGCCTTCGCATTCCAGTAGCTCAGAGCTGTTGTTTAGTAGCGTGAAACCCAGGCGCTCATGGGCTTCCTTGATCTTACGCAGGTTATCAGCTTTCGCTTGCTTTGAGGGCCATTTGGAATAATCGCCATAGTCGTGATTGCCCATTATGGAATATTTCCCAACGTTGGCCTTCATCTTGCTAAAGATTTTCTCCCAACCGATCGTCTCTTCATAGAAGTTATTGACCAGGTCACCGGTGAAACAAATCAAGTCAGGATCTTCATCGTTAATCAGTTGAACGGCTTCTTCCATCTCCTTGTAGTTGGCATTAAGACTGCCCAGATGAAGATCGGATATCTGCACGATTTTAAGGCCATCGAATGCGGCCGGTAAGTTGGGGAACGATAGTTTGGTGTAGCGCTTGCTAAAGGCGAAGCGTCCTTTCATAACTCCAAAAAGGAGGGATATAAAGGGAGCTGAGGCCATAAGGATGCCCACCTGACTAAGGAATTTTTTACGTGAGATAGTTGGGTATCGGCCTTCGTTCATCTTTTTAAATTGGCCATTACCCGCAAAGCGACTTTTAATTCTTATGGCATGGTGTGTTAATCGATGGCCCAGGTAATAAAATAACTTGGGCAGATAGATGGCCAGGTAGGAGGTAAGCAACCATTGAAATACTACATAAATAAGGGCTGATTCAGCTGTTTGTATCAATGCAAATATCGTAGAAAAAGATGCAATGTAGAAGGCCGGAACACTGATGAACCAGAAAGTGCCCAAGGGAAAAGCAAAGCGGCTCAAGGGCTGCTCTCTGTCATTATGAATTAAGCGATGAAGTAAGAAATCAATAAGGATGGTGAAAATCAGAAATCCCACGTACGCTTCCAAACTATATCTCATTCCCTGTTTTTTTGGTTAGCACTCAACACGCCATAGCATTGTTTTCGTAACGCAAGATTACTACAAAGGTTTTACTATCGGCCTGTATATAAACATCTTTTAAGCTTTTTTAGCGTACAAATTGGTGAGAAACTTCTGCTTCAACAGACTTATTGTCGACCCACAACAATACCTGACAACCCCATGGATACCAGTATTTCGTGATGATTTTTATTGTAGGCGGGTACGTGGGCATAACGGTAACCCAGGGTGATGGGAAATACAAAGCGCAGCGGGTGTAATTCAGCCCTTAGCTCTGTTCCAAAGGAGCTAATATCCTTTGTGTCAGTAAGCCAGGCCCCAGTGTCATTTCTTTGCATCTTTTGCCTTGCCTGCGAGAAATCATAAAATACATTGGCCGATATGCGTTTTAAATAGATGAGGCCGGGAATATTCAAATCCGGATTGATAAGAGGCAGTATGTAATCACCCTTAAAGGTGTAAAGCTCATCGTTATAGAAGGAATCCACACCGCGGGGGAAACGTAGGTAATCGGGATACATCATATAATAATTAAAAGGCCCCATGGTACCATATTGCTCTCCTTTTTGCTTAATTTGCCAGCCATTGTCGATGCGTATGGCATGATGGCGACCAATTCCTGGAAAATAGAGGCGAGTATGGACACCCAGGATGCTACCGTAGTCCCAGCCACTGAAGGGCATTGTACGGTAGCTTAGCTCCAATACCTGCCCCCAGCGATTGTCTATATCGCGCTGGGTCGATCGTAACAGGTTATATGCAAATATGTTGAAATCAAGGGATTTGATGTCGATTCCCGGCACGGTATTTACTGTTTTTTCCTTTTCAACAATTTCATCATCAATAATACTAACATAGGTTATCTCTTCCTTGTAGTCGGATGAGTGGTGATAACTGAAGGCCATTGAGGGCTCAATACGACGCAGGTATTTGCCACGCGACAGGTTCAGGGGTAGTGTTACTTCCAGTTCGGCCTGAATGTGTTGAGGTTTGGCGTTGGCCACCACCCGAAAGGTATCCGTATTATTGGTATAATAACCATCGTAGTTTTGTTTCTCGTTACCCATCTTAAGGTCAAGGCTAAACTCCGGCCACCAGGCGCGGTGGGTCAGATTAAGGCTAAACTTCTCACGCGAATATTGCTGATCAGCCCTGTACCCCAGTGAAGTGAAGGTGGTGCCCAACAGGTTTTGGGATAAGAAACTCACACCACTGCCCACCTCGCCGTCGCTGACATTCATATAGACGGGTGCCCAACTGTGAAAGTTAAACAGATTCCATTTGCTGTATTTTTTGGATTTATATCCGCTTGTATCCACCGATTTCAGCTGAGGTAGTCCTTTTTCCTGTTCGTGTAGCGCTTGTAAAAAAGGCTCTGAGGGTAGAGACCCCGGTGTGATGGTCTGTGCTTTTAGTGTCTGTAAGTCGCGCTCAACCAGTTGGTATCCATCCGATGTGTAGTCCTGATAGTAAAGTAGGTTATTATAAACGTTGGCATAAGCAGCACCAAATTTCGAGGTGGTAATTTGCTCTATTGATCCACCTTGCAGCGCTGTGCGATAGATATTTTCAATGCCGCTGTACGATCCTGTAAAGAACACTGAGTCCTTGTAGATCTTCGGGTAGCGTATCTCGGTAAAACCGGCAGGCACTATGGTCTGCCAGCTTTCCGATAAAGGTGTAAACAGGGCAATCTGTTTTCCTTTTTTGTTCAGCAGTACCATAACCAAGGCACTGCCATCTTCGTTCCAGGCCGGTGTCATGGGAAAGGCATTGTCCGGAATGGTATATTCCCTGATGAGGTGGCCATTGGAGGCTTGTAGCAGGCGTAAACTGTATTGATTCGTAAAGCTGGTGTAAATGGCAGCTATGGTTTGTCCATCGGGCGATAGGGCGGGTGCTGCATAGCGCCCCCTACGACTTATTTTGTTAATCTTGCCGGTACTCAGGTCGTAGGTTTTTATTTCCGAGAAGTGTTGATTCTCCCATCGGGGGTGCTGCTCAAGCTCCACCCAGGCAATACGTTGATGGCTGTAGGAGAAAGGACAGCGGCTGCGCACTCCCGTACTTAGCAGATGCTCTTCAGCGCCGTTATGGCGATTGATTTTCACGAAGTGGTTGCGCTCGCCTGGTCCGTTTACTTCGGCCAGCAGGTAATCATCATCCAGCGGAGTGGGATAACGATAGCTTTTATAGCGTTTGTTGCGTTGTGTAATGCTGCGGTGATTACTTGCCTGAAGGGTGTCGTTTTGCCGTTGCCAGCGTTGCTGCCAGTCACTAAATACCTCATTGTATAGGGGAACCTTATTTTTGCCGCTTACCTTTTTTATGCCCCGGTTGAAAGGCGTTACTGACCAGCTTTTGCGGCCGGCCTCATCCAGCGCTTTCTCCCATATTTCGGCTCCATAGCGATGACGGGCGCCGGCTGTAAAGAGGTAGCCCATGTGATAATGGTTGGGTACATAATCTTTATAAGAGCCAAAGTAGGCTTTGTCGTAATTATAGATTGCCTTTTCGAGCACCTGAGCGCGTATTTCCTGCTCAAAGGAAGGTCTGCGTCCACGACCGGAAGCCGACAAAGTGGTTTCTGTAAGCGTAGCATCGCCCTCTAGAAACCACAGGGGCGCATAAAGACCCAGAACGGCACCCACAGCCTGTTGCCCGAAAGGGTAGGTCAGTACCTTGGTGAAACCGCGATTGAGCTTATCGATTTGTACCACGTGCCTGAATTCGTGTATGGCCAGCTGCTCCAACCAGTCCTGGGGCAGCATGTCCTGATGGGGCATAGGGTATATTTCCATGCGCTTGGGTGCCCATGATACAAAGCCATTGGCGTAGGCCGATTGGCTGTGGATCAGGATATTGATGGGTTTAGGAGTGTGGTCGAGCGTGTAGCCCCCATAGGTGTATAGCGAATCGAGCATAGCAATAAAACGCTTGGCTTCAGGCTCAAATTCTTTGGGATATACTACTTTAAAGGTTTCTGAATTGACCTGATGCCACCGGATGCTGGCAGGATCGGCACCAGAGCTGTAGTACTGTGCCATAAGGGGGGTGGCTAGGAGTAGATATGTTAGGGTAACAATGAATTGTCGCATGTTGCAAACTTTGCCTATAAAAGTAGCAAGAAATTATTATTTCTCTTGCCATCATCCCAATGTGGACAAAAATATTTATTTAGAATGAAGATAAATTGCTTTAATAATTCATGGCCATCTTTACTTCGTTGAGGTGATGTCGTAATTTGTGTGATACCTAAACTAAAAGGAGGTATGCCATGTCACAAGTTAGTTTCACATTTACCGTTTCATTGGATGAGAATGAATTTGTTCGTGTTGATGATCATCTCTATACAACGCGATGCTCTTTGCAACGGGAAGAGCCGAAAATTCACATGATAGACAAATGTTGCCTGAAGGTATTAAAGGAGTTCGAGGGAAAACTCACCCAGCCCATGGTGGAAGAGTGGTTATTACTGTCTAAGGCCTTGGATCAATCGTGCAGTTTCGAAAGTAAATGGGACGATAAAAAAATTATTAGCGAATTGATTAGCGGGGCACAGCATCCGGTATCATGGTACGCAAAACATTGTCGGCTGTGCTAAGAGTATCCTTTTCATGAGTAGTAACGGCATCTCGGGTAGGTGCCGTTTTTTTTGCATCGCCTTATCAGACACAGTGCTTTTGTCCGCAAGGTATATTTTTCACTTTAAAAATTGTATTTTCGTGAGCCGGATGATCCGCCAAGAAAATAAATTAGTGAATGACGATGATTGACTTTACACAAACTGCTATACAAAATATTGTAGTACACCATATTGGTTGCCGTGCCGAGGGTGAAGAATTGCGCTTCTCCAAGGGCGAGCTTCAGCTGAATGATGATGAATTGGTCATTGACGTTTTAAAGCAGTATTTCTTTAAACCGTTTAAGACTGAGGCCTATTTTAATTTCCATCATGAGGAAGGGCTATCACAAAATTCCATGTATGGGCTGGTTGAAGGAATCTTTAGCAATCCATCCTGTTTCTATGATAACTCTATCAGCATCGCCAATCTTCTTTATGAGCAGTCCAATCATCCGAAGATTAAAGGTGGTGAATTTTACATGGTGCTGTTCAATAACTGTGTGGTTGACGGTGAGATTGTGGATGCGCTGGGTATCTTTAAGTCTGAAAATAAAGATACTTTTCTGAAGGTAATGCTGCGTGATAATAATTTTGAACTGGGCGCACAGGAGGGTATTAATATCAAGAAACTGGATAAGGGTTGTCTGATCTTTAATACTGAGAAGGATTTAGGATACAAAATATGCTCGGTGGATAATATAAATAAAGGCAACGAGGCGCATTTCTGGAAAGATGACTTTTTAGGACTTAAGCCACGTGAGGATAACTATTATTTTACTAATAACTACCTGCAGATGTGCAAGGGTTTTGTGGGTGAGGTGTTTAATGAGGATAATGATGTGGAACGGCCTGATCAGGTAGATATGCTCAATCGATCCATGGAGTATTTTAATAAGCATGCTGCTTTCGACGAGCGTGAGTTTGAAAAGGAAGTGATTCGTCAGCCTGAAGTGGTGGATGCCTTTCAGGATTATAAGAGCTTTTTTGAATCGGAGAAAAACATGCCTCTTCAGGATAGTTTTGATATCTCTAAGGACGCTGTTAAATCGGAGAAGAAGCACTTTAAATCAGTGCTTAAGCTGGATAAGAATTTTCATGTGTATGTGCATGGTAAGCGGCAGTATCTCGAGAAGGGCTTCGATAGTCAGCGGGGCTTGAAGTTCTACAAGCTGTATTTTGAGTATGAAGAGTAGTATTTTAAGGAACGGTTCTCTATCACAAGGCCCTTTAAAGAACCGTTCCGAAAATGATTAATTGATAAGTAACTTACAAATTCTTCTAACTTATGGAGGAAGATGTAGCGTTAACAGCACCTTCCCCGGTAAAAATGCCGGGGTTCTATGTCGGCCTTAATACCCGTAGAAGTCATCGTTGGATGTTTGGGCTAGCTCAATCAAAAAGCGACTGATCACGGTTGTGAGGTCACTGAAGAAACGTTCGCCTTTCTCAGCGGTGGCCTTGGAAGGATTACCAACACCCGTGTCATTGCTTATTTTGGTCCATTCGCGCTCTGCCCATGCCCATGCCTGATTGAGTGCCTGCACCTTAAACTGCTTATTTTGTCCATTGCCTGCCTCGCTTAGCGGACGTACCAACTCAGGATAGAGGTACATCATTAGGCTGGTTTCCATCTCATCGGCATGGTCGCCCGGCTGGTGGAAGTACTTGCGTGTGTCAAGTGCCTGAAACCAGTTACAGGACAGTAGTTTTTTACCAGGATGCTGCAAGCCCAGTTCGCGTATGATCGTCTTAAAATCATTACCGCCATGTCCGTTAAAAATCAGCAATTTATCGCATTGTTTAAACACCGAGTTGGCCACATCGCTAATAATTGCTTGTTGTGTTGATGGTAGCATATTAATCACAAAGGGGATATCGGCCTGACCCGTATTTACACCGTAGGGTATTTCAGGCAATACCAGTATTTTGGCGCCGTTATCGGTAGCTAGCTGGGCCGCCTGTTTAATTATCACGCCATTTTGATAATTGTCGGTACCATAAGGTAGGTGCAGGTTATGAGCCTCGGTGGCACCCCATGGCAATATGGCAACATCAAAGTGTTGCTTGTTGATATCCTGTAGGTTTAGTTGTTCCAGTTGCATAGGTGATTTTTTGAAATATATGAGGATGCCCAGTAAAACGAATTACCGGACATCCTCTGGGTATTATCTTATTGCTTATTTTTGAGGTATTTTTCTAACCACTGATCTTGTTCCCACAACATGTGCAACACCGATTCACGCGCGCGGTATCCATGGCTCTCAGAGGGTAGTAACACTAGGCGCACGGTGGCACCAAGACCTTTCAGGGCGTTGAAATAACGCTCACTTTGCATGGTGTAGGTGCCCGAGTTATTGTCTTCCACACCGTGTATTAAAAGCAGTGGGTGCTTCATCTTATGAGCATTCATAAAGGGCGACATGGTGTTGTAAATGTCGGGTGCTTCCCAATAGTTGCGCTCTTCGCTTTGAAAACCAAAGGGCGTTAGTGTTCGGTTGTAGGCACCGCTGCGTGCAATGCCGGCAGCAAACAAGTCGGAGTGGGTAAGCAGGTTGGCAGTCATAAAAGCCCCGTAGGAATGGCCACCTACCGCCACTCGGTCAGGGTCAATATATCCCTTTTCATCCAGATAGTCGATGGCTGCCTTGGCGTTGGCTACCAGTTGTGGTATGAAAGTGTCGTTGGGTTCTTCTTCGCCTTCACCAACAATGGGGAAGGCGGCATCATCCAGCACTGCATAGCCTTTCATCACCCAGTAGATGGGAGAGCCATACCAGGGGTATATAAATTCATTGGATGAAGCGGTAACCTGTCCCGCACTCTGTTTGTCTTTATATTCGGTAGGATAAGCCCACATGATTAATGGCAGACGTTTTCCGCTGTTTCTATCGTAGTTGGCCGGAAGGTATAGGGTACCCGATAAGGGCAGCCCATCTTCACGCTCGTATTTCACCACTTCTTTATATACCCCTTCCAAACCTTTAAAGGGATTTTCAAAATGAGTGATGGGGCGTGGTGCCTTGCGCGATTTAATATTACGGGCATAGTAATTGGGGTAATCAGTGGGTGATTGCACGCGGGTGATGACCTGGCCTTTTCGAATATCAATAATCTTGGATATGGTTTCCAGTTTATCTGTATTATCCGCCTGATAAAGTCGTGTGGTTTCCCCATTGCTCAGGTTTAGCTTGTCGATAAAGGGCTTCCGACCCTCTTTTGAGTAACCATCGCCCTCGAGGTAGAGATGCCCTTTGTCGATGACCAGCACATTGCGTTGATAGGCATTGCGCTCGGTGATGAAATTGCCCGGGTCGTTGTAACGATCCTGGTAGTTACGATCGTGCAATATCGTTGGTTCTGTGTCGGTCTTGGATGGGTTGAAGCGGTAGGCTTTGGTGTTACGCGTGTTCCACCAGTAGTCATAAGCAATAGCTATTTCGTCGTTGCCCCAAGTAATGCCACTAAAACGATTGATCGTTTTTAGTAAGGGAGCGGGTGTGGAGCTAAAGGGAGCTGCTAATTCAAATACCTGGTCGCGGAACTCGACCTCATTGTCCGGATCGCCCTTGTCCAGCGCTTCGCCCCAGTATAGTGAGGCCGGTTTATCGGCGCGCCAAGAGATACCACGTTTGCCGGTGCGAACGGCCATAAAACCCTTTGGGAGCTCCTCGATGAGGGGAACGGATTCAATGGTTTTGAGAAACTCACCTTGTGCATTATAAATTACGTAGTCGGTGGGGAAGCGGCGATAGGTAACCAGGTAGGAGAAGGGTTGCTTCACCTTTGTGATAAGCACATAATTACCGTCGGGCGAGAAGCTGATCCTACGATAAATGGCTTTGGGCGCCCAGTCGCTTATTTTTCCGTCGAGGCTGATCATTTTAAGCTCCGACTCGGCCAGTTTGATGAAGTTTTCTTCATCTACCTTGTCCTTCAATAAATCCTGGTAGGTTCTGTTTTGTGCCTTCTGACCTTCATTCACCGATACGATGGGGCCTTGTGGTATGGCTTTGCTTTTGTCTACCAAGGCATCGCGATTGTCAGGTAGCATTTTAACCAGCATGGCTTCGTTGTTCTTCATCCAGCTGTAAGGGCTTCCTAAATTGCCGTTTAGCCGTGCTTCGCTCAACTTGTGTGCAGTGGCCGTGGCCATGTCAATATACCATAGCTCGGTGCCATGGCTCCGTGTGTTGGTAAATGCCATTTTACTTTGGTTGGGCGACCAGGCAAAATTGGCCAGACGAGCCTTCTCAGGCATGCCTTTCACCTCCATAATGTCGCCTTTTTTCTTCATTATCTTCACGCTGTTAGAGAAACGTGTGCGAGATGACATATTGGTGGTGGGGTTAGTACGTATGCCCGCCAGCTTAATTTCTTTTTCCGACAATTCTTCAATGCTTTTGTATTGACTGCGGTAGAAGAGCACGATGGTAGTGCCATCGTCGCTGATGGAGGTGCTGGGAGGCATGGGCACATCGGCCAGTTTCATTATTTCAGGTGATGGTTCCTGATACCTCAGGTCGAGTTGTGCCTGCGCAGTGAAGCACGCTACAAGCAGTAGTAAGAGTGTGGGAAATTGTTTCATAAATGTATTGGGTTTGATGTAAATTCCAATGCTGGAAAAGTGTTTCATTTTGTTGAACGGTAAGTTACTAACTATCTGATAGGCCAACAACATAATTTTTAAAAAAGTATTTATGTTGGGGATTTAGTTGACCGAAAGGCCCGAAAGTGATACATTCGCAAATTCAAAAAAAACACAGTGATATGCAGCCCGAGCTACTGATGCAATTGACCCGTATGCGCATGCCTTACGGTAAATATAAAGGACGTATTTTATGTGATTTGCCCGAGCCTTACCTGGTGTGGTATCACAATAAAGGCTTCCCGGAAGGAAAGCTGGGCATGCTACTGCACACCCTGTATGAGATTAAACTAAATGGTTTGGAGTACCTTTTAAAGCCACTACGTTAAGCCGTATTTCTCCATCAGCACTTTTGGTAGTGACTTTATTATTATTACTTATCACCAAATTTATAGCTGATGCCAAAGCCAAATAGCTGTTTGAACTGCACCCGTGGCCCTTCTGTCTCTTTATCTTTGTTGATGTACTTAATATCATCGTCGTAGATGAGGTTAAAAGTGGCTACTGCACTCAAGAAATCATTGACTTTCATTTTAAAGGCCAGTTCCCAGTCTACATCTACATTTTGTGGCTTATCACCCAGGTTGGAGAATAGGTCAAGCCGTGTACTTACGTCCACATTTTTCACAATATCAGCTTTCTGTGCCTTTAGCTTTAGCGAGGCACCCCACTCACTGCGGATGTGTTTATTGGCATCTACCCCAAAGGCACCATCCCGCGACAGCGAATCATCGCGCACCACCGTCATTTTACTGGTAAGGGGTGAGAGGTAGAGCGAGAAATTGTCGTTGGGCTTGTAGTCCATACCCAGGGAGAAGTTTATATATGCAGGTGCCATAAACTCCGAGAGTTTAACGGTGTTTTCCGGTGGATCGTTATAGCCAGTGGCAAACTGAGTTTTGAAATCCAGCAAGGCAGAGTAAAACCACTTACTTCCATCCACCCGGTAGCCAAACTTAGAGCTCAGGTAGAGCTTATCCTCTGTTTTTACCAGGTTATCGCTACCCTGCTTGGTTAATCCGTAGCCTAGGTCGAGGGCATTGTCCCAATTGACGCGGTCTTTGCTGTAGTTAAAAAAGGCATCGAGCAGAAAAGTACCGGCCACCGAGTTTTTACCACCCGCCGACCAGTTGGTGAGCGAAACCTGATTGAAAGTAAGCGATGAATTGCCGCCTATTTTCCAGTTGCTTAAACTGTCTTTGCCTGCCGTCTGCCCATGGACACCCAAAGGTATCACAAGCAGAGCGAGCAAACATAAATTGATTATTTTTCTCATGTTAGGGTAGCTTATTATTTTTGGTTGTGTATGTGTACATCGCGCTGTGGATACGGAATACTGATGCCTTGCTTGTCAAATTCTTTCTTAACAAACTCCATCATATAAAAATAAACCGACCAATAGTCGCTTGTTTTAGACCATAGGCGGGCGACCAGGTTTACCGAGCTGTCGCCATGTTCTTTTACGGCTACAAAAATAGCGGGGTCCTTCATGACGAGTTCGTTATTATTGGCCACCTCAATAATAATGTTGCGTGCCTTATCAATATCATCGTCATAGCCAATGCCAAAGACAAAATCCACGCGGCGTGTGTCCTGGGCAGAGTAATTGATCATGGCTCCGGTTGCCAGGCCGCCATTGGGTATGATTACCACCTTATTGTCGGGAGTATGCAGTATGGTGTTAAAAATCTGTATCTCCTGTACTGAGCCGGAATGCCCTTGTGCTTCAATGTAATCACCCACCTTAAAGGGCTTAAGGATGAGTAGTATAACGCCACCTGCGAAGTTTTGCAAGGTGCCCGATAGCGCCATACCCACCGCCAAGCCAGCCGCACCCAGTATTGCAATAAACGAAGTCATTTGTATGCCCAGGTAGTTTATTACACTGATAAACAGAAGCACTTTGAGGGTGACAGAGGTAAGGCTAATAATAAAAGGCACAAGGGTTTCATCAATTTGGCGCGCGAGTAAAAGGCGTTTGAATCCCTTAACAATCCTATTGATAATCCAAAGGCCGATGACTGCAATAAGTATGGCTGCCAGTATTTTAATGCCATTGGCAATAATCCAGTCGTAGATGGGTTGCCAGCTAAAGTTGGTAATGCCGATTTCTTCCATAGTACGTGATATTTAATTTAAAAATGTAATGATAGTATTAGCAACAAAAAGTGATGGCCTTATGTTCTGTTAAAGTAAGTGAATGTTGCAATGCAAAGGTACTATTATATGAAGTAAATGCTTACTTTCGCGGCTAAATTGGGAGGCATGGCAGAAACACATAATCAACGACAGAAAGATATTATTATATCCCGTGATATTAAGGGGCTGATATTTGATATGGATGGTACTTTGCTAAATAGTACGCCCGTTCATTATCAGGCATGGCTGTCAGCCTGTCAGCCCTTTGGTGTGAGTTTCGATTACGATTTTTTCATCACTTTAACAGGCCGTCCCGTGATTGAACTGGCCAGGGATTTGATTGCTCGCTATGAGCTGGCTGTTACGCCCATGGATTTGGTAGCGCACAAAGAGTCCTTAGTGGAGGATAATCTGAATAAGGTGACCCTGATTCCCGCAGTGTTTGATGTGTTGGAGCGGTATCGAGGATTGTTGCCCATGGCTGTGGGCACTGGCGCAAGCCGCCAAAGGGCAGAGCGCCTGCTGCGCAGCAGCGGTATCGAAGATCGTTTTAAAGCTATTGTTACTTCTGATGATGTAAGCCATTACAAGCCGCATCCTGAAACATTTTTAAACGCTGCTGCCGCTTTGGGAGTGGCACCTGCTGACTGCCTTGTATTTGAAGACGGGCACCTTGGTATTGAAGCGGCTAAGGCCGCTGGCATGCAGGTAATTGATGTTAAACCTTACTACGATTAATTCATTATGCCTTCATTCGATCTGATACTGCTGTTCGATTATATAGGAACCATGGTGTTTGCCATTAGTGGCACCCTTACTGCAGCACAAAAGCGGCTGGATTTATTTGGCGCTATCTTTATAGGTTTTGCGACGGCGATTGGTGGCGGCACGCTTCGCGATATGATGCTGGGCAATTTGCCTGTGGCCTGGATACAATCCAATAATTATTTCATTGTTATTATGGCAGGTGTATTCATCACCATTCTGTTTAAGAAATATGTGCTGAAGTTACGAAATACGCTTTTTTTGTTTGATACAATTGGCATTGCTGCCTTTACAGTTATTGGTCTTGAGAAGGCACTGGATTTTGGCATATCGGCGCCCATTGCCGTTATGATGGGACTGTCGACCGCTGTAGTAGGCGGTATCATACGTGATACACTGACCAATGAACTACCGCTTATTTTTCATAAGGAAATCTATGCCACAGCCTGTATCACCGGCGGTATTGTTTTTTTAATCCTGCATTATCTGCATTTGCCGCAGGTGATTAGTGAAGCGGTAACGGTGCTGGTGATCATCGCCATCCGTGTGTGGGCGGTGCGTTATAATATTACCATGCCACCCATTACATTGGGCGAGAAGGATAAGTCTGAATAGCATAGTTTTAAAAGGATAGTGAATGCTTGCGATTTATTTCGGCATAGACGCAAGTGGCTGATCATCGTTTAGTCCTCAAAGCCCAGATGGTTGGCAATGGCCTTGTATTCTTTTGCTTTGTCCATTTCACCCATCTTCTCGCAGGTTTCGCCCAGGTAGAAATAGGCAGCCGGCTTGTCGGGTTTCAGGGCAGTGGCCTGTAGCAGATCGCTGTATGCTTTCTCGTATTTCCTGAGCGCCAGTCGTGTGCGCCCCCGGTTGTACTTCACTTTGTACGATCTGTTATTTACCTTGTTAGCTTTGGAGTAGTCTTTATCGGCGCTCTTTAAATCGCCCGATTCAACATGCAGGGCAGCACGGCGCACGAGAGCATCAAAAAACTGTGGTTTTAACTTAAGCGCCTTGTTGAGGTTGGCCATGGCAGCCCCGGTATCATTAAATTTTACCATGCATTCGTTGGCCATCAGGTAGTACTCGCGGGCAAAATCAGCCACATTCTTCTGCTGTCGCTTAATGGCCGCATTGAGTTCCTTTATTTCTTTCTCCAGCTTATTTATTTTATTAAGCTTACGGGATATCAGGCGCTGTACAGGAACTGCCGACAATGCCTCTTGCTTTTCGTTGGCGAGGGCAAAGGATGCCACGGCCTCCGCAAACTCGTTCTGTTCAAAGCGGGCAATGGCATTGCGGTATAAATCCTGGGCGGCGGCTTTGTTCAGCTCTTTCTCAATCAACACTTTGTTATTGGCGGCCTTAGAGAAGCGCACCACCTCGCTGTTGACGATCACGTCGCGGGGCGATATTTTCGTTTTTAGCACGATTCCCTCCAGGGAGATGCAGCGCGACAATGCCACGTAGAGCTGTCCACCGGCAAAGGCGCCACCCGAGAAGTCGAGCATCACCTTGTCGAAGGTAAGCCCCTGGCTTTTATGTACCGTAATGGCCCAGGCCAGCTTAAGCGGATATTGAGTGAATGAGCCCAGCTCCTCCTCAGTGATGCGGTTGTTTTTCTCATCGTATTTGTAGCGTATGTTTCGCCACACTTCTTTCTCCACCAAGTAGATCTGATCGTTCTGCAATCGCACATAGATGCCCTGCTCGTCGATATCTTCCACGCGTCCCAAGCTACCGTTATACCAACGTCTTTCCATGTCGTTCTTTACGAACATTACCTGGGCATTTTCCTTAAGTACCAATTCTTTAAGTGTGGGTAGACCCGACTCTGGGAATTCACCCGATATTTTGCCGCTAAAGGTATGTTCCTCGCCATCCAGTAGCTCCAGTTTGTTATCATTGATATAATCCACTGTATCACGCCGTGTGGCCAGGGTGATAAAAAACTCGTCTACAGGACTCTGAAAAGTGGGCTTGTAGCGTGCGTTGATGGCCGTTATATCGTTATTGCCGGCCTGCTTTAGGCGAATACGATCCAGCAGGTTTACGAAGGTGGCATCATTTTGCCGATAAACCTTCTTGAGCTCTATCTGTACCAGGGGAATTTTGCTGAATACCCTTGCTGAGAAGAAGTAGGGTGAGCGATAAAAGCGGCGCAGTATCTGCCAGTCATCACGTTTCACCACCGGCTCCAGCTGAAAAACATCACCCACCATTAGTAGCTGCTTACCGCCAAAAGGCTGATTCATATTTTTGGTGAATACGCGCAGCACGCGATCGATAAAATCAAGGATGTCGCCTCGCACCATGGATACTTCATCTATGATGAGCAGTTCCATCTCCTTAATGATCTGTGTGTGTGATTTGCGGTATTTCAAAAAGTCAAAGATGCGTCCTTTGTTTGTTGACAGGTCCGGATCATCGGGTAGGATAGGACGGAAGGGTACCTTGAAAAAGGAGTGAATAGTAACGCCTCCGGCATTGATGGCAGCGATGCCCGTAGGAGCCACTACCACCAGTTTTTTATGTGTATGCTGGCAGATATAGCGTAGAAATGTTGACTTACCCGTGCCGGCTCGCCCGGTAAGGAAGACCGATGAGTTAGTGTGCTGAATCAGTTTAAGGGCATCCTGAAATTCAGCATTATCCGTATCAAAATTATCGGGTAATACACTCATTTATTTCACTTCTTCTATGCGGTTTTTATCACTCAGCTCCTCTGCGCCATAGCGTTTTATTACGTTATAGGCTTTGTATATCCCCAGCTCACCGGCCTTGCTCAAATCGGCTGTGCCTCGTGCTTCTTCCTCCAGGTATATGAGGGTAAGCCCTCGGTTAAAATAGGCTTCGGCAAATTCAGGGTTGCGTTCTATGGCACGTGTAAAGTCCTCTACGCCCTGCAGGAAGTTGCGTTTGATACAATGAATTATAGCCCTGTTGTAGTAGGCAGCCTCAAAGTTGGGCGATAATTCAATTACCCGGTTCAGATCCTGTAGGATCAGCTCATAATCGAGTATGCTTGTACTTTCATGATCCGGGATGTTAGTTGATGATGTTCCCCGGCTTTTTATTGGCCCTTGCAGCATCACATTATTGTCTACTTTGGTCTCCGCCTCCAGTGCTTTAATGATCTCTACCATCTTATGGCGAGCGTAGGCACGATTGAACAGTGCCACCACATTGTTGGGATCTGATTTAAGCAATTCGTTATAGTCTGCCATGGCACTGCTGTAGTTCATCACCATGCTGTACAGCACACCGCGTGTGATGAGTATGGCCCGGTCGGTGGCATCATCCTGCAGTTCTTCGGTAATGTTGTTAATGGCATTGGTAAGGCGGATGTATTGAAGGCCTTCGGCTTCCACCTCGCGGTTGGTAATTACCAGAGGTCGCTCGTATAACTCCTTTTTATTGAAAGCCATTACCTCTTTTTCGTAATAAGGCGGCCGGCTCAAAAGAGTGTCGCCCGGATAATAGGTAAGACCAAATACGGGCTCCAGATCGATGAAGATGTCGCGGTTCTGTATTTTGCCACGTATACTTTCAAATTCCTCCTCCTCCTGCTCTTCTTCACCAAAATCATCCAGTACCGCCAGTTTATCGTAGTTGCGAATATCTTTATCGGATTTTTTACGGGTGGCCTTACGTCCGTTCTCTTTAGTTTGCTTGCCGGCACTCTTGTTGTCTTTGGCAGCCAGCATATCCTGCTGATTACGCTTATCAGCATCCAGCTTAACCGCCGTAGAGTAGTCCAGGCGGGCTCCGTTTATATCACCCAGGTTCTGTTTGGCAAGACTGCGGTTGTAGTAGGCGGGCCCAAAGTTGGGGTAATTATCGATGATGATATTAAAATCGTTGAGAGCCCTTTTGCTTTGCCCCAGGTCGAGAAATAGCAAGGCTCGGTTGTAGAGGGTGAGTAAATCGCTGGGGTCGAGCGCCAGTACTCTTGAAAAATCCTCTATGGCTCGGTTTTTATCGCCTATTTGGGCACGAAGAATACCCCTGTTATTGTAGGCCACACTATTTTTTGGATCCAGCTTTATCACTTTGTCGAAGTCGGCCATGGTGCCCCGCAGGTCATCCAGCTGATAGCGGATAACACCTCGTGTCATGTAATAGCCCGGATAATCACTTTTCAGCTCAATTACCTTATTATAGTCCTGTAGCGCCTCCTGGAAGCGTTGCATCTGATAGTAGAGTATACCACGGAAGGCAAAGCCGTCTGACAGATAGGGGTTGAGCTTAACCACGTGGCTATAATCGGCCAGAGCGCCTAATGAGTCGCCGGCATGTATTTTGGCAGCGCCACGGCTCAGGTAGGCGCTCAGTAATGAGGGTTTTTTCTTAATAATACGATCGAAATCTTCGATGGCCGCCTCGTAATTTTCACTGGCCGAATGGCTGTTACCCCGGTTGATCAGCAGGTTGATGTTACCGGGTTCAATGCGAAGTCCCTGACTGTAGTCTTTGATAGCTCGCTCATGATTGTCTTTCTTACTCATGATGATGCCCCGCACATTGTAGGCATCCACTAAAAAGGGATTTTTGCGTAGGCAGGTGTTTAAATCCAGTTCGGCACCGTTATAATCTTCGAGGTAATACTTGGCCAGCCCACGATAAAAATAGGGATCGGAGAGGTAGGGCTTCACCTTTATTACTTTGTTGAAATACTGAATAGCCAACACATAATCCTCGAAGTAAAGGGCGTTTTTACCGATTGTCAGCATCCTGTCGGTGTTGATTTGTGCCTTAGTAAGTGGGCTTATCAGGCTAACTAAAAGGAATATAAAAATGGTGAATTTTCTACTCATACGTTTGTCATCATACTATGAATGCCAACAAATATACAACAGATAGTTTGTTTGCGGCCATCAAACATCAATAATATGGCTAATAGCTAAAGGTGTAGGTTTTGGTACTGGTGTTGTTTTTGTTGTCCCTTACTTTCACGCTAAGTTGATGCTCTCCTTTGGTAAGAAAGGGAATATTTTTCAAGTGGCCGATGAGGCGATCATTTTTGGCATCGTATTCAAAAAGTGCCCATTGTCCGTCAATACGACACTCGTAATGTTGAATACCACTAAATGAATCGCGCATGGTAAATTGTATGGTTTTTCGACCTGCGTAGTTATTGTTTTGGGGCGCCTTATGCAGCTTAATAAGCGGAGGCACTGAATCAATGGCAAGGGTGAACCGGCCAAAACTGCGCGTGCTGCATATTAGCTCCTGACCCTCGCACTGGCCTCCAGCCGAAAAAGTCTTTCCCTGCGGGGTAACACCGGCCATCAGTAGTTTATCGCGGTGCTTAAGCAGGGAATCGGGCACGGGAATGCGCAGTGTGAAGGCTTTGTGCAAGGGAATGTGATTATCGCCTATGTGGTAAATGGGTGTTACAAAACCGGCTTTCTCCTCCTTGTGTATAAACAGATCAATGTCGGTGTAAAAGGTATTGGCCGGTATGTGTAGCTGCATGTCCAGGGTATCCAGCTGAAAGGATTTTTTACAGTTTACTTTCAGCAGTGGTGAAGGGGCTAGCTGGAGGGGATTAGGTGCTTCTTCGCCCTTTATGGTGAAGTTAAGGCGTGAGACATTACCGGCATAATCAATAATTTTATAGCTGCATTCTTTGATGTCGCCTGGCTTAAGTATTGTCGTGTAGCTATTTTTTTTGTTATAGAGACTTAGTCGGTTGTTGGCTTCAACAAAGCTCTTTTGTATGACTTTACCGCTGCGTCGTTTTTCAGCGTAGTCGATGTGGGCATTTAAATAGCGGGTTTCAGCAAAGCTGAATTTGTCGATGTTAAAATTGTACACCAGCGTGTCGTTGACCCATAAATCGATGGACGTGATGCCGCACTTGCGCCAGCTACCTGAAAAGTAGTCGATGACTTGGACACCCAGACCGATTTTGCCATGGGCAGTAAAAATTTTGCTTCCCTTGGGATGAAAGGCTTTATCGTAAAAAACGGTGGGTACATACTTATCCTCACGGCGTCCACTCACACTGGCGTTTTCATCCAGGCAGTAGAACTTAATGCCTTGTATCTGGGGACGAACATTATCTGCAATATCGTTGCGAAAACGAAGGGGGTTGATGGGCTTTTGAGTGGCTTGCTCGCGTACCTCGTAATGCAGGTGGGGGCCGCCCGACCCGCCCGAGTTACCACTGTAGGCTATTACCTCGCCCCGTTTAACGGGTAGCTCACCTGCCTTGAAAAACAATTCTAGGGCAAAGGATTCTTCAGCGTATTGCCGGGCCTGCACCAATGAGTCGATGCGTGGGGCATAGTTTTCGAGGTGGGCATATACGGTAGTGTAACCATCGGCATGGTTTATGTAAATAGCTTTACCATAGCCATAAGGAGATACTTTGATGCGTGCTACATATCCATTGTCAGAAGCATACACACGATAGCCTGTTTTGCGGTTGGTAGTCAGATCCAATCCCGAATGAAAGTGATTGGAACGCAACTCACCAAAGCTGCCACTTACAAAAGGTTTAATCTTCAGTGGTTTTACAAAGCGGCTGCTGTCAGGTACTTGAGCAGCAAGGCGGGGTAAAAATATTGTAAGAACAAGAATGTATATAGTGAATTGCCTCATAACAATGCTTCTTTCCGTTTTTAAAATCATCCAAAAATAGCGTTATGTGGCTAGAAAAACAATGGAATATTACAGTGAATGGCAGGTAGCACGCAACCACTCCTCGAAATAGTCCTCTAATAGTTAATCAATGTAAAAGTTGTTGGTCTGGCATGATATTTATTCTTTAGACAAGCATGTAAATTATTAATAATAAAATAGAATCCTATGAAAAAGTTAAGACTTGGACTTGTATTGGCGCTAATTGGTGTAACGCTGTTTAGCTGTTCAAATGATGATGGTTACTCATTGGGTGATTTTTGGGTGACGACTGGTACGGTTGTAAAAACCAGCGATTATTTCTATGTGGTTACCGATGGTGGTGATGATTTATGGCCGGCGGCTACCAATGTATCGCCCGAGAGCCTAGAAGATGGCATGCGCATTATGCTTAATTATACCATTCTAGGCGATGACCCTGATGGAAGCTACGATTATTATGTGAAAATTAATGGATACTGGGAGTTACTGACAAAGCCTGTTTTTAATTTTGATGAAAATACATTGGAGTCAGTTAAAGATTCAATAGGTAACGATGCTGTATCTATTACCGACACCTGGTTTACCAATGATTATTTGAATGTACAGTTTGAATATGGTGGAGCCCCGGGTTATGTTCATTTTATTAATATGGTGAAAGATACAGAGGATTTACTAACCGAGAATGGTGAGGTAATTCTTGAGCTGAAGCACAATAAGAATGGAGATCCTTACAATAATCTGCAGTGGGGAATTGCCTCCATCGATATCTCTGAGTTAAAAGAGGAAGGGAAGGAGAGTGTGCAGTTGATATTGCGTAGCATTAATACAGCTGGTGAGCTTATTTATACTGAGCCCTTGACTTACCGCTATGATCAGCCCGGAGTTGAGCCTGTAGTGAAAGCCTTTTCAACAACACCCATGGCCGACTTGATTGAATAGAGAATATATTATAATGGAGAGGTCGCATTATACGTGCGGCCTTTTTTATTGTTTACTGTCTGCTTTTTAAAGTATATGTCGTTTTAGATCTCATTTTTTTAGTGTACCTAAATTGCTAAAAGCCTTGGTATTGCTACAAAAGCTCAAAAAAAGCTATGTTTTTTATGCCTTTAGATTTGGTGTTTTATCTGCATTATCCCTATATTTGCATCGCAATTGAGAACAATGGTTCACAAGCAAACAACAAAAACTGGTTCTGTAGCTTAATTGGATAGAGCACTGCGTTACGGCCGCAGAGGTTGGGGGTTCGAGTCCCTCCAGGATCACAGAGAAGCCTTCAAGTAATTACTTGGAGGCTTTTTTTATTTTCAGGATCGTATCTTTATTGCCGTGATCCCTCTTCAATACTTCATCGATTAATCATTTTTTCAACTTACCGCTAATCTTTACATCGCTGTTAAGCCGCCATCTATAATAAATTCTGACCCTGTTGAATACAGGGATTCGTCAGAGGCTAGGTAGAGCACCAAATTAGATACTTCGTTGGGTTGGGCAATCCGTTGTAACGGGATGTGCTTGGCAAACGCTTCTACGGAATTTTTGGTATCTCCCTGCTCGACCATTGGTGTAGCAATAACCCCAGGATGCACTGAGTTTACCCGGATACCATATTTTGCCAGTTCTAAAACAGCAGCTTTTGTTAAGCCGCGCACCGCAAACTTTGTATCGGTATAGCCAGCTGCACCCCCAACAATACCATTAATCGACGAGATATTGATAATGGCGCCCCCGTTATTATCCTTCATCGCTAATGCAGCGTTTTTTATTCCCATAAATACAGATAATTGATTGATTTTCACAATGCGTAAATACTCCTCCTCTGTCATTTTCAGGATGGACTTGTTCATGGTGATGCCTGCATTGTTTACCAGTATGTTAATTTTTCCAAAGGCTTTTTGGGTCTTTTCAATAACCCGTTGCCAGTCCGTTTCCCTTGTTACATCTTGCTTAATAAAAAGAGAATTGTTCCCCAGTTGATTGGCTAGTGCCCTTCCTTTTTCTTCATTCAAATCGGTAATAACCACTTTAGCACCTTCCTTAATAAATCGCTCGGCATGTGTTGCGCCCATACCTTGGGCGCTTCCTGTTATTATTGCTACCTTGTTTTCTAACCGCTTCATGCTCCATTGGTTTTTGAGGGAAACAAGCGTCATAGGGAGAAAGTTCGAAGAGTAATCATTTAGGAGGTGGTATCCGCTTGTTTGTATTCATTTAATTTCTGCACCAGCAAGGCATGTAGCTTCTCAAAACTTATTTTCAGAGAATGGGTTGACAGGTGAAGGGGAGAACCGAGAGTTTTATAGTTTAGCTCCATGGCTTTCCTCTTAAATTTGTTGGTCTCTCTTTCGATATAAGCGTCAGGATTTTTAACAGTTATAACTATAATTTTCTGACCCGGCGTGTTTATGGGTTTGATTTCTAATATATCTGACCATGGGATTGTTGTGGCTTGAGTTTCGTATGAATAATTTGTAAGCCCTTGTGTGCTAATAATAAGGCCGTGCTTATTGTGCAATGTTTTTCTGATATTAACGATGGCTACCGTGCCGAAGAATGCTATTGTTGCCAGCCCAATGATAGATGTCAGGGTGCGATTTCCCACCGCGGCAATATTGAGAATCGCAGGGTAAAAGATTATTCCCAATCCAAGAATGACGAATATAATGGCACCCACAATTGTCCAAGCCAATTTGGTATAGCTCAAGGGAATCTCTATCAGTTTGTTTTGTGACATCCTTTAGCTATGTTAGTCATTTGCTTTTAAGCTAAATTTCATTTTCTAGCTACACATGCAAATATAAAAGTGCATTTTGTATTGTTCAAGTGTATGGCACCTTAAATTCTGCTCCCAAAAAGTAGTCTATTCAATAATCTGAACTTTAAAATTTCAATAGTATTCAGGTTGATCTGGTTCCTGTTATGTCACGTTTGCTGAGTTCTGATATAGGGTAGGAGGCATTGGTAGGTTATATATATTATTTCTTATGCAGGCGTCGTGCTTTATTTTTTACGTAAATAAGTTTGTGGCGGCTGTTGGGGCTGTCGCGTTGTTCAATTTCAAAGCGTGCGGTAGCGTCAATCAAGGGTGTCAATTTCTGAAATCCGTAGTTGCGGGGGTCAAAGTTAGGGCGTTTCTTCTGTAGTAAACTACCCACATCGCCCAGAAAGGCCCAGCCGTCATCGTCCGAAAGGTCGTTGATGGTGGCGGCGATCAGTTTGATTTCCTTAGGGGTTATTTTATCGTATGATTCCTTGTCGTGGTCTTTGTCATCTTCTGATTCTTTTTCTTTGGCTCGATCTTTTAATATTTCGACATAGATAAATTTATCGCAGGCTACGATAAAGGGGGTAGGGGTTTTCTTTTCTCCAATGCCAATTACTTGCATTCCGGCTTCGCGCAGGCGGGTGGCGAGTTTGGTAAAATCACTGTCGCTCGATACCAGGCAGAAGCCATTTACTTTCTCAGAATACAGGATGTCCATGGCATCAATGATCATGGCTGAGTCGGTGGCGTTTTTCCCCGAGGTGTAAGCATATTGTTGTATAGGGGTAATGGCATTCTCCAGCAGTACTTTTTTCCATTTTGACAAATCGGGTTTGGTCCAGTCGCCATAGATACGTTTTATTGTTGGGTTGCCATATTTGGCAATTTCTTCCATCATCTCTTTCACATATCCTGCGGGTATATTATCGCCGTCGATTAATACAGCTAAATTATTATTCATAAAACTGATTTTTGTTTTTACCCTTTAATCCGGATGAGGCAATGCAGACAGCTTGGTACTGCTGATTGTAAATATTTGTTTTTGCTTTTCCCAAATTAAGGTGGTTAACGAATCTTTCTTTGTGAATTGTGAAGATAGTGATTTTAAGGCTAACTATGAACCGAAAATAAGTCATCGTTTAATTCGTGGAGATCAGTTTAATATCAAAATAAAGCCGCCCTTCCGTAGTATTACTCGAAAATGGGCGGCTAAAATTAATTCTGATAGATGTACTTTTTGTATAAGAGTAATATTAGTTTAACTCTTCGGGCACAAAAACGACATCTAATATATCTGCTTTCTTAAAAAATTTCCTGGCAGCTTTGGCAATATCTTTGGTTGTCACATTATTAATGACATTATCAAAGTACTCAGGCGACATTCTGTTTTCTCCCGTCTCATAGTATTTTTTCAGAACAGACATCCAGTATTTGTTGTTTCTTAAGGCCTTTCGATTGCCTTTTTTCATGTTAAGTACTACCTTCTCCAAGTCTGATTGCACTACATTTTTTTGAACATTTTTCAGCTCATCATAAACCAGCTGCTTTAGATAATCAGCCTTGGCCGGATCGCAATCAAACTGAATGTCCAATCCTAATTTCATTTCAGGTATACTGGATCCGGTTGGGCGTACTCGAACACCGTACGTACCTCCTTCTTTTTCGCGAATATTTTCAGTAAAGCGAAGGTTTAAAATTGACCCTAAAATATTGTGATAAATTACTGTCTCTCGCGAATATTTGGCATTTCCTTTCAGCTTAAGAAAGACAGTAGCTTTGGGTTCCTGCATCGGCAAGGCAATACGGTGTTCATTTTTTCCGGTTGGGAAATAATCACCATTATCAACCCACTTTTCTACTTCGCCTTTAGTATTAATCGCTCCAATGTACTCTTCAACCAGTGGCTTAAGTGTTTCTTCATCGACATCTCCCACAATGATGAAAGTAAAGTCAGCCGCGTTGGACATCCTTTCCAAATAGATCTCCTTCATGCGCTCAAAATCCATTTGATCCAAAAAGGCTTTATCAAACTTTAACGCGCGAGGATTTCCATTGGCCGTTAATAAAGCTATTGTATCACGCATGATAGTTTTCGTTGTTTGAATCTGGTTTTTAGCATTGTAGTAGTTGCGTTCCATGAGCTTATTGAAGGCCATGGGGTCAAAACGGGGTTCTTCAAAGCGCATGTACACCAATTGGAACATAGTCTCGAGATCCTTCACCTTTGCGCTGGCAGTTATCGACTCATTAAATTCCCCCAATTTATAACTACAGCCGGCTGTTGTACCCGCTGTTATTTTCTTCAACTGAACAGGATCGTGTTTACCAATACCAAAGCCGGCTACAAAACCAGATGCCGCCCTAAAAGAAGGTAAATCATCAATATTGTATAGTGAACTCCCTCCCGGACTTGTAGCTTTAAGTATAAGGCCATTGGTATTATTATCCACTCGCTTAAAGACTACTTTTGCACCATTAGAAAGTGTCCACTCCTTGGCCTTAAATATATCAATGCTCTTCTCACTTACAATTTGACCTGCTTCTGGAGTCGTACTCATCAGTGAAACATTCACGGGTACGCCATCTACATAGGGCTCAAGAGGTCTTTTCTCCAGTCTGGCAATAATGCTTTCAATCTCAGCTTGTGAAATGAATGAGTCCTTATCACTTGCAGGTGCAGTAACCACATAAGCCCGGTTGCTGTCAGTTAAATATTTACTTGCCACAGCAGACACTTCTTCTACTGTAATACCCGGAATTATTTCCTTAGCAAATTCGTACTTGAATTTAGCATCGGTAATAACTACATCTTCCAGGTAGGCTCTTTTAATAGACTTACAGTAGGTATCGGAATTAATGCCTTTTCTGTTATTATAACTGTTCGTAAGGGAAACTAGGGTATTAGTTTTTAAACGATTCAACTCGGACTGGGTGAAACCATGTTGAATGACACGTTGCAGCTCGGCATAGGCTGCTTCAAATGCCTCTGACTCTTTACCTGCCCTGGTTGTTACATATACATTAAAAGCTTTATATCCTCTTTGTAAGGCTCCGTATGAGGCACTGGCATTCAGGTATGGCGCTTTACCTTTTAACATCTGCTCCTTGTAACGTCCCTTCATCAAGGCGTTAAAGAAGCTATTGACATAGGACTCGCGCAAACTTTTTAGTGTATTGTCAGAAGTATCTTCATGTCTTATTTTCAGGTTGATATTAACGTTTTTGTATTCTTTATCAGTGACCTGAACAAACATTGGTTCTGGGTTATCCGGAATTAGGACTGCTTTGCGTTCTTTTGGATTTTCAATGGCCGGGATGGCAGAAAATAGTTCCTCCACTTGTTTCTCAACAGCATCTACATCAATGTCCCCAACAATAGCTATGGCCTGCAAATCGGTTCGATACCACTCATGATAGAAGGATCGCAAGTCTTCAGGATCAAAGTTTTTGATCACATCAAGTTCTCCAATTACATCCCGATAGGCATAAATACTGCCATTATAGATCGTTGGTGCAATCTTATTTTGTATTCTAAAACCAGGAGTTCTGCGTGTACGCCATTCCTCAGATATCACACCTCGTTCGGCATCTATTTCTTCGTCAGTCAGTGCCAGTTCATCACACCAGTCACGCAAAATTAACAAGCACGAGTCGAGTAATCCATTGCGACTAACCGGAACACGACTAATGTTGTAAACAGTCTCATTCTTTGAGGTATAGGCATTTACATCCTTACCAAACTTAACGCCATTTCGCTCTAACATATCCAGCATCGATTTGCCGGGGAAGGTTGTAGTACCGTTAAATGCCATGTGCTCCAGGAAGTGGGCTAAACCATCTTGCTTATCGGTTTCCAGCACCGCTCCAACATTCTGGTAAATATAAAAGCTGGCCTGACCTTTAGGAACTCTATTGTGTTTTAAATAGTAGGTTAAACCATTGGGTAACAAGCCTTTCCTGATGGTTGAGTCAAAAGGCATTGTTTGTGATAAGTCTGCAAATTGTTGTGCATATGCTACTGAGCCAATGAGAAAAGTTCCCATTAGTAATATAATTATTCTTCGCATGTTATTTGTATTTTTTTGTTGATTATTCAATTATAAGTTTCTATAATCAGCATCGGTGTAGCGACAAGCGTTTAATGCCTTAAACTATGTTGTTCAAATGGCTATAGTTCAAACATCTTAGTTCGATTTTCCTTACTTAATTGGTACAACAGTTATTGTTTTGCCTTGCTTCATTAATTGCAATTGATATTCCAGGTTTGGCTTCTTTTTAAAGTTAAATGGTACATTATCAATGGCTGTCTGTTTTAAATCGATTGCCTTTTTCACCTGGCCTTGAGTATAAATAAGGTCAGCTTCCAGGTTGTTCACTTCCCAATATCCCGGAATGAGTTTGTAACAATATTTAATCCAACTTTTTAAATGCCTGTAATCTTCTTTTGTTTCGCACCGCGACCAATAGAGGCGGCAGACTTCCATTATGTCCTTAACATTGCGAGTTGCAATTTTTCCTTGTTTCATCATCTTTCGCTTATACTCAATATAAACACCAGACTTATCTTTAGTAAACTCCAGGAACTTATTATAAGACTCAGCATCATCCTTTTTAATTTGCTTTACTGATTTCATGTCAATAATACTATCAACATAGGCTACCGCAGCCTTTTTATAAGCCTCATTATTATTAGCAAGCCTTAAATACTCCATCTCATAAAAGCCCAATTTCCCATTTTTTGCCGCACCGATATTATTTTCTTTACACTTGTCTAAGTAACGCCGCATCAGTTCTGGATCCTGCATATGATAAGCTCTTTTGAGTGTAGTCATAGCGATGAGGTTTTCAATTCGTTCCAACCTTATCTTATTTTTCTTTGGTACAATCGTTAAATAATGATTGTAGTTGGCTCTCAATACTGTTTCTGCTTGACACCCTAAATAAATACTATGGCCGTATTTCAATAAAAGGTCTAGCATTTCCCCGCTTGATTCTTCGATATCTGTTTGCACACTTAACCAGGCATCAAGCGCCTGAATAGGATCCATTTTGTATTTAACCAATATGTTGAGGTATTTTTTCAAGAAAGCTTCGTCGTTTAGTTTTTCAGGAAAAAGCCTCTGCATATCTTCCAGTGAATATTCATCGCTTGTTGCAGCTTTTAAGGCCAACTTGGCAAAGGGTATCATACCCCCACTCTTAATCATTGTTGACCCTGTACCTCGATACACCATTTGGGAGTCGCCGTCAACAAATATTAATGTTGGATAACTTCGTACCGTAAAAAGCTCTGCCGCTTGCTTTCCTTCTCTTTCAGCATCTAATTTTAGATTAATAAAATGCCGGTTGTAATAATCCCCTACTAAAGAATCCTTAAACGGTCCTTTGGCTAATTTTTTACAGGGACCACACCAGGCAGTATGGAAATCAATAAAAATGAGTTTATCCTCTTTCTGTGCCTTTATAAGTGCCTCTTCGAAAGTAATATGCTGGAAATCGATGCCTTGCGAAAAAGTCAATGGCCCAATCAAGATGAACAGCAACAGTAGTATTTGAGATTTATTCATAAACTTTATATTATAATTGATATTTTATTTTTCACCCTTGTCACCAAAAGGTATGAATTGCTTTATTTTAAGACTTCTATAAGAAGGAACAGGGTGACAAATCGCTATAAAAAAAAAACGCTTCGGATCTACTATTAAGACCCGAAGCGCTACCATTAACCACTATTAAACTTAAAAATGATTTATTCTTCAGGCAAAGCGTTTGCTTATTACTTTAAAACAATACTTTCACCGGCTTTCATCAGTTCCAGATCTTTCTTGATGCCTTGACTTCTTTTATCGTCCTTTTGTGAGGCATGCTGATAAGCTTCTTCCATTAGTTTAATGGCTTCTTCCTTGTTCTCATCCAGCTTATAGAGAATCGTTGCATATTGACTGGTAATAGCAGCATTGCCCGGAATAATTTGGTAGGCAACCTTCATCCAGCGTTTTACATCCTTTTTTTCCTGTTCTGTGCAGGCAAATTTGGCATAACTATTAACCATTGCAGAAATTTGATGGCTAATTCGCTCCGAGTGTGGCCTGGAGGCTAAAGCTATAGCATCGCCTTCAGCCTTTCGCTTCATCAAATCTAAATAGGCATTGCGCATTTGTTCTACATCAATTGACTGAATAAAGGCCTCATTATCTTGTCGCACCAATGCTTTGTACTGTTTACCCATACCTGCTTTCTCATAAAAATAAGTATAGGCTCTTTTACGCTGCTTATCATCTACTTTTACGCCCGCTTTCTCAGCTCTTCTCATGGTCATTTCCAAGATGGCAGTGTCTTTTTTAGCAACGGCATAATCGGTTGTTTTTTCTATCATGCTCTTGGGCAACTTCTGAAATGCTTCTCGAATATCTTTACGCACATATTGCTTCCAGGCATCCGACCCAAAATTTCGCTGAATAATCTCATCAGCCCGTCCACCAAATATGATCTCTTCGTAATGATCGGCCAATAGAAGAACCATTTCCCGGCTCGACTCATCAATGTTTTTCTGAATGCTTAAATATTGCTCAAGCACATCGGTATAATTAGTCGAATTACTCTCTTTTAACTTAGCCAGATATGTTTTTAAAAATGCTTCGTCATTCTTTTCTGTATTATAACGTTCTGCTAAACGACCTAAACTAAGAGAGTCTTTTGAGTACTTTACTGCCAACTTTACTTCTTTCATAAAACGATCTGTTGGCATCGACGCAGAGAAGCGATACACCACATTACCATCTCCATCTAAGAAAACATATCCTGGCAAGCCCTTAATATTATATTTTCGCTTAATCGTGGGCCCTTCACCGCGTTCAACATCCACTTTTAAAGCCACCAGGTGGGCATCAAAGTACTTTCCTACTTCTTCTTCCATAAAAACAGTTTTAGCCATGTGCTTACACGGGCCACACCACACGGCATAACCATCAATAAACAAAAGCTTGTTTTCGGCCTTTGCTTTAGCCAGCGCGTCTGAAAGACTACTGTTTTCGAAATTAATACCCTGCGCAACAACACTTACAACCGTAAGTACTAATAAAATTGTACTATATAATTTTTTCATTGGTTTAATTTTTAACTATTGATCGCTTTTCAATTCATTAAGCTGTCGCTCTATAACGCCTCTTTTTTTATCGCGCTCCGGCAACTTATTTAATGCTTGCTCCTTGTATTGAATGGCCTTTTTAGTCTTGCCTTGTTTATTCAGTACGCTTGCCCTCAGGTTATCCATATTATAATCACCCGGTACCAATTGCGCACCATAGTCAATCCACGAATGCAGACGTTTAAAGTCCTTTTTACTCTCACAATATTTTAAATAACTGAAGCCTGTTTTTTCTATGATCTTGGTTTGTTTCCGCGCTTCACGTCCTTTTTCAAGGTTATTAAGGATAGAGTTAGCAATAAGACTTGGTCTATACTTATTAGCCTTGTAGTGCTCATAATATGCCTTGTCTTCCTGCCTGATTTGCTGCAGGCTTTTAGCCGACATAATACTATCCATATAAGCCTCGGCCATTGCTTTATAGGCATCAATATCCTTTGCAAATAATAGGTAGTCCAGTTCATACTGCGTTAAGGCCTCCATGTTAGCATCTTCGCCGTGCAACTCTTTCCAATTGTTGATGAAAGCACGCATTAATTGAGGATCTTTTTGAGCATAGGCGGCAGTTCCAGTATTATTCACCATTTTGGATTGCATCTTTTTAAGAACGCCTTCTTCCTGACGGGTAGCAATATCAAAAAACTCATCATAATTGCTAATTAATATTTCCTCGGCTTTACCATCCACTTGCATGTATTTCACATATTTGAGCATAAACTCAAACATATCCACACCATTCTCTTTTATCTCAGTTTGAATCTTTAACCAGGCTTCAATACCATCAGCAGGATTCTGGCCGTACTCTATCATCCTATCGATGTATATCCGCAGAAACTTTTCATCATTTTGCTTTTGTGGAAACATTTCTTGTAAACTCAACAAGCTGTAATCACTATTGGCTGTTTTTATAACATCATGTCCCATAGCCAAAAATTGATCGATATTTATTCCGCCCACTTTTCGATAAAGCATGTCTCCATCTCCGTTAACGAAAAGCAGTGTTGGATAAGCATCGACCTTGTAGTTTTTCGCTATTTCCCGGCCTTCTTTTTCTGCATCGAGTTTAAGGTTGATAAACTCTTTGTTGAATAATTCACCCACTTTTGAATCTGGAAAAACTGTTTTGGCCAACATTTTACATGGGGCACACCAGACTGTGTAAAAATCAATAAAAATTAATTTATTTTCTTTCTTAGCCTTGACCAATGCCTCTTCAAATGTAATATGCTCAAAATTGATCCCCTGCGCATACAGATCAGCTCCGATTATTGAAAGGCACATTAATAAAGCTATAGCTATTTTTTTCATAAAGATTATTTTAATGATATTTTGATTATAAAGGCATTTCATCCTTTCAGAAAACCTCCTTTACATTTAATTAAGGACGCATGAATATGCTAGCAGAGTGACAGGGTGCATACAAAAAAGTTGCAAGGGTAGAACCATTGCAACTTACAAACTAAAATCAATCCAAACCTTTAAAAAGCTATTACTGTTTGCGTAATGTGAACATGATAATAAGTCCCTCTATAGGATACTATCTTTTATGAATCACACTCAGATCATTTCTTCAGGCAAATGTATCTTTAACTCAAATCGCTCCAAATCAATTATTTCATGCAGGTATTTTTCTAATTTCCTAGGGCTTAACGCTTTAATTATAGAATCCAACTCTTTTGCAGAATACACTTTACCATATTTCAGATAAGCTTTTAGCCATTTATCTCTTATGCGCTGATCTTCATAAAAAGACATTACGTATAAACTACGTACCAAGGCCTTTATCTTTTGTAACTCAATATCGCTTAGCACGGCTTTATCCAATGGGGCCAAAACTTCATTTGTCATTATATCATATGCCCGTTCGATATTGGATGTATCGGTCATAAAAGCCAGTCTGAGCATACTATAATTAAAAGGCACCTTATAAACCTCTGCATTCCTTCCGGTAGCATATACTAATCCATACTTTTCTCTGATGACACTGAACATTTTTAAATGCGCGTACTCCTTAACACCTTGCAGTAGTAACTCATCCTGAAGCGTGAGTGTTTTTTCAGATGGCTTTCTAAAATTATAAGCTATCTTAGACAAATCCTGTTTCCAAGCTATTGGGTTATAGATGATAGAATCAGGTATTATTCCATCCGCATCAATGTTATTTAACTCACTTGTTTTTGTTGATGGCAAACTTCCAATGTATTGTGAAACAATTGCTTCGATATTATCAGGTAAATTGCCTTCTACCAGTATAATAGCTTCTCCAATTTGGTTTTTTATGTTGCGGTCGTATTCGTATAAACGCTTCACCAATGCTTCGCTTAACGCTGCCTCAACATTATTATTGGCATCGTCATTCACTTTTTTTCTTTTGTTCCTCCGCTCTAAAGCTTTCATCACTTCTTTGGCTTCCGGATAGTTCGGTTCTGCAATCAGCAAGTTGAAACACTTCAACGATTCTTCCAAATCTACTGATTTACTATTCACGTTTAATTCATAAAAATAGTCATCGATGGATGTCTTTTTTGTGATGCCCCTGCTTCTCTCAATTACTCTGGCTTCTTTATCATCATATTTACCATAAGCTGAAATCATATAGCGGATGGACTTTTCATAACTATTTCGTTCTTCGACTGGAAGATAACTCAAGCCCTTTGCCGAAATCATTTTTACAGTAGCCTTTTCGTCATTTGAATCGTATAGCACTACCTTTACTCCTGAAGGATAAGTCAATACTTTTAAGCCCTCATCCAATTGTTTCTCTTTTCTTATCACGGCAATATTACGAGTCTCCAATTGAAAACTTCTTACTTCCTTTGGCTTTCTCTGCACTGCTAATTTACCCTCAAACACAAATTCCGGTGTTGAAATGGTATCTAGAAGCTTTAGTTTACCAAGAATGGCAGTTTCATTAAAATCCGGAGAACAGGCAGTGCTTGTTCCGTTGTACAGGATCGTCTTTTCCAAATCAAGCATATGATTAAACAAGGCCAGATAATCGTCTGCAGTTATTTCTTTCAAGGCTTTAAGTGTAAAATTCTCATATTGCTCTGTCTCGATAGGCATATTCCCGCTAATAAAAAAGTTTTGCACTTTATTAATCATATCAGGCTTAATCTTACGTCGCCTTTCCAAAAACTGTGTCTCTATTGTGTTTACATATTCTATTTCTTCAGGGGTGAAACCATACTGTTGAACCTGTGCTAACATTTTGCAAAACGAATCAAAAACTGCTTTATAAGACACATTATTTAAAAGCTGTAACCTGATATTATAGACCGAATTACCAGGAATAACAGAACCCATATTCACCGAAACCTTTTTAACTGAGTTGCCCATTAACTGGTTTATTCTCATGTCCAGCATACGGCTCATCAGTTTCGTTTTAAGAAAGGCCTTAAATGATTTATAATCTATTACCTCTATGGGCTCATCTTTAAACTGCACTACAAGTATATCCGGAGCATGATCATTTTTTTTCGGATACTGACCACTTACCACGGTTGTATTATTAATATTAATGTAACGATTGGGCTCATGACCTGCGGCAGCCGTTTCTTTCGAGAATAGTCTTTTAATCTGCTTTTCTGCCCACTTCTGATCCATTTTACCATGTACAATCAAGGCCATATTAGATGGTATATAATTGTCTTTATAAAATTGGTATAATCCATTAATAGAAGCTGACTTTACAGATTCCTTCGTACCTAGTGGATCATGCCCTTCAAGGCTGGTTCCAATTAAATTCGGCGCTCCAACCGGATCGCCACCTGCCCGGTTAATTTCTTCAATAATGACTTTCTTCTCATTTTCCAATATGTCTTCATCCATTTGCAAATGGAACATCCAGTCTTTAAGAAGGCGCAGGCTTCTTTCAAAATAATCTTTATCGTTTTCAGGAATAGTCACAAAATACTGGGTACTACTACTCCCTGTATAACCATTAGAATCGATTCCACGACGCATGCCCATCAATTCCAGTTCGTCCAGGCAGGCTCTACCCGGATAGTTTTCACTTCCTTTAAACAACATGTGCTCTACCATATGAGCATAACCATGCTGGTTTGGTTTTTCAAGGAGTGCGCCCACTTTAGTTAGCATCGTCAGTTTAACTTTACCCGGATTACCATCCGGGATGATAAAGTAGGTCATCCCATTTTTCAAATGTCCCATTTTCACCTCATGCGGCATTTGCAACTCCTGGGCATTGCCTGTTTTGCATAAAAACAGTAATAAAAGTAAGACGGCTGTCTTTAATGATTTCATATGATTATATTTTCTTTCAATTGCCATATGGAACTTCCAACTAAATTTGATCATCGCCTGCATATTAATCCGAATATCAAATTGGTATGGTCGTTTCATATCAATAGTTTATTTTTCTTGCTGAATAATTGCTCGTAACATTGGCTCCAACATCCCGGTTGACGCCCTGGGCAGGTTAATACGTACAACCTCACCAGCAGGATTAACCAGCAGAGAGTATGGTAAGACCTCTGATTTGAGTTGCCTGCGTAAATTTTCTTCTGAAGCCCATACAACCTTTGGAAAGGCAAGCGTATCTCTTCCTGAAACTTTCTTATCGGCCAGGGATATAAACATGTAATCCAGATTGTTCACACGTTCTTTAACCCGTTTTAGATAGTATGTTTCAAATGGGGAATACCCCAAGCTGCCCTTGGTAATTTCTAAATACACCCAAGTTCCCCGGTAAGACTCCATTTCAATAGGTATATTTAACAAAGAGTTTTTTGAAATGGTAATTTGTTTGTGATTATCTTCTAAATTTAAACCGGAAGGTATTCTGTTACAAGTCTCTTTGTATTCCGATAGTAGAAAAAGCTTCCAATATCCCGTGTATTGATTAATGGCATATTCAAAATTAAGGTTACATCCAACGTGAAATATTGCTTTTAAACTCATGGCCATTTGATACTCACTAAGCTGCTTACTACTTAACAATGACGATAGTGCTAATTCATTTAATATGGGATTATCATCAGGTTTTATTTTATCTACAAAAAGTCTTACACGATAATAATCAATGTATATTTTTAATAACTGACGATAATAAGGCGATAAGTAGGCCAATTCATAATTTGAATCCTTAATCACATTATTCAGGATATTGAGCTCATCACCATTAAAATCACGATAAATGCTTGATTTGACTGACTTTTCACCCAGCAGTTCAGTATATAAGAAATACTGAATATTAAACCTTATAAATCGAAGAAAAACCGTGGAAGCATCCGGATTATCATTTGAAAATTTGGAAACCAATTGTTCCAGGATTTGATAGTTTGGCCATTTTTCTAACTCCTTTTGACTACTCAACAATGTCATTTGTTGATCAACTTTCTGAAGCAGCATGTTTTGTCGTGCTGCGATTGAATTACCAATGATCGTATACTGATGAGTTTTGTAAATAACATTTAAAGTTTGACCAGGTTCTAAATAACAACGAAAAGTTTTATATGAGTTATTACTTTTAATCAATAATAAATCAGCTTCTTCTATATTGGCTTTAAACTGCACACGACCTGTACTATCCGGCCATTTCACCTGCCATTTACTCCATAATAGTTCTTTACCTGTTACCGAGGTTGAACCCATTTCTTCTTCATCCACCAGAAGGTTTATCGTGCCATTTGTCTCCGCAGTATTCGTGTGGTTACATGAAGTCAGCGCACATAGGTGCCACACCAGCAAAATAGGTAAAACTAATTTGCAACACCTCGTAGGTTTGTCTTTTATTCTTTGAATCATTTTACCAACAATCTAAATTACATTGATCGTTTAGTTTTAAGACGCATAAAAATCAATTC
The DNA here is from genome assembly GCF_050589825.1 of Carboxylicivirga longa. NCBI lineage: Bacteria > Pseudomonadati > Bacteroidota > Bacteroidia > Marinilabiliales > Marinilabiliaceae > Carboxylicivirga > Carboxylicivirga longa. The sequence continues at coordinate 68,626 of NZ_JBNGOZ010000002.1, read as the reverse complement.
AGTGTGACAAGTTCCTTTATTCCATATTCATTTTTCAACGTAAGTTCCCAACTTATAACAAAGAAAAAGGGTGTTGCACTGCAACACCCTTAAATTAATATATCAACGTGTATTTACTACCTTACAATTAACTTCATGGCTTTACTTAAGGTACCATTAGCTACTTTAAGAATATATACTCCTTTACTTACATTATAGTTAATGATATCGTTGTTAAGCATACCTCTTTCAACAAGCTGACCACTTAGGTCGTATAGCTTATATTCTGCTGTTTCGCCATTAAAACCTGTTACATTAACATGGCCATAAGATGGATTTGGAAAGATATCAATCTCATTCTGATTACGCACAGGTTCAATAGAAGTAGGTGTTCCGTTAGGATCGTATACAAATAGCTCTTCGCCTGAACTTGTAAAAGTTCCGTCGCCATTGTCAATCAACTCAGTATCTTCACCTGCGAAATAGATTTTACCGTTAAAAGCCAATAGCTCTACAGGGTAAAACCCAACTGATTCACTAACAAGCTCAACTGATGTACCATTTAGTTTATAAATGGCATTGGTTGTACTGTCGTATGTCTTATCGCCTTCTACAAAAGAGTATTTAGCGTAGAAGTATAAGGTATTATCCAAAACGACAAAGCTTTTAGGGTCAAAATTTATAAATACCTCTTCCGGCGCAGGAAGGCTTGCTTTATAGGCATCCAACAATCCTGAAATACGGGTCAAAGTGTTGGCAGCTGGGTCATACTCATACAATTGATCCAACGCATCTGTAGCTGAGTTATCATCATCTCCCTCGAAATACAGTTTACTATTAAACAAAAATGGCTGTCCGTTAACATCAACTGTCCATTCAGCATCGCCTGGGGTTACTCTTACTGTACCAGCCGAGGTACCATCTGTTTTCCACAGAGCATAAGTACCACTGCCATCGTTAGCCATAAAATATACGATATCATTATGCTCAACAAAATATTTTGGTGAACTACTACTTGTACCTACGCGGATATCCTTAAGGAGCTGAGGTCCGTCGGTACCAGCTGGGTCATAAACAAACAACTCAGTCCCTATAACATCTAACGTTGGATCCACATAAGAGCCGGCAAAAACAATTTTATCCCCCAGCAAACAAGCTCCGTTAGATGAGTTTTCAACCTTAAGGGTTGTACCATCGGCTTCGTATTGGTTCGGCAACACCACCAGCTCACTTAAATTAACACCATCCCATGTCTTCCATGGCGACGCTGACCCTTCCGTGAGGTATACTATTCCATTGGCCTGATCAGGCAGCACTCTGGCCCAGGAATTTTCAAGTGCCATAACCTTATCCCCACTAATGCCATCAATATAATATACATGAAAACCTTCACCATTATTGGCGTTAAAGTAAGCTTTATCATTAAAAAGGATCTGATCAGAAAAACCGGCACTGTTGTGCTGTGTATATTCAGTTCCTTCAGCATCGGTTGCCACTGTGAATGTTGCATTGATTTCGAGCATGCGTGTATTTGGGGCTGTACCATCCGACACCCAAACTTCACTATCGGTATAGTCGTAATAGTAAATACTTCCGGCAATAGACCTTGCAGCAGTCCATGTATTAGCACCATTACCAGCGTATACCATAAAAGTACTGTTAGCAATCATCTTGCCGGGCGCAGTTTCGGCTTCTCCCTCGTGAGAATCAACAACCAAGTTAACCGTTTGGCTATAGGCCAAAGTTGTTAACATTACAGAGAACAAAAAAGAGTAAATTTTTTTCATAATTGAGTAATTTAAAAAAATTAATGTTTGCATACGTTTATGCTGTTTAACAACATTTTTAATGAATTTTAACGTTGTTATAAGCAGGACGCAAAGAGATGGGAGGGAGGGTGACAGCAGGATAAAAAAAATCTGTTTTTCATTAAATTTTGCTATCGCACCCAATTATATTTCACCTTTTTCTTTCTTTCAGGAAATAAATGCATTTGACAGTAAATGACTGCTATTGCGGATTATGCATAAAGCTACACTATCTAATAAAATAACAAAAGGCCATCTATGCAGATGACCTTTCTGTTGATAAATATCAACGACTTAATTAATATTTGAATGTGTATACATATGCTCGGGGCTTCCAGCCATTATACAAATAGTTTTTTGTAAAGGTAATTAGGTTGCCATCAGCATCCGTTTCATATTTATAATTAGGCTCTTCAAGATATGTTCCGGTGTACTCATCGCTACTATGTTGGGTGCCTGTAAACACATATTTACTGAAAAAGATATCGCTGAAGTACCTTTTATCGCTTAAACTTAAGAAGGGTGGTAAACCTTCTAAATAAGATGGCATGTAAAGAGGTACAAAATCAGTGCGGTGTTGCCGGTTTTTATCTAGTATATTATAATAATCAAATTGCCAATAATCGGCAAATATAAACTCTCCGGTATTAAAAGGATCTGTGTACTGCATTTCATGCGTTGCCGATTCGCCATAATAGGAAGTTAATATACCATTTTCGTTATATTGGAAATTTTGACTTTCTATTTCATAATTGCTTCTAATTTCAACTGAACCATTGTCATTATAAAAAATATCGAAATATAAAATCTGATCCAGCTGAGCTGTTCCTTCCTTGTATTTATATACGTGACCATACTGGTTCAACCCATATTCTTGATAATAATCACTTTCGTATCGAGATAGGTAGGTTATGGTATCAACACAGCCCATTTCATTATAAGATAATAAATAGCTATCAATATCATCTGAATTCTCCCATTGTTTGGTAATTTTAGATACCCGATGTAACTCATCGTATTCGAGGCCAAAATAAAGATTTCGTCCTGAATATGTGTACACATTTATTCCGACAGGCTGTTTTAATACATCGCTTTTACGTACCATTATGGTTGTAATACTTGTTTGTCCTTTCCGATCTTTAATTATAATATCTAAAGGATACTCTTCGCCTGCAACCAAAGTACCAAATCCTATTTGCTCCGATAAAATATACTCATATACGGCTTCATTTGCGCCAGGAATATATGCATATTGCTCTTCGTTTTTAAACAATACCTGAACAGACTCTAATTCATTTAAACCTGTTGAAATAAGACCTTTTAGCTGATAGACAGGTACTACCACGTTGAGCGAGGTTCCACCAACAAGTCGGATTTCCGGGAATGACAACCGTTTAACCGATAATGTAAACCCACGATTAAACGAACGCTTATCTTGATCTGTTACCTTAAAAATATAATACAATACGGTATCCTTTTCAAAAGAACGTAGGTCTATTTCGTAATTAAACTCAAAATTCTTTTTCCCGGCGTATGCCGAAATAGACTCGACTAACTCATAATTGGTTGCATTCAACACTTCTATGTTATCAACACCGTTTGGCACTTCCATCTGCATTTTTACAGTATAAAAATCAGCCGTGTCACGCCTTACTTCCACGTCCTGATTTTCCAGCTTGAAACCAGGATCAGGAAAAGTCGGTACTTTCTGACAAGCATAAAAAAGGCATGTTACTAGGCAAAGCAATGGTAATAAATATTTTATTTTCATAATCTCAACATTTAAGGGTTTAACCGACACGAACAATTTCCAGATCCGGATTAAAAGCTTTCAAATCCACGCCCCATTCTTCCATTAAATTCATCAGAATCAGCATTTTTGATTTAATGGAATCCGGAAAGGCTAATAGTTCTGCCTCGTTACGGTGCAACATTTCATTCAGATAACTTCTTACATCTGCCTTCATGTCTTGAACGAATACATATTTCTTTTTAATTGCCTTCGGCTCACCATCAATAGTGGTTAAACCAATGGTTCCATTATAGAAATAACGGGCGTCAATAAATCCTTTTGAGTAAAACCAATCTTTACTTACCACATCGGGGACTGTTTCTGCACCTTCAGAATCATCTTCCAGGTCAATTCCAAATTCTTCGGCATAAACTGTTTCTATAAGTCTTCCATAATTTTCTGAAGACATAGCATAAAAAGCTTCGGGTATATAGGCATAGAGGTCATGCATTTCCATTATTCGACAGAGAAAAATATAAAAATTATCTCTCCTGTATTGCTCGGAATTATACAAAAGTGCATCCTGATTTGTACTAATGGCAATTGAATGTTCATTGTATAAACAGTTAAGGACACCTATTGCTTGTTCGCCAATACGTGAATCGGATTCTGTAAAAACATTATTCCCTTTCACCTCTGTAGGAGTCTCGATTATATTACATACAAGTACCTTGAATGGCATTTTTTGAGCCATCAGTGCATCATCGGATATGTACTTAAATATGGTTGTATCGATAAATGTTAAGGCTTTGTCGACGTGTAAATTGTATTGATCTTTGCTTTCAGCAGGCATGTTCCCATTTTCATCGAGATAAGCATCCTGAATCATCGATAACTCGATTTTCGCCCATTTCTCCGAAGCATCGCTATTAGCAGCAGTATAGGCAAAATCCAAAACTGCATCATATTCATACAGTAATCCACAATTAAATTTTTCATAAATAGATTTTACGAATTGCTTATCAGTACTATTTACAAAATCGCTAACTCTATTCTTATCCATGTTAGAAGGCGTTAGCATATCTTCAGATTCACACCCTGTCAATAACAACGATGCAACTAAACCTATATATATAAACCAGTTATTTTTCATTACTATGTTTTTTATGGTATGATAACTACATCATCAACTTCAGGAATTTTCTCGAAACGCTCATTATTCCTTATGAGCGGATTATTTTCTCTTTCCTTTAAAGGTATCGGTAAGGTATAATTATAGTCATCGGGGAGCAGTGTGTATGTCTCGGTTCCCAGAACAGTACCTTCATTTGACACTAAAGTAAATACGTGCTTAATTTCCGGCCTGTCACTCATTCTTCTTAAATCAAACCATCGATGATGATCTTCAAAACACAACTCTTTTCTACGTTCCTCTAACACAAACGCGAGAACTTCTTCAGCTACTGCCGGGTATGTAATTTCATCTACATTGTTATAACGAACAGCGTGTAACTGCTTAATGTCGTTAATGGCATTTTCAGTCTCTCCCTTTTGCGCATAAGCTTCGGCTCTGTTTAGGTAAACTTCTGATGTCCTGAAATTATTGTACCCGAGGGTTGTATAAGTATTTAATGCATACTTATTAACACCATAGGCTATGTTACCTGTACCATCGTCTATTTTTGTAAAATATACTTCTCTGCGTTTATCTTTCTCACTAAACAGATTTACCAATTCTAAGCTTGGCCTATATTCACTTTTGTTAGCTGGAAACACAGGATTTGTATTGTGATAAGAATACAGTATTTCTTTATTATCTTCAGAAATAAAAGGACGATGGGTATACATGTATCCCAACTGAGTTTCATCGATTACCTGCGATGCATAGTTAATAGCGTCATCCCACTTCTTCTGGTACAACATAACCCGTGACATTAGTAAATCGCATGCAATAACTGTGGGGTGCCAAACAGATTTTTCAATCCCGCTATTTAGAATTAAATCGCGTGCCTTAAGAATGTCTTTTTCAATAAATTCGTAGCACTCAGCTACCGTATTACGCGAATAGTTCATTTCAACCCCAATATTATCTCGGATGGGAACACCGAGATCGACATTGGCCGTTAATGCATCATATGGTTGACCATATAAATTCAACAAGTTAAAATATGAGAAAGCTCTGATAAAAAAGGCTTCACCTTTCACAAAATCGTTTTCTTCCTTTGAACCTATTGCCTCATCGACTAATTCGATAACATAGTTTGCTATTGCAACATCTTCATACATTTTTTCCCATGCATTATTGATACGGGAAAGCGCGTTACCGTCCTCATCAATTTCTATTTCACGCTGCCATGTATAGGTGGTTTTATAATCAAACTTTTTAGACGTTAGTGCACTAGCGTTCTCCACTACATTATCCGTCATATAATCCACTGTTCTGAATATGGGATAGTTGTAATTAAATTCGTACAAAAGCAACGCGGCATAATGATCTGTTTTTTCCGGGACTAACTTATCCTGGTCTACTTCGTCCAGAAAGTCGCCACAGCTACTAAAAAATGGTAGTAACAAAATTATATAAAGTATTCTCTTCATCTTTTTCCTTTTAGCAGTAACTCATTAAAAGCTCATATTTAAACTCATACTATAGGTAGGCAAGCTTGGTAAACCAATACCATTAACCTGTTCAGGATCTTGTCCGCGAAGCTCCTTGTCAAAGGCCCAAACCGCAACATTACTGGCCTGGACGCCAATATTCAGATTTGATATACCAGCGCCCTTTAGTAATTCTTTAGGTAAGTTGTAGGATAGGGTAACGGTCTGCAATCTAATATGATCACCATTTACTACTCGCGCATCGCTATAATCATACATCCACCAGGCGCTTCTACCTTCGGGCACTACTTTACCGTAGTTGGTTACATATATTCTATTATAGCCATCGGCCTCTAAACTATATGTATAACTCATGTTATGATTTGAGATGGCCGGAATGTCAGTATGTAACTCATCGCCCGGTTGTTGCCATCGGTCAATAAAGGCGTTATGCATATTTTCGTACGGAAGGGGCAGGTTTTGATTGCCGTTATAAAGCTTTAATAAGCGTGTTTTATACCCCAATTTATAACTGAAATTGGCCGAGAACCTCAAATTACGGTACTTGAATTCAGTTCCAAATCCTCCATAATATAATGGCAAACGACTTCCCTCATATACTAAAGCTGCTTCCAGCTGTTCTTCTGCTGTCATGTTTTCCTCAACCAAATGTTTAAAGGTGGGTAGCCCTTCCTCATTTAAACCATCAAACTGATATGAAAAAAATCCGTTCGTCGGAAACCCTTCGCGATAAATGCTTCCATTGAGATAATTCTGAATGGTTAGGTTCTGTTCTGCTCCATCTTCAAAGCCTTTTAAAACACGGTCTTTGTCATACGAGAAGTTAAAGTTGGTGCTCCAACCAAAATTCCTTTTCTTGATGTTAACCGTATGAATGGTGAACTCATAACTTGTAACATCTTTAATGCCGGAGTTATAAGCCTGTGTACTGGTTCCGTTTACCAGAGATACCGGACGTAACTGGATAAGGTCAGAACTTTTGGTATAGGCATAATCGAAAGCGCCACTAATACGACCATTTAAGATGCTATAGTTTAATCCTGCATTTACTGTTTCTGATTTTTCCCAGCGCAAATTGGCATTCGGAAAACTGGATAATTGAGCAATCGTCTCCGGGCTGTAAACCACCTCATTTCGACCGTAATCTCTAATGATCAGATAGGGTGTTGTATTGGGCATTGTTCCCCTGACACCATAAGATGCCCGTAAAGCCAGTTCATCGAAAAACTCAAAATGGCTCAAGAAATTCTCATTATGAATATTCCACCTACCGGATGCTGACCAGGTTGGCTTAAACTTGTAGCGTTGATATTGTCCAAAAGTATTCGAACCGTCGCTTCGCATATTGAAATTCACCACGTAGCGGTTATTATACACATAGTTGAAAATGGCAAATAATGAGAAGGTATTTTTAAGCTGATCGGTAATGCTTGGATATACCGACTGACTACCTTGGTTAGTTAACCAATTGAACGCATAATCATAATCATACTCTGAAAAATCAAGTCCTACAGTGCCGGCCGTTGAACTCACTTTTGGCAAACTAATAAATCCGCGACCCTGGTAATGATTATAGCCTGGCACAGCAAAGCCTGTTGCACCCCAATATTGTGCAGAACGAATTTCCTGTCCCAGATTCACATTAATTACGTGCTTTTCTTTGAGCACTTTATTAAAGTTGAGCTGATTTCTTAAAGAATAGGTATCTTGGCTCATCATTCCCCCGTTATAGATACCACCAAAGGGAACCATGGCACCTTCATTTATATTATCCTCTATGAGTTCTTCAAACTGATCATAGGTTCTAAGCTTAGCTACATACCATGTATCTTCAGTAATCCACTCTTCCTTCAGGTTCGTAGTATTACGATAGCTTAACATTGTATTCAGGCGGAAGTTCTTTAGGAATTTCCACTTCAGAGAAGCTGTTAAAGCAAAATCCTTATTGGTGATATTGCGTTCAGAGTTCTCCATTTCGCGCAAGATGTTGTACCTTCCGTAAACAAGATTATTTGCACCATTCGGGTCGTAAATTTCTTTACTCTGAAAGAAGTACTCGCCATCTTCTCCATAAATAGGTACCGCACGGCTCGTGTAGTAAGCTTCATTAAACAGGTTAATTGAATTGTGGTTATATTTTGCTTTTTGAACCGAACCGTTTAACTGGAACGATAGCAAGAGGTTATCTCTCAGATCTAAATCTATGTTTGAACGGGCAGTGATACGATTTAAATCGACACCTTTGTCTGTTCCTTGTTGGTCATCGTAACCTACTGATAAGTAATAGCGCGTTCCCTTAGATCCTCCTGATGCACTAACAGAATGCTTTTGGCTTATGGCGGGTTGATAAAGCTCTCCAAACCAATCTGCATTCAATGTCTCCAGGTAGGATACTTGGTTCTGAAACTGATCGAAGTTATAGCTTCCGTCCCAGAGGTTTAACAGTGCGCCTTCGTACCCCAAACGATCTACATTGGTGTATTGCTGAGAAAAACCCAGGTTCTTTTCATACATCTCTCGGGATACAGCAATACGCTCCTTTGAGTTCATCAGATCCAGATCGGTGTACGCAGGTGCCTGCACAAAGCTCAAACCGCCAGAGTATGATAGCGAAGCGCTCCCTTCTTTACCCCGCTTAGTGGTAATAACAATCACACCATTAGCTGCACGGGTACCATAAATTGCTGTGGCTGATGCGTCTTTAAGTATGTCAATTTTAGCAATATCCTGCGGATTAATACCCGTAAGTGCATTACCAATCAAATTGATATTGTCAAAACTATTGATTTCATCTGCAGTTAAAGGAACCGGATCCTCATATATTACCCCATCAATTACCCATAGCGGACTTTGATTGCCTGTAAAAGTACTTCCGCCGCGAATTCTTACCTTTGATGCTGCCCCCGGTGTTGAGCTAATGTTTGTTACCATCAAGCCAGCCGCTTTACCTTCCAGCATTCTATCAACACTTAAGGCTCCCATCATGTCCAAATCTTCCGCTTTAACAGAAGCTATTGAGCTGGTTAGCTCTCGTTTATCAACAGTGTAATAACCTGTTGCAACAACCTCCCCGAGCTCCAGCATCTCAGTCACCAACTTCACGTTCAATTCTGTCTGACCTTGCACTGCTAACTCCAGGGCTTCGTAGCCTATGAAAGAAAATACGAGTGTTTTTACCGGCTTGGGTGATTTGAGAATAAAATTACCGTCAATATCTGTTACGGTTCCTAAAATACCGTCTTTTACCAACACATTAACTCCCGGCAGGCTTTCGCCTGTTTGGGCATCGGTAACACGGCCTTTAATAATCTTGGTTTCGTTTTGCTGATCAGATGCCAGATCTGCTTCCTTTGGTTTAATTACGATGACATCACCCACCATCGTAAATTCTAAATTAGTGTTGGCCAGCACTTCTTCTAGCACCTCTTCAACACTTATATTGTTTTTGTGCAAAGTAACAGTATTGAGCTCTGCCACATTTGTTTCGTTAAAAAAGAAACTATAGCCGCTCTGCTTACGAATTTCCTCAAATAAATTTGAAATGCTAATGTTCTTAACCTTTAAACTCACCAGTTTTGATTGCGAATAAGAACTAGCGGAAACAGCCAGTACCGAGCTAAAGATTAAAGCAAAAGACAGCCTCATAATCATCCATATTTTATAAGACTTTCCAGGTGGCTGAAAAGGCCTTGGTAATCGTTTATTTTTCATACATTTGAAGTAAGTTGTTAATTGTTTTTCTTTTTTAAGGGGATACAGTTAGCTGAGAGGGTGCGGCAACACCCTCTTTTATTTTGATACGTAAATTACACTATCATCTTTAATGTCAATATGAACAGACATCTCAGCCTCTAGGATATTTAATATATCTGACATGTTATTATATCGTGGCAAATCGCCTGTAAAACGCAGATTCTTTATACTCTCATCAGTAATATATATTTCAACATCATACCAGCGTGCTACTTTCGTTAGGAAAGATTCCAGAGGTTCATTTCTAAATTTAAACCGACCGTCTTTCCAGGCTGTATATAATTCTACATCAACACTTTGTTTTGTTAGTAAATTTGTCTCTTTATTGAAAACTATCTGTTCATTAGGAAGCAGGTAGTCTTCCGTTATGCGTTGTTTATCGATAGTTTGCTGTACTTTTACTTTTCCTTCTACAAGCGTTGTCACTATATTAACGTCTTCCGAATAGCAGGTGATATTAAATTCTGTACCCAGTACTACAATGGACTGGTTGCCCGATTCGACTACAAAAGGCTTATTCACATTAGTAGCTACATCAAAATAGGCCTCTCCTTTCAATTCAACCTGGCGTACACTGTCATTAAAGGGAACAGAATACGTTAACTTTGTATCGGAGTTTAGCCATACCTTTGTGCCATCGGGTAAAACCACCTGATACTCTGCTCCTTTGGGTGTTATTAGTTGGTTTATAGTTGTTTCAGGTATTTTTTTCTCAGTTGTATTATAGGCTAGAACACCTTTTTCGTTCTCTATGGATAAGTTACCTTCTTCAATTATCTTTTCGGTAGCAGACTCTAAACTAACTTCTTGTCCATTGCCTAATAACAAAGTGGCCTGTGGTGTGCCGGGTTGAATATTGGCCTTAACAAGTTCCTGTGACTGCTGTGTGGGTTTAGCGATCTGGTAAGTATAGTAAATGGAGAAGGTAACTATTAACACCGCTGCAATCGATGCAATGGCCCTAAATAATTGAACTTTAGCGTCATTTTTTGGCTTTGTCGCATTTTGAATGTTACTTTTTTGCAAAGTATACAAGAAACGCTGCCACTGTTCTTCTGTATTAATACGTTCTCTCTTATCGCTCCAGCTGTCAAAAGCTTCGAGGTTAAGGATGGAAGTCTCCACTTCCTTATTTTTACCTTTATTTTCCCACTCTTTTAGCTTCAGCTGCTCCTGTGTGTTTAGTGAATCTAACGCTTTTCCAGCGAGTAGTTTCGAATGCTTATATTGGTCTTCTATTTTTCTCATAACTCATAAGTTACAACAAAATGCAATGCTGTATTGGTAGTACGACGCAAAAAGTAGGATGGGTGGGTGACAGGAGTGGTGAAAAAAAATTAAAAGAACTTTACAAGCTGAGTCAGTAAGATTAAAACAAACTGATGGCCAAGCTTTTCGCGTAAAAATTTATAGGCTCGCTTCTTTACTGTTTTAATGGTATTCAATGTTACATTAAGCTCGTTAGCAATCTCCTGGTTGCTATAGCCTTTTAAAGCCAGCCTGACAACTTTACGGGCTTGCGGAGACAGTTGGTCAATTGCTACCTTAAGCAGGCGGTAGGTCTCTTCTCTTAATATCTCATCAATAAAATGATCTTCAAGGGGCAGGTGGTATTGATCATCAATAGATGCACTTAGCTTTCTTTTGTCCTTTCGTATTTGGCTGATGCAGGCGTTTTTTACAAGAACGTAAAGGTATGCCCGCAAAGCATTCTCATCACTGAATTCCTCCTCTGAATTTTTCCATAGCTTAACAAAGGACTCCTGAGCAATGTCCTTGCCTTTATCATCATCTTTTAAAATGCGACCAGCCAATGCACACATAGACGGAAAAAGATCGCTAAATATCTTTTTAAACGTCTCGCTATTATATTCTATTAGCACATTGGCTATTTTCATTGCCTTGATCTATGAAAATTATTTTTTTCCTATTGGAAATTTTATGAATCTATATTTTAATAACAAACCAGCTTTGATAAAAGTCACAAATAAAGCGTTATTTTTAGATAATGAAAAATTCCTTTTATGGATCAGACCTATACTGTTAGTTGTTTAGTCTTAATTCATAAGGTCTATTTATTGCTGTTTTTTAGCTCAATAGGGTATGATAATTTTACCTCGAGCACGGAGTGATTTATTTTTAATTTTTCGATAATGCTGTAAAAAATAGGAGAGTGTCTTTGTATTTGCAGTGTGAGGTATGCATAAATAAAAATGCCTGCTTTGGGCAGGCATTCTTCTTTTAAAAAATCATTAAAATAAAATTGTCTTTACTATTAATTTATTGATTTTTCGATTGGCGGGGTTATTTTATCATAAATTCAAAGTCAATGTTTGATGGTGGCAGGCACTTCTCGTCATTGCAGCACATAAATTCAACATAACCCTTTATTGGTTTGCTGCTATCGATAACTCTAACATTTATGGCGAAAATAGCCTTCTCTTTATAGAAAGGTATCTCCATTTCGAAAACATCGTCAAATTTTAACGATGAAGGTGTTACTTCAATAGTTTTCTTTAAAGCTTTATTCGCAGAACTCTCTTCAATGACGAGCCTTGTGGGGAAGGGGCCATCTTCCGGAATATCAACTCCATACAATTTCCAGCCTTCATCTATTTCAGCGGTGGCTATAACTTTAATCTCCCAATTATTGATTTTTTCAAATTTAAAGTTCCACTTAACCGGTTCTTCTATTGTTTGCTGTGCGTGACAAATTATGATGCTCGCCAACAGAATTAAAATAAACGTTGCTCTTTTAATCATCTTATTTCTAATTTATAAATGCATTGATATTGTTGTTTAGTTTTTTCACTTGGTGTTTTGTACATATAACGCAAGAAAACAATTCCAGGGTGACAGATGAGAAGTTTTAAATTAAAATGCCTTATCCTCTTCATTGCATTATGTAAGCAGGCTCCTGGTGGTTGCTGGGGCTGTCTGGTCCCTGATGAATCGTTGGGTTAACGAATCTTTCTTTGTGAATTGTGAAGATAGTGATTTTAAGGCTAACTTTGAAGCGAAAAATAAATCATCGTTTAAAATGGATACGCAAGAGATATTAATTAAAATCCGGAAGATTGTCCGCTCGATTGATATCGAATCGAAGAAAATACAAAAGGAATACGGAGTTAGTATACCCCAAGTGTTGTGTTTGAGTTATCTGCGCGAGTCGCCTAATTATCAGGCTACACAGGCGCAGATAAGGCGCTATGTCAACCTCAATTCGAGTACTGTGAGTGGTATTATTAATCGTCTGGAAAAGAAAGGTTACCTGGCTCGACTTCCCAAGGCCGGCGATAAGCGGGTGGCTAATATTGTGCTTACCTCCTCGGGCGATGAGTTGCTAAAAACCATCCCTCCGTTGTTACACGATCAATTATCGCGTCGTTTGGAAAAATTGGGTGAAGATGAGCTTCTGAAGCTGGAGAGTGGTCTTGAGTCATTGGTGGCCCTATTGGATATTGATCAGGTAGATGCTTCGCCCATTATTATGCTAGGCGCCGATAGTGAGCCTCATGGGTATTTATAAGTCGTATGTGAGCTAAGCTAACTAAGTTAGAAATTTACCGAGTGTCATGATGTAAGGCGTCAAGCCTATTTGTGGCCTGCATTTTGACACCGAGCTCAACCCTCCTCATAACACAAAAGGTGCTTTTCGGCGTTCTTCTGTCTTTTAGCATCACGCTATGGCTTGCCCAAGCAAATTGATTTTAAGCCGGACCGGTTTAATAATTGCGTGATATTTTCCATTGGCTCTTTGGTGGCCTATTTATTCTACATTATATCAACTTATTAGTGTAATTCATATTGTTGCGCAAAGTGCGCCTATATGAGGGTTTTAGCACCTTGTTATTAGGTTTTTTATTTATTTTTTATAATTTTGTTCGTGTAGAAACAATTTAAAGGATAGATGATATATAACGATGTTCAACAAGAAATTGAAAATAGAATTGAAAAACCCAGCAATGCCTCCCGGTGGAAAGACTGGAAATGGCAGCTTAGAAACAGCATCCGCGATTTAAGTCGCTTCGAGCAGCTCACCGGCATTCAGTTTAGTCCTCAGGAACGGAGTGCTTTAGGTGAAACTTTCCAGAAGTTTCCCCTCTCCATTACGCCCTATTACCTCTCTTTAATTGATCAGAATAACTTCCGTAACGACCCCGTTTTTAAGCAGGCCTTTGGTGGAGTAGAAGAGCTTACCGTGCACAAGTCAGAGATGGCCGATCCACTGTCGGAAGACAAAGATAGTCCTGTAGAAGGTATTACCCACCGCTACCCCGACAGGGTTCTTTTTCATGTAAGTAATATGTGTGCCATGTATTGTCGTCACTGCACGCGTAAGCGCAAGGTAGGTGATACGGATTACGTTCCTGCTAAGGAGCAGATGCTGAAAGGTCTTGATTATATACGTCAAAACACACAGGTGCGCGATGTCCTGCTTTCGGGGGGTGATCCCTTAATGTTGTCCGACGAAAAGCTCGACTGGTTATTGTCGGAACTGAGCATTATCCCTCATGTGGAAATCATTCGTATAGGAACAAGAATGCCCGTGGTATTGCCCTATCGTATCACCGATAGGCTGGTGAGTATACTGAAAAAGTATCAGCCCTTGTGGATCAATACCCATTTTAACCATCCCAATGAGATTACCTCTTCCTCTAAACAAGCTTTGGCAATGCTGGCCGATGGCGGTTTTCCCTTAGGTAATCAGTCGGTTTTGTTGGCCGGTGTTAACGACTGCCCGCGTATCATGCGATCACTGTTGCATAAGCTTGTACAGAACAGGGTACGCCCTTATTATTTGTATCAATGCGACCTGTCGGAAGGATTATCGCATTTCCGCACACCTATTGGGAAAGGAATTGAGATTATGGAGAGTCTGGTGGGACATACCAGTGGTTTTGCCCGCCCTACTTATGTAATTGATGCCCCCGGAGGAGGTGGAAAAATACCGGTGATGCCCAATTATCTTCTCTCGTGGAGTACTAATAAGGTAGTGCTGCGTAATTACGAGGGGGTTATTACTACCTATAAAGAGCCCGATAACTACGACCATAAATTATGCGACCATCAATGCAACGATTGTGATCTTGAACTCAATATGGATGAGAGGGATGAATCGAAAGCCATTGGAATTGAAAATTTGTTATCTGATACCTCAGATGTAATTTCTTTAATACCTGAAAACAATGAACGTTTACAAAGAAGAGACGATAGTAAGTGATGTAGTAGAAAGTGTTGGAAACGGTTCTTTAATACAGCATGGAAAACATAACGATCGCGTATATTTGATGAAACTCGATAAGCGCGATGCTGAGCGTATGCCGCAGTTACTCACTGCACTGGCTCGCAACCAGGGATATACTAAGGTGTTTTGTAAAGTGCCCAAATGGGCTGCACCGCTGTTCTATGCTAACGGTTTTATTCTGGAGGCTAGTATTCCCAATTTCTACAAAGAAGGAGAGGATGTTTTTTTTATCTCAAAGTTTCTGAGTGCGGATCGCCTTTTGCATATCGAAACGAATAAGCTGCATGATCTCGGACGCTTGCTTTATCATACCGAAGCAAAGCGGCAGCAACTTGAAACACCCTACAATATAAGGCGCTTAACGGTGGATGATGTGGATGATATTGCCAATATTTATGATGCCATCTTCGATACTTATCCATTTCCTATCCACGATCCGGAGTATTTGATCGAGTGCATGCAGGATGATGTGCATTATTTTGGAGCCGAGCGTAACGGTAAGTTGGTCGCTGTGTCATCGGCTGAAGTGGATCGCAAAGGCGGGAATGCTGAGATGACTGATTTTGCCACCCTAAAAGCGCATCAGGGTAATCGCTTGGCAACCTTTTTATTGCAAGCCATGGAAAGCGAAATGAGGCGACAGGGCATTTATTCTTTATACACCATTGCCCGACTTAATTCCTTACCCATGAATAAAACCTTTCTACGCGCCAACTATCAATATGCCGGTACACTTATTAAGAATACTAATATAGCGGGCAGTATCGAAAGTATGAATATACTATATAAACACTTGCGTTAAAACAATGTAATATGTCAAAATTAATATGCCCCTATGCTAAGCAATGCGATATCTATCAGGGAAAACAGCCTTGCGGACAACCATCCTTACTTGTTTATAAAAACGTATTCTGCCATCGGGGATTAAAGGGCTGGAGTAATTGTAATTATTATGTCGAACTAAAAAAGAAAGAGAAATAGTCAGTATGAAAGAAGAAAGATCTATCAGACTAGAAACGCTAAATAACGACAAAGAAAAAGAGATTTTATTATTAATGAAAAGTAAGGGTACATGTGTTTATGGCGAAATAATTCGTCAAACAAGGCTTTCGTACAGCAAAGGAAAGGAGCTTATTTACTCCCTGCTTAACAAAGGATATCTGCGCTATGTGGGGCGTAGTACAAAATTGGAATTAGCTGTTGGTGTGCACTAGTAGAGCATGCAATAAGTTTTCGGGAACGGTTCTTTATCTAAAATCGAAAGATGCTTATAAATACGGTTCCGTAAATACTTAAGCTTAATGAATTTTTCAGAACCTCCTGCCAGCGCTTGCTCCCGAGGTCTGTTCATCGTCATCAACAAAGTAAAAACACATAGGGTACTATGCACCTCGTTGATATACTGATTTTTGTGATCTACCTGATCGCCATGTTAGGCGTAGGTTTCTTTTTTATGACCCGCAATAAAACGCCTGACGACTATTATGTAGGAGGGCGTAAGCTAAAAGCTGCACACATCGGTTTGTCGGTGGTGGCTACCGATGTGGGCGGTGGATTTTCCATCGGCCTAGGAGGTCTGGGTTTTATGATGGGGCTGTCGGGTAGCTGGCTGCTCTTCACCGGGCTTGTTGGCGCCTGGCTAAGCGCCGTTTTGCTGATCCCCAAAGTATCGAAAATGGGGAGAGCTAAAAATTTTCTTACCTTTCCCCAGTTTCTGGGGAGTGTTTATAATAAAAAGGTGGCCTTGTTTGCGGGTATTATTTCGGCCATTGGTTATATTGGTTTTACATCTTCGCAGATACTGGCCGGTGCCAAGCTCGCGGCTTCTACCTTTCCAACGCTCTCCCTGGAGATGGCGCTGTTGGTGATGGGCACTATTGCGGTTATTTATACAGTGCTGGGCGGGCTAAAGGCCGTTATTTATACCGATACGGTACAGTGGCTCATTTTGATGGGTGGGCTGTTGCTGGTGGCCTTGCCTTACGCTTATTATAAGTTGGGAGGAATGGATACTATCCGTAATAGTCTTGAGCCTTCCTTTCTGAGCCTTACAGCCATTACCTGGCAGCAGCTGGTCAACTGGATGTTTACCATTGTTCCCATCTGGTTTATCGGTATGACCTTATATCAACGCATCTATGCGGCCAAAGACACAAAAACGGCACAACGGGGGTGGTTCATCGCCGGTTTGTTTGAGTATCCACTGATGGCTTTTCTGGGTGTTACCCTGGGTATGTTTGCCCGCGTGGCACTGGAGAATGGCGTGTTAACGGGTTATACCTTCGCAACAATGGATGCGGAAATGGGATTGCCTGTTTTGCTGCGCACCATACTGCCGGTTGGGCTGATGGGCATCGTGTTGTCGGCTTATTTTTCGGCCATTATATCCACTGCCGACAGCTGCCTTATGGCTGCCTCGGGCAATGTGTTAACCGATGTGTTTAAGCTGCATCAGTCAAAATATAACCTGCGCTACTCGCAGTTAATTACCCTGGTCATTGGTGTACTTGCACTTTTTCTGGCCCTTAAGGTGAGCAGTGTGCTGGAGTTAATGTTACACTCCTATTCATTTATGGTTTCGGGCATGATTGTGCCGGTGTTGGTGGCACTTTTTGTAAAAAAGCCTAATGCCAGTGCCGCTTTGCTGGCCATGGTGTTTGGTGGTGTTACTACGCTATCTCTTATTATCTTTAAAATTAAGATAATTGGCGGTCTTGATGCCAATATTGTAGGTATCAGTGTTTCAGCCCTGGTGTATGCAGTAGAGCATTGGATATCAAGACTGCAAAGGCATGAGACTTTTTTCATCAAATAAAATACACAATTCAACCTAAACAACAAAAATATGTTAGCGATACGTAAATATGAGAAAGAGGCAGATTTTAAAATAATTAGCCGCGATGAATATGTAGATTTTTTATTTACCCATCTGGGTGAGTATGGAGACCCCAAAGCGGATATTAATAAGTGTCTCGATTATGCTTTCTCGAACCAGAAGAGTGAGGGTGGCTTTGCTCTGGGTGCTTTTTACAAAGATCAATTGGTGGGAGCCCTGGTGATTAATCATACGGGCATGAGCGGATATATACCCGATCACATTTTGGTTTACGTGGCTGTTGATAAGCAATATCGCGGACGGGGCTTTGGCCAGCAGATAATTGAAGCAGCCTTTGCGCATTGTCCGGGGGATGTGAAGTTGCATGTGGAGTACGATAATCCGGCCAAAAAGCTTTATGAGCGCATTGGTTTTCAATCGAAATATGCCGAAATGCGGTATAATAAGAATCGTACGTAATAATCCTTTATAATATGGCATTTATAACATTGCATGCAGGTAAGCTAAAGAGTAACTTTAACTACCTCAATAAGATTTTTAAGGGAAATAACATCCAATGGTCGGTGGTATCAAAGCTCCTTTGCGGCAATAAAGATTACCTGAAGGTGCTGCTGGATATGGGCATCACTAATTTCTGCGATTCGCGCATTACGAATTTAAAAACCATCAAGCAGCTAAGTGCAGACGTGGAAACCACCTACATTAAGCCGCCGGCCAAGCGTGCCATTCCCAGCGTTGTTAAATACGCTGATGCCAGTCTCAATACAGAAATTAACACCATCCGCCTATTGTCGGAGGAGGCCGTGAAGCAAGGTAAGGTACATAAAGTCATCATTATGATTGAACTGGGCGAGTTGCGCGAAGGGGTTATGGGAGATGAGTTTATGGGCTTTTACAGTCAGGTGTTTGAGCTTCAGAATATTGAGGTGGTGGGTATTGGCACTAATCTATCTTGTCTTTACGGCGTGCTGCCCAATCATGATAAGCTCATTCAGCTGTGTTTGTATGAGCAGCTCATCGAGGCTCGTTTCAATAAACAAATTGATTTGGTGTCAGGTGGCTCCTCAGTCACCATTCCGCTCATTTTCCAAAATCTTTTACCCAAGGGAATTAATCACTTTAGGGTGGGCGAGACGCTCTTTTTAGGTACCGATGTGTACAATAATACCAACTACAAAAATATGAAGCCCGATGTGTTCAGGCTTTACTCTGAAATTATTGAGTTGGCCGAAAAACCGCTTGTACCGCAAGGGGAGATGGGTACCAATGTGGAGGGGCACGAAGTAGAGTTTGATCAGCAGCAGATTGGACAGACATCAACGCGTGCCATTATTGACCTGGGTCTTTTAGATGTGGATGAACAGCACATCACGCCCGTGGATGAAGGTGTTTCCTTTGTGGGTGCCAGTTCCGATATGCTGGTGGTGGATTTAAAAGATAACCCACGTAAATACAAGGTGGGCGATCTGATTGAATTTAAAATGGATTACATGGGTGTACTGCGTATTATTAACTCCAAGTACATCGAAAAACGTGTTAAGTATTAATGGATATAACTAATTTTCTGAATTCGATACTATTATTGCTAGTACTACTCAACCCCTTTCTGCTAATTGTTTACCTTATCGACATCGTAAAAAGCAAGTCGATGTATGTTTTTACGCGTATACTTATACGGGCGGGTCTAATGAGTTTTGTGGCTTTTTCAGCATTTGCCATATTGGGCGATAGTATTTTTAGTAATGTGTTTAATGCACAGATGGCCTCGTTTCAAATTTTTGGGGGTGTCATCTTTCTCTTAACAGGCATTCAGTTTGTGTTTAAGGGAAATGCCTCCATTGAATCGCTGAGGGGGGAGTCCAAGTATGTGGCGGGTGCCATTGCCATGCCTATTTTCATTGGGCCCGGTACCATCAGTTATAGCGTGATCATTGGCGAGCAGTTGGATAAGCCCATGGCCTTGCTGGCCATTGCCTGTGCTATTCTGCTTTGCATCTCCATTATCATGTTGCTGAAGGTGGTGCACGATCGTATACAAACCAAGAAGGAAGAGCTCATTGAGCAATATATTGATATTGCCGGCCGGGTGATTGCTATGTTGCTGGGTACGGTATCCATCGAACTCATTATGTCAGGACTTGATTTCTGGCTTGACATTTTATAAGGAATAATTGTGGAGACCGCCTTTACGCTCCACTTTATGCATAGTTCTAAAAGCGGCTTATCGATTACATGGGTTTTTACCTATTGTAATTGATAAGCCGCTGATTTATAATATCCGGGTGAGGATATCCATTATGAAGTAATACCAATCCCAATACCTCTCCTCTCTCTTCTCTTTTCTCACATCTCTTTACTCACCTCTCATCTCTCCCCACTCATTTCTCCCCACTCACTCCTCCTCAGTCTTTTTAAAATATCCCTTAAAATGCCGGTTAAGGTGTTTACGCATGGCATTTCGGAATTTGCTGGGTGATCCTTCTTTGAGAATTTGTACCAGCTCGTGATGCGATACCCACTTGGCATCATGATCCTTGCCCTCGATCAGACCTGAATCGTACACATAGCGGAAAGCAGGGAGTAATATGGTTTGGAAATCCATGAGTGTTTGATTGCCTGATATCTCGTATAGCTTACCGTGAAAGGCCACCTCGTGCTCCACGTCAAAGAGTACATCTCGGGGTGAAACAGGCTCCTGCTGCACAATTCTCTCCAATTCGGCGATATCCTCGGGGGTGGCACGTTTAAATATCAGGTCGCTCATGCCAATTTCTATTACCAGGCGCAACTCAAATACATCGCGAAGGGTGGACTTGTCCAGGATATTGGGTATCAGACTCTTTTTGAGCATGAATAGTAGGTTTGGGCTTTTGATAGTTGAGCCTTTACGCTTAGTAGACTCTATGATGCCCAGGGTGCGCAGTCGGTTCAGGGCTTCCCGAATTACGGTGCGTGAAACGCCCAGCATCTGAGTAAGTTCCAGTTCTTTGGGTATCTGATCACCCGGATTTAACTTTTCTGATATTAATAGGTCTATCAGGGTTTGCTCAACTTTGTCCACCAGACTGCTGGAGTCCACTGCCTGTAGGTTTAGGTCTGTTGTTTTATTCTTGCTTAGCATTAATTTAGTTTGTTGTGTGCATACAAATTTTAACTATTTATTTGGATAAAAAAAATGGATGTCATTCGACATCTGTACCCCGTATATACCGGGCTGCCATAGTCTATGGCAATAAGATTCAGGCTTGTATTTTCTTCCTTGCTTAGTGTTAATATATTTTGTTGTGTTGATACAAATTTTAACTATTTATTTGGATTAAAAAAACCAAAGCCATATTTTTGACGTGAATTATGTAGGACATAATGCACTAAATTAAAAAATTTATGAAAAGGAAACAATTAAGAAAAAGGATTGGCCTGTTGTTGCTACTTCCCTGGTTAATCGGGAGTGGCTTGATGGCGCAAAACCTGATTACAGGTGTAGTGAAAGATGCCGGTGGGGAGTCATTGCCCGGTGTTTCGGTCTATGTAAAAAACACAACCAATGGTACAATAACCGGTATCGATGGATCGTATCAAATTCAGGCGCAGGAAAGCGAAACGCTGGTGTTCTCATTTATTGGTTTTTTAACGCAGGAAATCGTAGTTGGTGACCAGCAAACTATTAATGTAACCCTGGAAGAGGAACTCAAGCGGCTGGATGAAGTCGTGGTAACGGGTTATTCAACACAATCCAGGTCGGAGATGACTACTTCGATTGCCAAGTTGGATACCAAAGTGTTGGAGAGCGCGCCGCGTTCCAACGCAGCCACCGCCTTACAGGGAACCATTGCCGGTTTGAAGGTGACGCAATCTTCCGGTCAGCCCGGATCAACACCTAATTTGGTGTTGCGCGGAGGTACCGATTTTGATGGCTCGGGTACGCCTTTGGTGTTGATCGATGGTGTTCCTGGATCGTTCTATGCATTGAACTCTGACGATATAGAGTCGATGGAAGTATTGAAAGATGCGGCTTCTACCGCTATTTACGGGGCACGTGCTGCCAATGGTGTTATTATTGTAACCACCAAAAAGGGTAAAGCCGGAAAAAGCAACATTACCTTCCGTTCAAAATTCACAACCAACGAGCGTCGCGAAGATCCTATGGAGTATCTGGGTGCTGCCGACTATGTTAAGTACAATCGTTTGGGAGTGAAACAAGCTCAGGATGTGATGGGTTATGCCTGGTTAAATCAGTTTTTGACAGGTGCACACGCGGCTGCTACAGGTAACAATACCACTAATTCTATTTATACCACTATGGTATTATCTGATGATAATCGGTATTTATTGAATTATGATGGATGGCAAACCATGGAAGATCCTGTCAATCCGGGTACACAGCTGATTTTTATGGATAATAAAATGAACGAGCTGTTCTACCAGAATAGTCATGCTCAGGACTACAGCTTATCCTTCGATGGTGGTAACGACAAGGGTACTTATTACCTGGGGCTGGGTTATTTGGATGATAAAGGTCTCGTGTTTGGCTCTGCTTTTGAGCGTTACTCAGGTACTTTTAACGGATCTTATAAAATAAAGGATAACTTTAAGGTGTCTTCTAGTATTATCTACGCTCACTCGAGCCGTAACTTGCCGTTCGACAGCGTTTATAACCTCTTCCAGCGTACAGCCGGTTTGGCACCTACATCACGTATTTATAATAACAATCCTGATGGTAGTCTGTCCGACGAGTATCAGCCGGGTACCTACGTGGGTTTTGGTAATCCGCTGTATTACCGCGATAAGTTTTTGCGCTCCAACCTGGAACAGCGTATGACTTCGTCGGTACAGTTCGATTATACTTTCCTGAATAACTTCACGTTTACCTTACGTGGTAGTCACTTTTCAGTTAATAATTCAAACGAAGCTTTTAATAAGGCCTACTTGAATTCAGGAAGCTTAAATACGGCAAGGGAAGCATCCGCCAGTCATCAGCGTACCATGCGCAACCAGGTGACTGCCATGGCTAAGTATGTGAACCGTATTGCCGATAAGCACAATGTTAATGCCTTGCTGGGTCTGGAATATTTTAGAGAAAAATATTTCGGATTCAATGCTGCAACGCGTTTGTCACCAACCGACCTAATTCCAACCATGAATGTAGGTGCTGAGGCGGCAGGTGTACCTTCTTCTAGCCGCACTGGTTACGCTATCTCATCGGTATTTGGTCAGGTGAACTACGATTATGACTATAAATACCTGCTGGGATTAACATTCCGTCGTGATGGAGCATCCCGCTTGGGTAATGAAAAATACGATTTCTTCCCGGGTGTATCTCTTGGGTGGAACATGCATAACGAGACTTTCTTTAAAGAATCGGGTGTGAGTAAATATATCAGTAGTCTGAAGCCAAGGGTGAGCTACGGTGTGAATGGTAATATTGAGGTGTTGGGTAACTTCCAGGTGTTTGGAGTCTACTCAGGAACCGGCACCTACGATACTCAATCAGGCTATGTGAACAGCGGACTGCCTTTGCTTGATCTAAAATGGGAGCGTTCAACTACCTTAAACTTTGGTTTGGATATGGGCTTGCTGGATGGTCGTGTAAGCGTAATGGCTGATTATTTTATCCGCGATGTAAAGGATAAATTAGGATGGCTTAGCTTACCGTTATGGACCGGATTCTCTGGTATAACCGTTAATAACGGAGCCCTGCGTAATAAGGGTCTTGAATTGCAGGTGAATGCAGATGTTGTTAAAAACAAAGATTTCAACTGGAACCTTGGCTTAACCTATTATTCCGTTCGAAATTTCGCTACAGAATTACCTGATAATGGTGTGGAGAACAACCGCCAGGGCGGGCAGGAGATTTATGATCCGGCTACCGGTGGTACCAAATATGTTGGTGGTTTACAAGAAGGCGAACGAGTGGGTCTGGATTTAATTACTGCCTATGTATTTGATGGAGTTTATAAGACTCAGGCTGAAATTGATGCCGATGCCGACCTTATTGTTGAGTTCGCTACTAAAAAAGATCAACGCTTCCTGGGAGATGCCCGTTGGAAAGATTTGAATGGCGATGGTGTGATTAACCAACTGGATCGCAAGGTGATTGGACGTACAACTCCTGATTTTGTAGGGGGTGTCACCTCTGATTTTAGTTACAAAAACTTTAACCTTTTTATTAAAACAGACTTTGCAGTAGGTCACCATCTGATTAATGGTCGCCGTGTTAAAGGTATTGCCCAAACACAAGGTAACCAAAATGGACCGATTGAGATCAGAGATACATGGACTCCTGAAAATCCAACATCGGATATTCCAATTTTCACCTTAGTCGATCGCCAGCGTAACCACATGGCCGGTGGTGGTGACCAAGGGTCTATTACCGACGGAAGTTCGCGTATGGTTGAAAAAGGTGACTACATGGCACTTCGTGAGGTTACTTTGAGTTATAATCTGGATGGGAAAATTGCAAATGATGCTTTCCAAAATATCCGAATATATCTAACCGGTACGAACCTGGCTTACTGGAATGGTTTTTCAGGTAGTTCCCCTGAAGAGGCTACAAATAAATCTTGGGAAGGTATGTACACAGGAATTGACATCGGTCGTTTCCCATTGCCACGAACATTTACTTTGGGTGTTAATGTTACTTTCTAATCCTTTAATGTGATGAAAATGAAAAATATTAAATACATATTATTATTATTGGTTACAATGACTTTCGGTGCTTGTGAAATTGATTTGCAACCCGATAGTGAGTTGACCTATAACGGATTCTGGGATACCGAAGAGGCTGCTCGTGCAGCGCATATCGGTATCTATGACAGGTACCGTGGAAAAGCCTCCACCCTTTGGTCGATGGGGGAGGTTCGTTCCGATGTTTGGGGTGGTAATACCATTGAATCACCTTCCAATCAGAACCTGATTGAAAACAACATGAGTTCAACCATTGTGTTTTTTAGTGGTTGGGCAGGTTTCTATAGCAACTTGCACTATATTAACGATTTCCTTAAGAATGCGCCGGATGTGGAATTTGAAAACGAGGACGATCAAAATCACATGCTGGGGCAGATATATGGACTGCGTGCACAGATTTATTATACCATGCTTAAAGCCTGGGGTGATGTGCCAATCAATTTGGAACCAGTACTTGAAATTGATTTGACAAAACTAAAGAAGCCGCGTTCTCCTAAGAGTGATGTAATGGCTCAGGTTAAGGAGGATATCGAGATGTCGCTGGAGTATTTTGGTAATGATAACAGTAAGTGGAACAATAAAAATATCTATTGGTCTAAAGCTGCTACATTGGCCTTAAAAGGAGATGTTTACCTGTGGTCGGGTAAAGTCCTTGGTGGCGGAAATGCCGATTTTACTACAGCAAAGGCAGCTCTGGAGCAAATTACCGGTCATGATTTGGTTAGTTATTCTGAGTTATGGGGTGAAGAAAATGAGTTTAATAATGAGTTTATTTTTGCCTTTGATTATCAGGAAGACCAGGCCTCTAATTTCTACTCTGTTTTTACCGGCCGTGCAGTCGACTTTGCATCATTATTCGATGAGAATGGCGAATCGGTGGCGGATATCGTAGTTAACGGTGCCAGCCGTTATGGACCATCCGATAAAACCAATTTGTTACTTGATGATGCAGAAGACCAGCGGAGTGGTTACTTTACCCGTTTATATACCGATGGTGAAGTGCATGTTCCTTTTGTTCCCGGCGAACTCACTTATAGTGGAGCCTTGTTTAATAAGTTTCTGGGAAGTATTGGAAATGATGGTTCACGTAAGAATTATAATAACGTACCACTTTACCGTTACGCCGATGTGTTATTGATGTTGGCCGAGGCTAAAAATAACCTGGGTGAAGACCCAAGTGCAGAAATCAACAGGGTAAGGGAACGCGCCTATGGTGAAAATTTTGCAGGTCATGAATTTGTAAATGGTAGTGAGAGTCAAAATCGACTTGAAATTTTGAACGAACGCTATAAGGAATTTGTGGGCGAAGGAAAAAGATGGTGGGATTTGGTTCGTGCCGGTGATGGAATTGTTTTTGATGAAATTGATGCCCTGGATGCTTCCGAGGCTTATAAAATCTATTATTCTATTTCGGCAGATATGTTGGCCAATGATGATCAGTTAGAACAAACCGAAGGTTATAATTAATAACATAAATTAGCATTTCAACTGCCTCCCAAACGCTTTTTGGTTATGAGCGGAAAGGGGGGCAGTTTTTAAGTTTAAAGCTGGTGGATGTTTCTTATTCTTATTATTATCTTTGAGCGCGGTCAATAAACAGCAGACTATTTGGTCGTCTAGCCTTGGCATTATGCCTACTATCAGCACCAGCCCATATCGAAAAGAATCGTGTTGAATCAATTTAAGTAATAATTATATCTCAAAAATCATTATCATGCACAAACTACTTCTTACGGCCTTAGTCATTGTGGCTTTGCAGGCTTGCGCTCAAAAGGCAAAGGAAACGAAAGACGACAGCATTATTCAAAACATCGACCTGTTTAATACTACGATGAACGAGAGTGTGGCCTGTTACCGCATTCCCGCGCTTGTAACAGCTCCCAACGGCGACCTTATTGCAGCCATCGATGAAAGGGTGCCCTCATGCGGTGACCTGAAATGGAGCAATGACATTAACATCATCGTTCGTCGCAGCAGCGATAACGGTGCTACCTGGTCCGAAATTGAAACCGTGGTGGACTTTCCATTGGGGCAATCAGCATCTGACCCCTCCATGATTGTGGATGAGGTGACAGGTGATATTTTTCTTTTTTACAATTTTATGGACTTGGATAAGGAGAAAGATGTGTATTACTTCCATGTGGTGAAGAGTAGCGATAACGGACAAACCTGGAGTCAGCCCGAGGATATCACTTCGCAGATTGCTTTGCCCGGATGGGAGAAGGACTTTAAATTTATCACTTCAGGACGTGGCATACAGGCAGAAGACGGTACTTTGCTGCACACCATTGTAAACCTGCAGAAGGGTGGGCACGTATTTGGTTCTAAAGACCATGGTAAGAGTTGGTTTGTGATCGACAATGCCATTAAGCCTTTCGATGAATCTAAGATTGTGCAGCTTGCCAATGGTAATTGGATGATTAACAGTCGTGTGCAGCGCCTGGGTCACCGTTATGTGCATGTTTCAGCCGACGAGGGACAGACCTGGGAGAGCTACCCCGATTCAAGTCTTGTGGATCCGGCTTGTAACGCTTCCATCATCCGTTATACTTCAGTGAATAATGGTGATGATAAAAACCGTCTTTTATTTGCCAATGCCAATCATGCCAAAGATCGTGTGAACCTAACGGTTCGTGTTAGTTACGATGAGGGCAAGACTTGGACCAAAGGCAAAACCATTTACGAGGGGAGTTCGGCCTATTCATCTTTAAGCATTTTGGAAAATGGCGATATCGCTGTCTTCTTCGAGAAGGATGGACATAAAGCCAATCCTTTTGTCAGCTTCTCACTATCGTGGTTAACCGATGGTGCCGATAGTTATCGTAAAGAAACAAAATAAGTGGTTATGAGGTATCTGTTACCACTATTGCTTGGCCTGTTAACTACGTTGGCAGGTCGGGCACATAACCATACGCCACCCTTGTTGCCCAAACCGCAAGTAGTAGAGTGGCAAAGGGGCACACTTCAATTTAATGCTTTGGCGCTTGAGTGCCCGGAAAGTCTGAAAGAGGGATTGAGTAATGACCTCATTCAGATGGGCTTTATTCTTGACGATGCCGATGCTGCTAAGTTGAATGTGCGCATAGTTGAGGCCTTGGATAAGGTGACGCTCAATGAGGACGAAGCCTATCGCTTGAAGGTTGATAACGAGGGTATAGCTATTGATGCCCTCACATTAACCGGCGTTTACAGAGCGCTGCAAACCTTGCGTCAGCTTAGCTCGGATACGGATAAGAACCATGCACTGCCCTATTGCAGCATTGTTGACTGGCCGGCCTTTCGCATTCGAGGCTTTATGCATGATGTGGGACGGGGTTTTATTCCCCTTGATGAGTTAAAGAAACAGATTGACCTGTTGGCTCGTTTTAAGATTAACGTATTTCACTGGCACCTAACCGAAGATATTGCGTGGCGACTTGAGAGTCGCGTTTTTCCCCAACTAACCGGATACGATAATTTTGAACGCCTTCCGGGTAAATATTATACGCTTGAGGAAGCCCGTGAGCTGATAGACTATTGTCGTCAAAGGCACGTCCTACTCATTCCCGAAATTGATATGCCCGGCCACAGTGCTGCCTTTACCCGTGCCCTCGGACATGATATGCAGTCGCCCCAGGGCATGGACCTCCTCAAACAGCTCATGGATGAGGTATGTACCGTCTTTGCCGAAGTACCTTACCTGCATATTGGTACCGATGAGGTGGAATTTACCAATCCGGACTTTGTGCCTGAAATGGTGACCTATGTTCGCAGTAAAGGAAAAAAGGTAATCAGCTGGAATCCGGGCTGGAACTATAAGAAGGGCGAGATAGACATGATTCAGATGTGGAGTTACCGCGGTAGGCTACATCCCGGTATTCCGGCCATCGATTCGCGCCTGCACTATATTAATCATTTTGATACTTTTGCCGACCTTGTGGCCTTATATAACAGCAATGTGGCGGGGGTGAGCCAAGGTAATGACGATGTGGCGGGTGCCATCATTGCCGCATGGAACGACCGTTATGTTGAAAGTACAGCACAGATTGTCAGTGAGAATGGCCTGTATCCAACTATGCTAACCCTGGCCGAGACCTGCTGGCAGGGCAGGCGTGAAAAATATTTTGATGAGCAAGGCTCACTGATTGACCCTGATGATCCTGTTGCACAGGCTAACTTTGCAGATTTTGAGGATCGCCTGCTCTATTATAAAGAAAAAGTATTTGCTGATGAGCCATTTGCCTACGTGAAGCAAAGTAATGTGAATTGGCGCATTACCGATGCTTTTCCCAATAAGGGTGATTTGCTCAGGCGTTTTCCGCCCGAAGAGGCATTGCAGCCCACCTATCAATATGAAGGCAAGGAATATGCTACTCGTCCTGCCATTGGTGCCGGTATCTATCTGCGCCATGTGTGGGGTACGCTGATTCCCGGCTTCTACACCGACCCGCAGCCCAATCATACGGCCTATGCCTACACCTGGGTGTATTCGCCCGTAGCGAGGGAGGCCGGTATCTATGTGCGTTTTCAGAACTACGGACGCTCGGAGAAGGATCTGCCACCGCCCCAAGGCAAATGGGATTATAAAGAGAGTCGTATCTGGCTAAATGATGTGGGAATTGCACCGCCGGTATGGGAGAATACACACGGGAAGAAATCCAATGAGATTTCCCTACAAAATGAAAACTGGGAGGGACGTCCGCCCATTCCCGTGCAGCTAAAGAAAGGTTGGAATAAACTGCTGTTGAAGATGCCGGTGGCACAGTTTAGCTCTGATGAGGTACGCCTGGTGAAATGGATGTTTAACGCCGTATTGGTTGCACCTGACGGCAGCAAGGCCTTGGACGATATTATTTATTCGCCGGATAAAAAACGAAAATGATCAAGGTAAGCAAAATACAAGAGGCTAAGATTATTAGCCTAATGAAAGCACTGCTCGTGCTTACTTTTATGTGTGTCACACTGCCGTTAAAGGCGCAAAAGACACGAGTGGCCTGCGTAGGCAATAGCGTAACTTTTGGTGCCGGTATTGATGATCGTGAGCACAATAGTTACCCGGCTCGTCTGCAAAAGTTACTGGGTGAGGAATACGAGGTGGGCAATTTTGGCAAGAGCGGTGCAACATTATTGACCAAAGGCCATCGTCCCTATGTGGAGCAAGCTGAGTATGAGGCAGCATTGAATTTCAAGCCCGATATTCTCATCGTCTCACTGGGACTAAATGATACCGACCCGCGCAACTGGCCCCTTCATCGCGATGAGTTTATTGAGGATTACATGGCACTGATCAATAGTTTTAAGAGCCGCACGGGTGAAGTACCCAAGGTGTATATTGGCAATATGACCCCGATTTTTCATACGCACTGGCGTTTTGAGTCGGGCACACGTGATTGGTTTTGGCAGATACAGGAGAGCATCAAGCAAGTAGCTGCCAACTGCAATGCCACACTCATCGATTGGCACAGTCCACTGTATCAGCGCCCTGATCTGTTTCCGGATGCATTGCATCCTGTGGTTGAAGGCGCCGCCATCATGGCGCAGTGCGCCGCGCAATACCTAAGTAATGACTTTGGTGGTTTGCAGCTGGCGTCCGTTTTTGCCCATAAGATGGTGTTACAGCGTCATCAAGCCATTCCTTTGTGGGGGAAAGGTACACCCGGTGCCATCGTAAGTGCAAGGCTTAATGGTCAGCAGGCCAATACGGTGGTGGATCAGCACGGTCGCTGGCAATTGACCCTGCCGGCCATGCATCATGGTGGCCCCTACACGCTTAAGGTCAAAAGTGGCGATGAGGAGTTGCGTTGCCGTGAGGTGATGATTGGTGAAGTGTGGTTATGTGCCGGTCAGTCGAACATGGATTTTCAGGTGCAGCAGTCGTTAAACGGCAGCAAGGCCTTGACGGGGAAATTACCCCGTAATATTCGCTTGCTTCATTATAAGGTACTGGCACCAACCGATAGTAAGGCTTGGGATGATACCACCCTGGCACGTGTGAATAAGCTGGAATATTTGGATGCTCGGTGGCAGGAAGCCGATAAGGAGACCGTTGGAGCTTTCTCGGCCATCGGCTGGTATTTTGGTCAGGGCATAGAGGCAGCCCTGGATGTGCCGGTGGGACTTATTCAAGTAGCGGTGGGGGGTGCCCCTACTGAGGCTTTTATAGACCGTAAAACATTGGAGTTTGATCCGGTGCTGCTCAATATGCTGTACAACTGGCCCAAGAACGATCATATTATGGGATGGGTGCGACAACGCGCCGGAGAAAATACGCAAGGTGCAACACAAGCTATGCAGCGTCATCCTTATCATCCGGCCTATATTTACGAGGCGGCGGTGGATGAAATTGCAGGCTTCCCGCTCAAGGGTGTTCTGTGGTATCAGGGTGAGTCCAATTCGCATAATGTTGAGTTACATGAACAGCTTTTTCCTGCGCTAGTGAACAGCTGGCGCAAGCTGTGGCAGCAAGCAGATCTGCCTTTTTATATGGTGCAGCTTTCGTCCATTGAACGACCCGGATGGCAGTATTTTCGCGATAGCCAACGACGCATGGCGGCCTCTTTGGAGGGGGTAGAGATGGTAGTGAGCAGCGATGTGGGCGAGCGCAAGGATGTGCATCCGAAAAATAAGAAGGTGATTGCTGATCGTTTGGTGCAGCTGGCACTCTACGAAGCCTATGGCCAGCGTGAGACTGCGCGGGGAAGCATTGCAATTGCGTCTGTTGAGCAGCAGGACGATCAACTAAAAATAAAGGTGAGTCACAGCCATAAGCTCAGCACATCAGATGGAGGAGTCATCCGCGAGCTGGAGGTGGCCGGTGCTGATGCATTGTTTCGCAAGGCCAAGGCACAGCTCAAAGGCAATACCATCCTAATCGAAACCGGATATCCGGTGAAGGCAGTACGCTATGGCTGGCATCCCTATACTGAGGGTAATATTGTGAACGAGGGCGGTATTCCACTCTCTACTTTCTGTATTAAATACCCATATAACATTAGTAATAAATCAGACAATGACCATGAGTAATACACAGCGTTGGAGCTTAGTTGTATGTGTTCTTTTTCAATTCTTGGCCTTCTCAACGCTGGCGCAAGATGCACGTTTTAGCACCTATTATCATCAGCGTAAAACACTGTTTGAGCAATTGCCTAATACGCGCGGAGAAATTATCTTCCTAGGCAATAGCATTACCGATGGCAGTGAGTGGAGCGAGCTTTTACAGAATAAGAAGATTAAAAATCGGGGCATCAGTGGCGATATCACCGAAGGAGTGCTATATCGACTGGATGAAATTACAGAATCAAAACCGGCCAAAGTGTTTATCCTAATTGGAGTTAATGATTTGGCGCGGGGTATCAGCAACGACACGATTGTGGCTAATATCACAAAAATTGCCCGACAGATAAGGACTGACTCACCCAAGACAAAGGTGTTTATTCAGAGTATATTGCCGGTTAATCCGGACTTTAAGAAATTTAGCGGACATTGCTCCAAAACGGATGATATACTGTGGATTAATAAGCAGCTTAAAACCGTATGCAAGCGCCATGAATATAGCTATGTGGATTTATTTAGCCGCTTTAAAAATGCGGACGACAATTTTATGAACCCGGCCTATACCAATGATGGGCTTCATCTGACAGGCGCCGGCTATAAGTTATGGGGTAGTATTGTTAAGCCTCTGACCCGGTAAGATTTTAAAAGAACCAACAAATAAACAAACATTAATAAATACTTAAGTGATGAAGATTAATAAGATAGAAGGATTGATAGCGGCGCCTTTTACGCCCATGAGTGAGGATGGAAGTGTTAATAAGGAGCAGATAAAAACGTATTATCAGTTTTTGAAAAACAATGGTGTGGTAGGTGCCTTCCTGAATGGCAGCACTGGCGAAGGCGTGTCTTTGGCCCGCGAAGAGCGTGAAGAGAATGCAGCGGCATGGGTGGAAGCAGCCAAAGGTGATGCACAAGCGCTTAAGTTGATTAACCTGGTAGGAGGTACTTCTTATGAGGAGTGCATCCATCTGGCCCTTCACTCTAAGGAATTGGGTATGGATGCCATTGCGGTGATGGCACCGTTCTACTTCAAGCCGGCTACGGCGGCTCAGCTGGCTGAGTTTGTGATGCGCGTGGGGGCAGCAGTGCCCGATATGCCGGTCTATTTTTATCACATTCCTGTGCTTACCGGCGTTAATGTGGCCATGATTGATTTATTGAAGGAGCTGCATGGTAAGATGCCTAACTTTGCCGGGGTTAAATATACCCATGAAGATTTTATGGATTTCTTGTCGTGTCTGCACTTTGCCGATGGGCAATATGATATGCTTTGGGGACGTGATGAGAACCTGCTGGCAGCTCTGGCTTTGGGTGCCAAAGGAGGTGTCGGAAGTACCTACAACTACGCAACACCACTATATTCGCAATTGATTAAAAGCTATGAGCAGGGCGATATGGAGGCAGCGCGTGCTTTGCAGCAGCAGTCCATAGATATGATTCGCCTACTGGGTAAGTATGGTGGTATTGGTACAGGTAAGGCTTTTATGCGTTATGTGGGCATTGATTGTGGTCAGTTCCGCAGTCCCATTATCCCCATGACTGAGGATGCCTATCAGGCTTTTGCCGCCGATGTTGCAGCACTTGATATGGCCGAATTATTTTCAAAATAAGATGAATATGAGGATTCTAAGCATAATATTGCTGGTGTTGCTCAGCCTGTTGCCTGCACCCATGGTGCAGGCACAGCTTAACATGGCAACACTCAGTTCCTTGCCGGCTATTAACGATAGCACGCCTCATCATGGTTGGGCCGGTGCTTTCGTGGGCGTGCATAATGATCGTATAATTATGGCCGGTGGTTCCGCCTTTCCCGATGGTAAGCCCTGGGAAGGGGGGCTTAAGCACTACTCCGATGGGGTGATGTGTTTATCGGGAACACCCGCCGATAATACCTGGGAAGAGGTAAGCAGCATTCGTCTGCCACAGCCTTTGGCCAATGGTGCCGCTGTGTCTACACCCAATGGAGTGCTTTGTGCCGGCGGACAGTCGCCTGAGGGTTATTCCAATCGTGTCTTTATGATTGCCAGTACTGCGCCCGGTGCCTTTGAGCTGACTAATTTACCGGCCTTGCCCATGGCCATCAGTGGCCACGGAATGACGCTGATCGGCGAAACAGTTTATCTGGTGGGAGGTCGTAGTCCAAAGGGTGATAACACAAAGATGTGGACTTACCATATTAACCGTCCTGAGGAAGGCTGGACATCAGCAGGAGATGTACCTTTTGTGATTAACGATGCCTTGGTGGTGAGTCAGTCCAATGGGATTGAACAGTGTCTTTATCTCATTGGCGGTCGCCATCGCGGTGTTGAACAGCCTACGACAGCCTTTAGTGCGGAAGTGTGGCAGTACACTCCCTCGTCTCATAGCTGGCTGCAGAAAAGCAACTGGCAGATCGAAGGAAAGGGTACTATTAACCTGGCTGCTGCCGCCGGTTTGAAATCAGGTGCCTCGCACATTATTGTAGTGGGCGGCGATAATGGCCAAACCTATAACAAGGTAGAGGGTGCCATCAATAGGATGCAGGCTTCCCGGGGAGCCGAGTATGAGCAGGCGCGTGCACAGCGCGACAGCCTGTGGAAGCATCACCCCGGTTTTAGTCGATCGGTGCTGGTGTACAATACTATTACTGACCGTTGGTTTGAGGCCGGCACCTTGGCTACGGCTGCACCGGCGGTAAGCGCTGCCGTGACCTGGCAGGGACAGGTGGTGGTGCCTGCCGGCGAGATAAAGCCCGGTATCCGCACTGATCAGGTGCTCGCCCTGGACTTCACGGGAGAGACCGGCTTTGGCTGGGTCAACTACCTGGTGTTGGTTTTATATTTTGTGGGCATGTTGGCACTGGGCTTCTATTTTATGAGGCGTGAAAATGACGAGGAGGACTTTTTTAAGGCCGGCGGACGTATTCCCTGGTGGGCAGCCGGCATCAGTATCTTTGCCACTACGCTAAGTGCTATCACCTTTATTGCCATACCGGCCAAGGCCTATGCCACTGATTGGCGCATGCTGGTGTTTAACCTAACCATCATTTTGGTGGCACCTGTGGTAATAAAATACTATCTGCCTTTCTTCCGTCGTCTCAAGATTGGTACGGCCTACGAATATCTGGAGCTGCGCTTTAATCGTGCCGTGCGATGGATGGCCTCGGCCTTCTTTATAATATTTATGGTAACACGTATTGCTGTAGTGTTATTTTTACCATCACTGGCCTTGCATGCGGTTACCGGCTTCAGCGTTTACTGGTCTATTATCATCATGGGCATAGTTACTATTATTTATTGTACGAGTGGTGGTATTGAAGCCGTGGTGTGGGGTGATGTGATACAGGGCTTTATCCTGCTGGGTGGAGCGCTGATGGCCTTGGTATTTATGCTCTTTGGCGTAGACGGTGGTCTGGGTGGTTTTATTGACATTTCCATGGATAATCAGAAGTTTTTCCTGCTTGATGGCAGTCTTGACTGGTCCAAGCCGGTGCTATGGGTGGTTGTACTCGGTGGTTTTGCCAACAGCCTCATTGCCTATACAAGCGATCAGTCGGTGGTACAGCGCTATATGACCACTAAGGATGAGAACGCTACCTCCAAGAGTATTTGGCTAAATGGTATTTTGAGTATCCCTGTTTCTATTATTTTCTTCCTTTTAGGAACGGGTTTGTTTGCCTTCTACACCTCCAATCCTGAAGACTTATCGGTCTCCATCCCGAATCTTGATGCTGTATTTCCGCACTTTATAGTGTCGGAGTTACCGGCTGGTCTGGCAGGCTTGCTTATTGCTGCTGTTTTTGCAGCTGCCATGTCCACTTTGTCGTCTAACATCAACTCGGTATCGGCTGTAATCACTTCGGATTTTTTCGATGTGTTGGTGCCGCAGGCAAAGCGGTCGAGTAGCTTGCTGATAGCCCGCTGGTCGGGTGTATTGGTCGGTGTCTTTGGTATTCTTATGGCACTGGTGCTGGCCACCTGGGATATTGCCTCTCTATGGGATCAGTTTAACACCTTCCTGGGCTTGCTAACGGGTGGATTGGGAGCCTTGTTTGTGATGGGTATCTTCTTTAAGCGCATCTCGGGTAAAGCGGCATTTTTGGGTGTGATTGTGGGCTTTGTGGCCCTACTGTGGTTACGCGATCATGCTACTATGTCCTTCCTGCTGTATGGTGCAGCCGGCATTATCATCAGTGTGTTTGTGGCTTACCTGCTTAGCTTTGTATGGCCGCAGAAAGACGAAGTGAAAGGCTTAACCTTTAAAAGTATAATGGATTAATCGTGAGTATTATGAAGATAGATCAATTAATATCGACTTATAAGACAGAACTTTTCGATAAGGTTTTGCCTTTCTGGCAAAATTACTCGAGAGACGCTGAATTTGGTGGTTACTTCACTTGCCTTGCGCGCGATGGTGAGGTTTATGATACCGATAAGTTTATCTGGCTGCAGGCGCGTCAGGTGTGGCAGTTTGCTAAGCTCTATAACAGTGTAGAGCCCCGTCAGGAATGGTTGGATATGGCCTTGCATGGTGCCGGCTTCCTAGAGAAGCATGGTGCTGACGAGAATGGTAAGTGGTATTTTTCGCTCAACAGACAGGGGACGCCATTGGTACAGCCCTACAATATATTTTCCGATTGCTTTGCCACCATGGCCTTTGGTCAGTTGTACAAAGCCACGGGAGAGGAGCGTTACGCCAAGATTGCTAAAGATACTTTTTATGCGATACTGGAGCGGCAGGATGATCCCAAGGGGCAGTATAACAAGTTGGTGCCCGGTACAAGACCACTGAAGAATTTTGCCTTGCCCATGATTCTATCCAACCTGGCGCTGGAAATTGAGTCCTTATTGCCAGCGTCTTTGATTGAGGAGACCCTGGATAAGGTGATTCACGAAGTGATGGAAGTATTTTATCAGGAGGACACGGGTTTAATTCTTGAAAATGTTTCGCCCGACGGACAGTTCGTAGATTGTTTCGAAGGTCGCTTGCTCAATCCGGGGCATGCTATTGAAGCCATGTGGTTTATGATGGATTTGGGAGAGAAGCTGCACCGTCCTGAGCTCATCGAAAAGGCCGTTGACATCACCCTTAAAACGCTGGAGTACGGCTGGGATAAGGAACATGGTGGCGTGTTTTATTTTATGGATTTGAAAGGGTATCCGCCGCAGCAGCTTGAGTGGGATCAGAAATTATGGTGGGTACACCTGGAAACACTGGTGGCGCTGCTAAAAGGCTATCGTCATACCCAAAACGATGCTTGCCTGCAGTGGTTCGAGAAGGTGCATGCCTATGCCTTCGAGCATTTCTCCGATCCGGAACATGGTGAGTGGTTTGGGTACTTAAACCGACAAGGCGAAGTGTTACTGCCGTTAAAAGGAGGTAAGTGGAAAGGATGTTTCCATGTGCCGCGCGGCCTTATGTACTGCTTACAAACCCTGGAGCAGATAAAGCAACAGGAGTAGTTGTTAAATTAAATAGAAAAGATAGTTTTGCCGGTAATTAATTTTAAAAATGAAGAATATGACATTTCGATTAATTACCGGCTTTCTTATGCTCGTGAGTCTTCTGTGCCATAATATTGGGTGGGCGCAGAATGCGAGTAAGTTAATACCCTTACCACAAACCTTTCAACAAAGCGAGGGGCACTTTGCCATTAATAAATCAACCAAAGTGATACTTAAGGGTGATGCGGCCGGTATGAGTGGTACTGCCGATCACTTGCGTACTTTTTTCTCCCTGTCCGCAGAACAATTTTTATCCGCTGAGGCTTCTGTGCCTGCCGCTAACGTGTTTGTGCTGGAGCTCAATCCGTCCTTATTGGCTGCCGGCAAGGAGGCTTATGAGCTTACAGTAAGTAGCGAGTTGGTGAGTTTATCTGCCGGTGACGCGGCCGGACTCTTCTATGGTGTGCAAACGCTTAGGCAATTATCCACCAATGCCAATCAGATTGCCGCCTGCCATATTAAGGATGCGCCGCGTATGCATTGGCGGGGTTTTATGCTGGATTGTAGTCGTCATTTCTGGACGATAGACGAACTGAAAGTGGTGGTTGATCAGATGGCCTTGATAAAGCTTAATCGTTTGCATCTGCACCTGACCGATGATCAGGGCTGGCGCCTGGAAATAAAAAAATACCCGGCCCTCACAGAGAAGGGAACGCATTATAAGGATTTTCCTGCCCTTTCGGGTAATTACTATACGCAGGAACAGATGCGTGAACTTATTGCCTATGCCGCCGATCGTCAGGTAATGATTGTGCCTGAAATTGATTTACCGGGACATAGCCGAGCGGTGCTGGCAGCTTATCCCGAGCTGTCGTGTAAAGGCGGTGAGTTTGAAGTGTATCCCATGGAGCAGCCCGCCAACCAAAAGGAGCGGGGCT
Organism: Carboxylicivirga longa; assembly: GCF_050589825.1. NCBI lineage: Bacteria > Pseudomonadati > Bacteroidota > Bacteroidia > Marinilabiliales > Marinilabiliaceae > Carboxylicivirga > Carboxylicivirga longa. Next base: position 30,574 of record NZ_JBNGOZ010000002.1, on the reverse strand, counting down.
ATGAGGTGATGCTGTGTGCCGGCAAGAAAGAGACCTATCAGTTTATGCGGGATGTGGTTAAAGAGGTAGCTGCCCTTTTCCCTTCGCCCTATATTCATTTGGGCGGTGATGAAGTGGGTAAGGATATCTGGAAAGAATGTTCTCATTGTCAGGCCATGATGAAAAAGAAAGGCTTGAAATCGGAAGAGGCCTTACAGGATTACTTCACACGTGAAGCCTCTAAAGCCATTCGCAAGAGGGATAAACGCATGATAGGCTGGGATGAGATTAATGAACGAGGTGCCGCCACCGGTGATGATGTGGTGATGGTATGGCGCGATCATGGCACACCACAAGCTATGGAGGCCTTGGAGGCCGGTCTGTCGGTGGTGATGTGTCCTCAGCACGGATGCTATTTCGACTGGGGATACTCGGGTAACAGCACCAAAAAAGTATATAGCTGGGAGCCTGTTCCTGCTGAAGCTACTCCGCAACAACAATCTCTTGTGATGGGTGCCCAGGCTTGTCTGTGGACCGAACTGGTAACTACCACTGAGACCATTGAGGAGCGAATCTTTCCCCGCATATTGGCTTTGGCCGAGGTGGTATGGCTGGATCCTCAAAAGAAAAACTGGGATGACTTTCTACAGCGCCTCACTAACTTCTACCCATTGATGGATGAGATGGGCATTAATTATTTCGACGAGAAAGAAATTGATGCAGTAGAGTTTAAGCCGGGCGAGCAGGAGCCCCTGTTTGTGCGCAATGCCCGCGTAGAAACCACCCTAGGTATCTTCAGTCCCTATGTGCCAGAGTATGTGTTTGACGGACGCCTTAACTCTTATTTTTGGACCAACCGCCCGCCCCGTAAAGGCGAAACTATGACCCTGACGCTGGGCGAGACCATGAAGGCCAATCATATTAAGGTGATTACCGGCGATGGTAAAGACATAGTAGAACATGGTATCCTGGAGCTTTCATCCGATGGTAAGAATTTCACCCAAGTAGCCACCTTTAATGAAGGTATGGCCGTTGTAGAGTTGGATGATGAGCAGGTGAAAGCTGTTCGCCTTGTTATCACCCAAGACCATAAGGGTTGGGCCATCATTAAGGAGTTTGTAATTGAATAGAGAAACGTTCTTCATGATGACTACTGCAAAAGCAACATAGTACGGCTAAAAGCAGTAAGGGATGATGAATTAAGGGGTGGTTGGTGACTTTATGTTATCAGTCACCTCTTTTGTTATGTTTAGTGGGAAGGAGTTAAAGCATTCTCATCCTGCCCTGGCAGCAGGGTTCCCAATAAATAATACCGAATGCTTGAGCTAATTTGATCTCTGTGTGTTTATATTTGGATAATACAGGGGAAATAGATTATTTTTGATGCTTCATGAAAGTGGGGAACTTAGGAAATGAAAAAAGGGGAATTAAGGGGGATGATTTTGAACAACTGTTCAATGCATACTATGTGTCTCTGTGTCTGTATGCACGGAAATATCTAGGCGATGAGCAGCAGGCTGAAGATGCTGTTCAGGAGGTGTTTTACCAGCTTTTGCAGAAAAAGGGCAGCCATAGCCATTATAAAGATGTACGTTCCTATCTGTATCAGTCTGTTAGAAATCAGTGTCTCAATGACATACGTCATCAAAAGGTAATTAAAAAACATCAGGCCGGTGTGATTCAATTCAACAGCGATGACAAGCATTTCTTTAATGATATTGTGAATGCAGAGGTATATCGTCAGCTGGCAGATGCGCTTAATCAGTTACCCAAGCAGTGCCGCACTGTATATAAGTTATCCCTTGAAGGCCTAAAATCGATGGAAATAGCCGAAGATCTTGGAATTTCTGTTGAAACGGTTAAGACACACCGCAAACGTGCCAAACGATTTCTAAAGGAAAGACTTAAGAATCTATTCTCGCTTCTGCTTTTTGGCCTTTAGAATTATCCGACACAAAAAATCTGTATTTAATATTACCCACTTTTTTCGTTGTGGGCGTCTTAGTTATTGAAATCGTATTTTATATGAAAGATATCACACCTTTTGAAATTGCCGATAGCATTGCTAAGCTTCTCAAACATGAGGCTTTAGGTGATGGTGAAAGGCAGCGTCTTGAAGCCTGGTTAAAAGCGGATGCCGGGAATGCTGCTTTGTATGAGCAGTTAAAAAAGGAGGGGAACCTTAGCGAATATCTTCTTCAGAGGGAGCAAATTGATGTGCAGGCGGCCCTGTCAAATGTTTATCACCGCAATAAGTCGCCCCAGCTTCTGCTGAAACCTATGATGGGTCGCTGGCTGGCTTATGCTGCTGCTATTATTCTGCCTGGTATTGTCCTGTGGACGTTGTTTAGTGATCCGAAACCCTATGATGGGGATCAAGCAGAAACATTAGTGCAGAATATTACACCCGGGAGTAAAAAGGCTGTTTTATATCTTGCTGACGGACAGCAGGTGGAGCTTGACCAGGCAGGTAACCAGACTTTGAAAGAAGAGGATGGCACGCTTATTAAAACTACTGAGCAGAGCATTACCTATAACCATGGATCGGAGGCTTCCAACAAAGCGGCTGCCGGACTGACCAATACCATCTATATACCGCGCAAGGGTGAATTTAGCCTTACGCTGGCCGATGGCACTAAGGTATGGCTCAACGCTGAATCAAGCCTTGAGTATCCAACCTACTTTTCATCAGCGACCCGTGAAGTCACACTTGATGGCGAAGCTTATTTTGAGGTCAGTAAAGATACTACACGGCCCTTTATTGTAAAAACGAAGGGAGCTGCTGTAACGGTTTTAGGAACCGCTTTTAATGTGGCGGCTTACAATACCGAAAAGACCGTTACAACTACCCTGGTAAGGGGGAGTGTGAGTTTTGCCAGTGAAAAGGCTGAAGATTCAGAAAGTGTGATACTGAAGCCCGGCATGCAAGGGGTGATTAATGCAGAGCAGAAAGGTATTGAAGTGAAAACTGTTGACCCTGCCGTTTATGTGGCTTGGAAGAATGGTGAGTTCCGTTTTGAAAGAATGACCCTGGAAGAAATTTTCAGAACCCTGCAACGCTGGTATGATGTGGATGTGGTATATCATAACGAGCTTGCAAAGAGCAAACGTTTTACGGGTGATTTGGAGCGTTATGAGGAAATTAATACGCACTTAAACATGATAAGTTTAACTACTAATGTACAATTTGAAATAAAAAACAATGTAGTATATGTAAAGTAAGAATAAGTGAAACGGAAAATGCTACCAACATCTTCCGTTTCGGTAATTATTAGTTTGTTGTATCAACTTATAATCAATCAAAAGTATGAAAAAAAATCGAATTGATGGAAGGCGTATTCCAATACGTTTTCGTAAAAAGATGTACCTGTTTATGAAGCTCTATGTATTTCTGAGTATCTTCTTTACTGTTCAGGCAACCGCCATCACGCATTCTCAGAATCAGAAGCTGGTGATTAATCTAAAGGGGGGATCGCTGGAGCAAATGATAGAGCAGATAAAAAAGCAGAGTGATTACCGATTTTTATACAACCTGGAGGAGATCGCCATTGCCAATGATTTGGAGTTGCAACTGGAGTCCGGCTCTATTGATGAAGTGATGAAGACCGCTTTGGACGGTAAAGATCTGGACTTTCAGATTATTAAGGATGTGATTATTGTGCGTCCTGCCCCAGGTAAGGCTCAGCGCGATCGTCAGCTGGCGCAGCAGCAACAGCGTTTTACAGTAAAAGGTACCGTACGCGACGATAAAGGTTTGCCCATTCCCGGCGTTAACATCTTTGAGAAGTCCAATCCAACCAATGGTGTAATTACAGGTGCCGATGGTCAATACACCATCGAAGCAAGTTCTGCACAATCTGTACTTACCTATTCTTTTATTGGATTTGATATATTGGAGCAGGCTGTTGAGGGACGTGGCGAGATTAATGTGACGCTACATGAAGAGGCTACTGACTTAAATGAGGTTGTGGTAATCGGTTTTGGTCGTAAGGATAAGAAAAGCCTTACCAGTTCCATCGCATCCATGGATAAGGAGGAAATGGAACGCTTGGCAACCACCAGCAGTACAGTGGATAATATGCTGGGAGGTACCATGAAAGGGGTGATGATGACCCAAAATAGTGGTGAGCCCGGGGCTACACCTAACATTAACATTCGTGGTATTACCACTCCTTATCCCAATATGACATCAGGACAGGCCAATAACATACCGCTGTTTGTAATCGACGGTATTCCTATGTTTGTGCAATCCAATGCCATGAACCCACTGCTGGCCTTAGCACCCAACGATATTGAGTCGATCGATGTGCTGAAAGATGCGGCTGCTACTGCCATTTACGGATCGCGCGGTGCCAATGGTGTGATTATCATCAATACTAAAAATGGTCATAAGGGTGATAACGTTAATATTGATGCCGGCTATACTTTTTCTATTGGTAACCCGGTAAAAGAGTATGAGCCCTTAAATAACGAGGAGTTCCGTGAATTGCAGGATATGATATTGAGCAGCACGGTAACGGCCATGAACGATTGGCGAAGCTTTGCCGATGAATATACCCTGGGTACATTGGGCCAGGTTGAACTGGACTGGAACACCTGGCAATATACCTACAATGGTTTGAAAGAGGAAGCCTTTGGTAGCGAAAACACCAATTGGGTGGAAGAAGTGAAAAATAAAAACGCCGCTTCTCATCAGTATAATTTCGCTTTACGCGGTGGTACCGATCGTACCAACTATTCTTTCTCTTTTAATGGTATAAATCAGGAAGGATTGTTTATCAACGATCAGTTGGATCGATATGGAGCCCGACTTTCTGTGGATACCGATATTAGCGATAAAGTGAAGATGGGTGCCATGATGAATTACTCAGTATCGGAGCGTAACAGTGCCGATGAGCAGGATTATATGGCAAGTCTCTATAAGCCTTGGCTTATGCGTCCGGATGTGCCGGTGTATAACGCAACGGGCGACTTTCAGCGTATCGATGGTTCTATGCTTTACTACGGATTGCCCAATGATATGGCTAACCCCGTGGCACTGCGACAAAAAGAGTCGGAGTTTATCAATAATCAGTTTATGGGAAATGCTTATCTGGATATTAATTTAACCAACGATCTGGACTTCCATACTGATATTAATGTGGCTAACTATGTTTTTAGAAACCAGTTTTTCTCACCGCTGGTAAGTAAAGACATCATGTATGGTATACCTACCTTATCGAGCCTGGATAATAGCAGCAGTAACATGACCAGTACAGCCTTGAACTTCCGATTGGATTACAAGAAGGATATTAAGGATCATAAGTTTACGGCTATGCTCGGTTATAGTGCTGATCGCATATTCAGTAAGAGTGATTATATCTCTTATGAGGGTTTTCCCAGCGATGACTATATGCACAATCCCGGTTCTGCTCGTTCCATCACGATGTTTGGCGATGACGAGGTAAATACCGGTCTTAATTCTATCTACGGCCGTATCACCTATAGCTACGATCATCGTTACCTGTTGGAAGCTGCTATGCGTGCCGATGAATCATCTAAATTCGGACCGGAGAATCGTTGGGGTTACTTTCCTGCCGTTTCATTGGGTTGGCGCATGAATAATGAGTCTTTCCTCAGCGATGTGGACGCCATTGATGATTTGAAAGTACGTTTGAGTGCCGGACAGACCGGGTCAACTAACGTCGCCGACTTCTCTTATAAGCAGTACTTTATTCGTAACAGCTCCGATTACTATGGAGGTGAGTTGAGCGTTGATATTAAAGACTTGTTGCCCAACGAAGGGATTAAGTGGGAGATGACGACCGAGTACAATGCGGGTTTTGATTTCTCATTCTTTAATAATCGTTTGTATGGTAACTACGATGTGTATTACCGCTACACAGATGGCGCTTTGGCACCGGCACCTCATATTTTAGAGTCGGGAATGAAGAATTACTACGCCAACATTATCGATGTAAGCAACAAGGGAATGGAATTTTCGTTGGGTGGCGATATCATTCGAAACAGTAATTTTGTGTGGAACAGTAACTTCAATATTGCCTTCAACCGTAATAATATTGAGAAGCTGAACAGTGCGACCATCAGCCCCTACATGCAGGATTCTTTTATCGAAGGGCATCCGGCAGGAACCCGAAAGGGCTTTAAGGTAAAAGAGATTATACAGGATCAGTCGGTAATTGATGACCTGAATATGGCAGCCTGGGAAAAAGGTTATAACTACTACCAGGAATCAAGCACGGCAGTGGGTGACTACTTGATGGAGGACATTAATGGTGATGGCCGTATCAACAATGAAGATGAGGTGGTGATAACCAATCCGGAGCCTGATTTCTTCGGAGGCTGGAGCAATACGCTGAGCCATAAAAATCTGTCTTTGTCATTTATTATGCAGTTCTCCAAAGGAGTGGAGGCCATATGGTCGAACCTGATGACCGATGCCGGAGGTAACCTGGGACTGGGTATCAACCGCGAGATGTTCCGCAATACCTGGACGCCCGAGAATACCGATGCTGAGTATGCACAGTTGATTAATTCATCTATGGGTTATTATAATTACTCTTATTCTGATAAGTATGTTTTTGATGCCTCTTATCTGCGCATGAAAAATATTACGCTATCGTATCAGCTACCTAATAACATGCTGAAGAATATGAAGGTGAAAAGTGCCTCGGTATTTGCGACGGCAACCAACCTGTTCACCATTACTGATTGGCCGGGTCTGGATCCGGAACTCATTGGAGGTGGTGTAACCGGTATGTCTGTTAATGACGATCCCTATCCACTGAGCAAAACCTTCTCAATTGGTATTAAGGTGCAACTTTAAACACGAAATCAGATGAAGAAAATTAAATATATACTATTTGGAATATTGCTCGTTTCAATCACTTCCTGTGAGTTAATGGGTAATATAGATGATATTCAGCCCGAGAATGTATTGACGGATGAGACCTTGGTGTCCGATAAGAATTCAGCCGAAGCCGCTGTAAATGGGGTGTATTCCTCATGGCGCTCTATCGATATTGGCTGGTTTACCAGTTTAATGTCTATGCGTAGTCATGCTGAAAACTTTAGATACATCGGTGGCTATCAGGGTTTTGCTGAGAATGATATAAAAGTAGAGAACATTGGGGTGGAGAAAAATTATACCGCCCTCTACCGTGTGATCAATATTGCCAATTCGGTGCTTGCCCAGCTGGAGGGTGAGTTTGTGGAAGGCCTTGAGGCTGCACGACAGACTGAGATGATTGCGGAGCTTAAGTTCCACCGTGCCATGGCGCACTTTCATCTATTACGCCAGTTTGGTGAATTTTGGGATGCTACCTCCGAATATGGTGTTGTTACGTACACTGAGCCTGTGCGTAGCAATACACCCAAGCAGCGCGAAAGTGTAGGAGCTGTATATGAGTTGATTGTAAATGACCTGAATGCAGTAATAAGCGATGCTCCGGTGTTTCCCAAAGGACACTACTATGTAAGCCAAACAACCGGCAAGGCTTTACTGGCAAGAGTTAAGTTATACCAGGGTGCCTATCCTCAGGCAGCTCAATTGGCCGGCGAAGTTATTGCAGAGGCTCCCGGGGCTGGTTATATGCTCGAGGAAGTTTATTTTGATGTATTTCGTAATGCTGCCAAGTCATCGGAAGTGCTGTTTTCGTTATATGCCAGCTATCCCAATGAGCCTACCAGCATGAACATAACAAATTTGAAAGTAGGTGATACCAGTAAACGCATTGCTGATGAAATGGTAGAAGGGGATATGGTGTACGATGCTCGCTATACCGATGCCTACATCAATGCTGCCAGTAAATATGTGCAGAATGATTATGCCTCAGGAGAAATGGCCAATACCCATTTCTTTATTCGATTGGCCGAAATGTATTATATATTGGCTGAGGCAGAAGCCCGTCAATCACATTTTGACGAGGCGCGTTTGGCATTGGCTGCCATTTGTGAGCGTGCCGGTTACGCCCAGGAAGAAATTGAAGCCATTCCTAATGCTCTGGTGCTTGAGCAGATCCTGAAACACAAGTGGATGGAATTGAATACTGAAAATAATGAGGAGTGGTATGATCTGGTACGTTATCATGTAATTGATGATTATGTGATCGCACCCGATTATGTGGCTTCCGATAAGCTATTGACCTTACCCATTCCGCGTTCGGCCATGGCAGGTAATAATCTCTTAAAGCAAAATAAAGGATATGAATAAACGATTTTTCAATAAGATGAGCATGGCCCTTAGTTTGGCTGTGCTTGTCGCAGTTTTGCCCGCTTGTCAGTTAAATAAGGGTTACAAGGTAAATGGCACGTTACACGGCGATGTGGAAAATGCCCGTATCTATCTTCAGAAAAATGACTATGTATCACAATCCATTGTGGACAGTGCTGTGGTTAGCAACGGACAGTTTACTTTAAGTGGTGAAGTAGATTATCCGGGTTTATACACCCTAATTGTCGATCGCACACCCGAAGGAGAGGCCTCCAATCCAAAGTATAAGAACAAAGCAAGCTTCTATCTGGAGAATTCAGATATTAGCTTTGAGGCAAATATCAATACCATGGCCGGATTTTATTACAATCCGAAGCGCAAAACCGAGCCTGCGATCATTAAAGGCTCACAGGCACAGGCTTTGAAAGAAGAGTATAGTGCGATTGCGAAGCCCTTTAATGAAAAGTTAAGGAAGCTAAACCAGCGCTACATGGCTGAGTACTTAAGCCCTTATTTTGATAAGGGTATTGAAAATACCGCTGTGGGTATTGAAATTGCGCGCCAGGAAAATGCACTGAATAAGCAATTGCGTGATGTGAAGCTTAAGTTTATCCGCGAGAATACTCAATCCATTGTAGCGCTCGATTATGTATCTTATTTCTTTACCGGTATGTATGTTGATTTTACTGTTGAAGAAATTGATGAGATGGTCAGCTGGATGGAGAAGGACTGGCAGGGAACCCCATTATTCACCCGTTTGAAGGAACAGGCCGAAGCTGCTAAAAGAGTAGCCTTGGGTGAGGAGTTTAAAGATATTGAGTTGCTGAATCGTGAGGGCGAGCTCGTGAAATTATCCTCATTAATTGAACCTGGTAAATTTAATATGCTGGAATTCTGGGCGAGCTGGTGCGGCCCGTGTAGGGGGGAAATACCGCATTTAAAGCGTGTACATGAGGAATGCAAAGACAAAGGATTTAATATCATCAGTATATCAGTTGATAGTAAAGATAAAGACTGGCAGAAAGCCATGGAAGAAGAGGGTATGGTATGGAAGCAGTTGCGCGACCCCAAGGGCATGAATGGCGAGGTAAAGGCGGTTTATAACGTTTTGGGCGTGCCTACTTGTATTGTACTGGATAAGGAAAATCGTATTTACAAAACAAATATGCGGGGAGCCTATTTGGATGCTTTCCTGGAAGAGGAAGTGCATTAACAGGAGAACACTATAACGTGTTATTGGGGGATAGTTCGATTATATTCGGGCTATCCCCATTTTTTTTTTTTAAAGAAAATGCGCCTTGCAAGGTGCCAACTTCGCTTTATATAAGCGCATTTCCGCTCTATACTTAACCGAATACCAAGGGCATTGCTTCCGTTGGCTGAGTTCTGTGTTTGGTGGATAACCTTGTTGCTAAGTTAGTTGTGGATAAATGTGTTAATTTTGACGAATCGAATACAAGGAAACATTTTAATTTGTATGTTTGTCAGCATAGTTATAATAGTCATGAGAACAGTAATGGATAAAATATTAAAGTTTCTACGGAGTACCCGATGCATGATGCATGAGGGCGGCTATTTCTATTTCTAAAAAAATAATATACAAACTACAATAGAAGGCCGGTTTATACCGGCCTTTTTTTATAAACAATAACTAACTATGAAGCATCTTATAATTAATCAGAACGATTCAGCGCGAATCCGTCGCCTTGTGGCCGATGGCCATAATCGCAAGATGTATCAGACCAAAGAAATCTTTAATTTGTTGAGTGAGATTGAAAAAGGGAAGAGCTATGCTCCAGAGCAGGTACCCCCTCAGGTAGTTACGATGAACTCTGTTGTAAGGGTGCGATACCTCGATACTAATCGTGGTGTTGATATTCAAATTGTTTACCCCGAGCAGGCTGATATCAAGAAGAACAAACTTTCTATTTTTGCACCCATCGCCACTGCCTTATTGGGATACCAAAAAGGTGATACCATCGAATGGGAGGTACCTAAGGGCACCATCTCTTTGCTTATCGAAGACATTCTCTATCAACCTGAGCAGGCTGGCGATTACCATTTGTAGTATTTACATGAAATGACAGATCGCATAGGCTATCGTTCAATTATGCGATAGCGTTGTACCATCATTGCCCGAATTATTCATAGTTGTTGTACTTCATCATATTTTGACGAAGAAAAAGTAACTTTGAACGCTTCGGGCTTTTGGTTTATTGCCGGGTAATGTTTTTTTTTGTTCTCTCAAGCCTAATCATTCCTCAATTCATTTATCTGAAAATATTCACATATAATATAATAATGAAAAGTACTTTATTTAGTTTACTGATGGTCATCATCATGGCATCGTGTGGTCATTCTGAGCGCGCGCATCGCAACGTACACAATCTGGAGCATTGGCAGTTTAAAAAGGGAGAAGAAGCGGGTGCAGCACAAAGCAACTACGATGATAGTGCCTGGGAGACCGTTACTGTGCCTCATGACTGGGCTATATATGGTCCCTTTGACAAAGAGATTGATAAGCAGATGGTGCGCATCGTTCAAAATAATGAGCAAAAGGCCACTGAAAAAACGGGGCGAACAGGAGCCCTGCCTTTTATTGGTGCAGCATGGTATCGCACAAAAATTGATTTATCAGACTTACGCGATAATAAGCAGGTTTTATTATGCTTCGACGGGGCCATGAGCAATGCTCAGGTATATGTTAATGGACAAAAGGTAGGCGAGCGTCCATATGGCTATAGCTATTTTTACTTCGACATTACAGATCTTGTTTCGGATAATGCGGATAACCAGATAGCAGTGCGGCTTGAGAATCATCCCTTCTCATCCCGTTGGTATCCTGGCGCCGGACTTTATCGCAATGTAAAAGTAGTGGTGAATGATAAAGTGAGTTTTCAGCACTGGGGACACTTTATTACTACGCCTTTCATTAGCGAAGAGCAGGCGCGGGTGAATATTCAGTCTCGTGTGCAGGGGAGTGATGTTCGCGTTGAGCTTAGCATACGCGATCAGCAAGGCAAGATAGTGGCAAAAGGAAGTTCCGATCAGCAGTTTGGTGACAAGATAGAGCAGCATGTGGCCGTGCCCAATCCTGTTTTATGGAGTCCCGATTCGCCTTATCTCTATACCGCTCAGCTTAATCTTTTTCAGGGCAACACCCTCAAGGATACAGAGACTGTTCGTTTTGGTATCCGCGATGTAAGCTATACACCCGAGCAGGGTTTCCAACTTAATGGTGAGACCATTAAGTTTAAGGGAGTTTGTTTGCATCACGATTTAGGTCCTCTGGGTGTGGCCATTAACAAAGCTGCACTCAAGCGTCAGTTGACCATTCTTAAAGATTTAGGATGTAATGCAGTACGCTCGGCACATAATATGCCTTCCATCGAGCAGCTCGAGCTTTGTGATGAGATGGGTTTTCTGTTTTTGGCCGAGAGTTTTGATGAGTGGAAGAAGCCAAAGGTAGCCAATGGCTACAATAAATACTTTGATGAGTGGGCCGAGAAGGACGTAGTTAACCTGGTGCGTGCCACGCGCAATCACCCTTGTGTGGTTATGTGGAGTGCTGGTAATGAAGTACCCGATCAGTGGGGTAGCGATGGCGTTAAGCGACTCAAGTTCTTACAGGATGTGTTTCATCGCGAAGACCCCACAAGACCGGTAACGGTAGGGATGGATCAGGTGAAAGCGGTTATGAATAGTGGCTTTGGTGCCGTGGTGGATATGCCCGGACTCAATTACCGTGTGCATCTTTACGAAGAGGCTTATGAGCGCTTTCCACAGGGCTACCTGCTGGGGTCTGAAACAGCTTCTACAGTTAGCTCACGGGGAGTTTATAAATTTCCCGTTGAAGGAGGACCCGATATTCAGCATGATGATCTACAGTGCTCATCTTACGACCTGGAGTATTGTAACTGGTCCAACATACCCGAAGACGACTTTGTAATGCAGGATGATAAGCCCTGGGTGATTGGTGAATTTGTGTGGACGGGTTTTGACTATCTGGGCGAGCCCACGCCTTACGATAATTATTGGCCATCGCGCAGTTCTTATTTTGGCATCTGCGACCTGGCAGGACTGCCTAAGGACAGATATTACTTGTACCGTAGCCGCTGGAATACCGAAGAGGAGACACTACACGTGTTACCACACTGGACATGGAAGGGCCGGGAAGGCGAAACAACGCCGGTGTTTGTTTACACGAGTTACGACAGTGCCGAGCTTTTTGTTAATGGCAAGAGTCAGGGTAAGCGAACTAAGAGTAAGGAGTCGAAATTGCAACGCTACCGCCTTATGTGGAATGATGTAAAGTATGAGCCTGGTTCCATAAAAGTGGTGGCTTATGATGCCAGCGGCAAGGTGGCCATGGAGAAAGAAGTGCATACTGCCGGCGAAGCCTATACGCTAAAGCTGGAGGCAGATCGAACTGAACTAATAGCCGATGGCAAGGATATCAGCTTTGTTACCGTATCGGTGGTAGATAAGGATGGGCGATTGTGTCCTCATGCCGATCATCAGTTGAATTTTGAGGTGCAAGGTGCGGGTAGTTTCCGAGCGGCTTGTAACGGTGATGCCACGTCGCTGGAGTTGTTTCATGAGCCCAGCATGCAAGCCTTTAGTGGGCAGTTGGTAGTGCTGGTACAGGCTGATAAAAAAGGCGGCGATATTCAATTGACTGTGGGTGGTGATAAGCTGAAAGACGCAAGCATTAATCTGAGTGCTGTAGGGCGATAGTCAGGTTATTAGAAATATAAAAGCGGTTTGTTAGCTTCATTATGCGAGGCTTACAAACCGCTTTTTATTTGGATTATTGCGATATTTTTTGTATTTAGGTATTAATGATGCCCTTTTGTTAGGAGAAGATAAATGCCTTTTTTGAACTTACTATTATTAGCGGTATCACCTCAAGCTGCATTGATGAATGCGCAAGAGCAAGCTGAAAATCTTGAACAGAGTAGGCGTGAATAGTTTTAAATCTAAAAAAATGAATTTTAGCTTAAAAAACTTGACCAACTACAACATTAGAACAAAAGATGGTGAGAAAGCCGAAATTGTTGACCTTTTGTTCGACGAAGAGCAATGGCGAATACGCTATGTTCAGGTTGACCTGGAAACACTCAACAAGGATAAAAAAGTACTGATTCCCCGTAGCATTATGGTGGGGGTACCCCGCAAGGAAGGGACACTTCAGTTAGATGTTGAGAAAGCCCTTATTGCCAATGGTCCTACATTGGAGCAACATGCTCCGGTATCACTCAGATTTCAGGAAATAATCAACAAAAACTACGGGGTACTCAACTATTGGGATGAACCCTTTATGGCTACCGGACACGTGGGGATGGCCAGCCTTATCCCAACTGTACTGAAGGCCCAAAACCGAGAAATAGAAGAGGAGGAGATTAAGACCCTGCTGCGTAGCTTTAATGAAGTGCTCGGATATCAGATACGTGCCAAGGATGGCGCTCTCGGTCATGTTGAGGACTTGATTGTTCGCGAGGAGGATTGGCAGGTAGCCTACGCTGTGGTGGATACAAGCAATTGGTTGCCTTGGAGCAAAAAGGTGTTGATACCACTTTCGTACTTGCAGCATGTGAGCTACGTGGATGAGGAATTGAGCATTAATATGGACAAAGACGCCATTAAGCATGCACCCGAATATGATCCCAGTGCTTTGATTGATCATTCGGTGGAGCAACGCACCCATTCTTTTTATGAAGATCTTGTGAAGCTGAAGTAATTCAACTGCCAGCATGCTGTCTCCCTAAATCTTGGTATCTAACATGATTTTAAAGTAAAAGAGGGATCAGATACAAATTTCGACTCTAAGCAAAAACTAACCCCGGAGGGGTTTGAATAGCTATAGCCATGGGAGCCAACCCATGGCTATAAATGTATATAATTACAACCCTTGAGTCGGTTGAATGTGAGGGAAACCACATATTTTCTATTTTTTTCACTGACCTTACGATTTGTAATCATTCTTCCCTTTGCGCTTGAGAGCAAGGGGAAGTACGACGCCTAAGGCGGTGGATGGGAATTGTTGATGGGCTAAATGCTCAGCATATATCTTTTCTAAAATCGTCCGGGGTTTTTCTAATATTGTCTAATTAGTAGAAGTCGTGCGAGTTAAATGTGATTAAAAGTTAAAGAATATACAATTCTGAAAAAAATACAGATGATTTTAAAAAGGCTTGATGTGCCCACCTTCTATATTTGACCACATCAATAGCAAGTGCTTCGGCGCTGTAATTACTAACAAATAAATCATCAGTATTATGAAGAAGTTCTTTACACTAACTTGTATTTTTTCTCTGCTCCTCTCTGTGAGCGCATGGGCACAAACCGATATTACCCCCGCCCGTTATAAATTTAATAACTTACCTGTTGGGCCTTTTAGTTTGGATAAAGCCAATCCAGGAGCCAACCCACCAAACGGCGATCCAGATGTTATGAGTAATTGGAATGATGGTTTTATTACGGCTTGTAATGGAAATCTTAATTCTTTAACAACAGGCCAGGGAGGAATTTTAAACTCTTACTTTCAAATTCTTGATATGGGCGGTGATGTAGGTAAGGTTCTGTGCATGAAAGGTAGCGGTTCTACATTTCCTCACGGAGTAGCCGGAGATGATGGCTTTTGGCTTGGTTGGTGGAATCTGGCATTCTATACCGATAAGGATTTAACTCCTAGTATTGTTGACCTTACATCTAGTGGTCTGTCAGTTGAAGAGGCTGAGAAACAGGCAACAGTTCGTATGAGAGTAGTGTTTCATATTCACCAAAATGAGTTGACAACAACCAATAAATTATTTGATGTATTGGGATATACATATTCAGGAAACCATAAAACAGTAGATGGCGTTTTAACCGCTACCCAAGAATTCAAAAGTGGAGATTGTGCTAGTCAAATAGTTGACCCAGTAACATTTTTACCTGAGCTTACTTACGACGATACCAAATGGATTGCCTGTGAGTATGATTTTGTTGCCAAAGAGGTTGATGGTGCCCCTCTGCGTTTTACTTTTCGTTTTGGAGGTAATGCCAAGAATACGACATTATTAATTAAGGAATTGACATTTACAGCCAATCCAAGTGGTGAGCCCATCGAAAATCAAGAATTAACTTTAGTTTCTGATCCTGTTGCTACTGCTATTAACGACCTGCCATCAGCAGATGAACTTAAATGTTATGGAAGTAATGGTGAATTGGTGATTACCAACGCCGATGCCAATGAGCAGGTAGAGGTGTATGCGCTGAGTGGTCAGTTGATTTCTTCACGCCGTGCCGGACAAGCGCAAGTGCGTATCCCGCTTACAAAAGGTTTATACATTGTACGTGTAGGTACAAGAACTGCTAAGGTAGCTGTTAAGTAACCGTAATATCAACATACTAGTCAAATTGATATTATAAAAAATAAGATCAAGGTAATGCTTCTTCCCTTTTTGCTTTGGCAAAAGGGGAAGAATGCTGCCAAAGACAGGGGGATAGGGATGATAAAACAGCCTTACACTTAGTCGTACACTGGCAGAACAAGATTTGATAGAATAGTCCTTTTATACATCTACCCCGAAAGTAGCTGGATGCTATATGCACCAATCTACGGCGAACAGAACAGCCAAAGGAAGATAAAGAGAGAGTCCATGAAGAAATTAATGATAGTGTGTTTCGCCTTGCTAAGCTATGTAGGCGTAATGCAGGCACAAGTAGATAACTATGCACTAAGCATGCCGACGGGAAGCGGTGTGACGCTCAATGAACTAACTGCCTTGTCCAATAGTGATAGCTATACGCTGCAGTTTTGGATGAACCCCGGTGTTTGGTCACCCGGCGCAACTATTTTGAGTACCGGCACTCAGGCGCTGCGTACAGAGCTGGGAACAGAAAATAAGCTTCTTTTTAAAGTTGGGGAACGAACCTTAACAATATCCTCGCCTGCGCTAATGGCTGGTAAATGGTGTCACCTTAGTTTAGTTTATGCTAAGGGGCAGGCAAGTGTATATGTGAATGGTATTGTGCAAACAACAGAAACCATTAACTTAGATTTACCTGTCAGCCTCGGATCACTTAGCCTGGGTGGCAACAATTATGAAGGTCGTCTGGATGAGTTGCGATTCTGGAACACAGCCATATCAGATCCCTTCTTTTTAATGTGGCGTAATACGGTGAACAAGCATCATCCCAACTACGCCAATTTGGTGGCCTACTATAAGTTTGATCAGGATCAGTGCCCCAATGTGGTGGATTACCAGATGAAGCACCACGGTACTTTCACCGGTAGCGCTGATCGTAGCCTGGTTGCTGATAACCAGGCTTTCAAGTATCGTCGTTCGGTGGCCTATACCGATTTTGCCCGCTGGGCCGACCGCGAGATTGATGCTGACAAATACCTACTGTCCAATGATCTGATTATCCTGAGTCTGGAAGTTAATTCGGCCGGAGAAGTGAACATCCCCTTTGCCGATAATAAGGGGAGCGTAAGTAATGGTAATTACCTGTCAGAATATCAGGGACGTCAGGGTGTACTGGCCTTAAATGGTTTGGGAGCGCAAATGAATGTGGGTGCCAAGGCCTTTAATCCAAAGGATAAATATGCTTTCTCAAGCTGGATATACCTCGAAGAATGGACTGAAGGAGCCTTTATTTTCCAAAAAGAGAAGTCAGATACGGAAGGATTTTCGATTCGTTTAGGCGATGAAGCCCGTAAAACTATTGTGGTGCGTATCAATGGTGTTGATTATCTACGCCCTAACAATATGGAAGTTAAAAAGTGGGTGCATCTGGGAGTTGCTGCTTATTCTACTAATAATTACAATGTGTTTCATGCCTCTTTTAATGGGGAAACATATCCTGCAATTAACATGGAAGTAAGCGTTCATGATTATCAGGTAAGTGGTTTAGAATCCACGCCAGCGTTAATTGGAGTCAATCTCAATGCCAAGTTAGATGAGACTGTGCTGTGGAATGCCTACCGTTCTTCAGATAATATGAAGGCGGCCATGACGGAAACGCCTATGCCTAGCGATACACGTAAGGTAGAGGCCCAGACGCTTTTTGTAATGGACTCGTATTGGGACTATAACCGTCCTGAGAATGTCGGCTATGATTCTTATTCCTATAAGCATTTTATCTCCATTATGCGCAGTCATTACGAGGGGCATCGCGGATATATGATAAGAGGTGGTTTCAAAGGCTTTAGCGGTTGGGAAGATCGTTTTGCTGATCCGGCCTTTCGCAGCAAGTTTGCCGATGAGGTAGCTCGCATCGCGCCCGAATTTGATGGTATTGACCTGGATTTTGAATGGTGTTATGACGGTACATGCTGGGATAACTATGGTAAGGTCATCGAAGCTATTCGTGCTAAATTTCCGGCAGATAAAGTACTCACGGTTACCCCACACTATGTTGCTTATACCTTGCCTCAGCAGTATGTAGATAAAGTCGATTATTTTCCTTTCCAGATCTACGGCCCGGGCAAGCATGTATTTTTATATAGTACATATGTGGATGCGCTCAATCGTTTTACCGCTGGTGGTCGCTATCCCAAAGAAAAAATCGTATTGTCTTATGCCACCACTACCTCTAGGGGTTATGATGCTGTAACCGATGTTGAGAATAAGGGCGTGGCGCCAACGGGAGTGCGAAATGGTTTGTTGGATAATGGCTATACACCGGATATGAATAGTGTGATTGACGGCAGTGGTTACCGTCGTTATATCACCGGCTACAATCAGGTGATCGACCGTTGTGAATTTATTCACGATAACGATCTGGGTGGTATCATGTACTGGGACATGGGTAACGATGTGAAAACATCTCACCCCTACAGCTTAGCGAAAGCTGCCAGCTTTTCCTTGAACAGTAATGTGGATCCCCTGATTACTTCGGTAGACACTACACCTACTGGGATGGAAGATATTGAGAATACTGCTGGTCAGATGCGTGTCTTTCCTAACCCCGTGAAGTCGGTTTTAAATATTGAAATGCCGGCAGGAGAGCGCCTGCGCAGTGGCAAAGTATTTAACACCCGGGGAGCAGTGGTAAGAGAAATTGCAGAAGCCCAAGTGCAAGTGCCTGTTCAGGCCTTGAATACCGGACTTTATTTTATTCAAATTGAATCAGATACTAACACTAGCTATACATCTAAGTTTATCATCCAATAAAAATTAGAACATGAAGTGTAATTGGGCATGGCTCATCGCCCTTGTGCTCACCTTGAGCATGATGGCCTGTGAAGACGAGAATTATGATTTTGGTGATCCCAACCTGGCCTCTGATTTTCAGATTGTCAGTATCACCGATTCTGTGAGTGGCTACGATTTTGATTTTGTGAATCCTCAGCCAAAGGACACTACCTACATCTATCATTACCTGCAACGCGATACGGTTTATAATCCGGATGGTTCAGTGGGTGAGGTTAATGTGGATACGGTTTATTACGAAGGTAAAACAGCGAAATTGTATGAAGTACCGGTTTTGCTATTACCCAGTTACAAAAACCGGCTTTATATCCGTGTAAAATCCAATGCACGTTGGAATGCTCCGGTTATTCCTTTCCCCAAAGGGCACGATTGGATTAAGAATGACCAGGTGGCAGGTATTGGCGATGCTATTATTGACTATAAGGTAGGGTCCCGTATGTATGGTCTCGAACAGTATTTTCCTGAGGACTTCCTTATTCCCGTGAGGCGGAGGATTGAAACGCAATACATTACCACTCGCGACAGCATGGTGATGTACAAGCTGCAGTTTGAGCAAAAATCAATGACAGAAGAATAAGCTAAGTAAAGAGAGTGATGAAACAAAGAACAATTACAATGTTGATGTTACTGTTCTGGCTAATGGGTTTTTCGGCCATGGCGCAGGATATTAGCATCTCAGGAAAAGTGGTGGATGACACCAAAATGGGTTTACCCGGTGCTTCCATAGTGGTTAAGGGTACCACCATTGGAGTTATTACCGACATAGATGGTAATTTTAACCTTAAGGTACCCGGTGAGGAAAGTGTGATTAGTATTTCTTTTGTGGGCTTTAAAAGCCAGGAGTTTAAGGTGGGCAGCAAGCGCGTATTCAACATCGCAATGAGCAGTAACCTTGACTTGGAGGAAGTGGTTATTGTAGGTTTTGGTACGCAGAAGCGGGCCAACGCCACAGGCGCCGTGAATACCATCGATGCTGAAGTACTAGATTCGCGCCCCATTTCTAATGTTGCCGATGGATTGCAAGGCGCCATTGCCGGTTTGAATATCAGCAATGACTTAGGGGGAGCACCCGGTCAGGAGATGAAGATTAATATTCGTGGTTTGGGTACCATTGATGAAGGTTCTAACTCTAGTCCGCTGGTTCTCATTGACGGCATGGAAGGAGACCTGTCATCAGTGAATCCTAACGATATTGCGAATATTTCAGTGCTGAAGGATGCCGCTTCATCCTCTATTTATGGTTCGCGTGCTCCTTTTGGTGTTATCCTTATTACTACCAAATCCGGAAATAAGGATACCCGTGTTAATTACACGAGCAACTTTCGTTTTGCCGATCCCATTAACATTCCCGATCCTGTGGACTCGCACACCTTTGCACTGATGATTAATGATGCTTATATGAACTCCGGTCAGAGTCCGCAGTTCAGCCAGGCACAGTTGGCCAAAATTCTGGCCTATCAGCGCGGTGAGCTGCCATATGGTACGGAAGCTCACCCCACGCAAAATCGTTGGTACTCAGGGCAGCAGGCCTTTGGCAATACCAATTGGTACGATGTACACCTAAAAGATGTGGTGACTTCTTATGAGCATAACCTGAACTTCAGCGGTGGAAAAGAAGGTGTGTCCTATTTCTTTTCAGCTAATTACCTGAAGGAGAATGGTGTATTTACTTATGCTGATGATGCTTTTAGCCGTTTGTCGGTAAATGGTAAGATTAAAGTGGATTTATTGGACAACCTTACTTTTAACTGGAACACCCGCCTGGTAACTACCGAGAATGATAAGCCTAGCGCATTAAATGCGCTGTTTTTCCATAACCTGGGACGCCGCTTTCCAACCATCCCGGTTTATTTGCCCAACGGTGAGTATTCGCCCGAGTCGCTTATACCGGCCCTTACCAATGGGGGACGTCAGACGCGTAATGACCGCATCGTTTATAATCAAGCCAAATTAACATTTGAGCCTATCAAAAACTGGAAGTTTTATGGAGAACTGGGTAGCCGTCTGGAGAACCCGCGTGAGACACGACAGTTTAAAAAGCTGGCCATGACACTGCCTGATGGTATGCCCGAGTATTTTCAGGTGCTGGAAGGGGTGATCGATAAATCCGATGTACGACCCAATGGTACCTTCCTGCGTCAACCACCGGCTGGTACTTCATACTACGAAAAAGGTAATGGACATGTTAATTATTTGAGCACTAACTTCCGTAGTGATTACGAGCGAACGGCAGGTGATCATTACTTCAAAGTGTTAGTGGGTGTGCAAACAGAATACTATTACAAGGAGTTTACCCGTGTTTCCTCCGATGATGTATTAATTGATGACAAACCCTTTTTACCTTCTCCGGCCGGAACAAATCCGCTGATGTCGGAAAAGAAAGGGGAGTGGTCTAACCTGGGTATTTTTTCGCGTTTCAATTATGTGTTCCGCGATAAATACATGGCGGAGGTAAACTTCCGAACCGATGCAGCTTCACGTTTCCCGAGCGAGCAGCGCTGGGGGTATTTCCCATCATTCTCATTGGGTTGGAACATTGCTCAGGAAGGATTTTGGACTTCATTGGCTGAACAGGGATTTGAAATGTTGAAGTTGCGGGCCTCTTATGGTCAGTTGGGTAACCAGAATACATCCAGTTTCTATCCGTACTATCAGGTGATGAGTCCAGGTGCAAGCGGTGTTATTTTAGGAGGTGAAAATGCTAACAAGCTTCCGGCTCCTGCCCCCTTCACCCGCTCACTCACCTGGGAGAAAATTGAAAATACCGGAGTAGGTCTTGATTTTGGATTTTGGGGGAACCGTTTCCGAGGATCGCTCGATTGGTATAAGCGTGTTACCAAAGATATGATAGGGCCGGCTAAGGCTTTACCCAATATTTACGGAGCCAAGCCACCCCGGACCAATAACTCCGAGCTGGAAACAGAAGGCTGGGAATTGGAACTTAGCTATCGCGACCGTATTGGTTCAGATTTTAGCTACGATGTAACCGTTTCGTTAAGTGACTACCAAAGCACGATCACAAAGTATGATAGCCCCGATGGCGCTATCGATGGATATTTTGTAGGCAAGAAGCTGGGTGATATCTGGGGTTATCGTGTAGAAGGTATTGCTAAGAGTGATTTGGAGATGCAGCAGTGGCAGGATAAATACTCACAATCGAGCCTCGGGGCTTACTGGGGAGCCGGTGATTTTATGTACAAAGATCTGGATGGATCAGGCAGTGTAAACCAGGGTGGTAACACCATTTATGATCCGGGTGACCGCGAGGTGATTGGTAATGCCACCCCCCGTTATACCTACGGATTGCGATTGGGCGGTGCCTATAAGTTTATCGATTTCTCACTCTTTCTGCAGGGTGTGGGTAAGCGCGATTATTTCTTTGATGGTAGTGCTACCTTTTTTGGTATCGCCGCACCATGGCAGCGTTCACTGTACAAAGATCACCTTGACTACTTTCGTCCGGCAGGCGATCCGCTGGGAGCTAACCTCGACCCATACTATGCCCGTCTGAAAACATCGGGCGAGAACCGTCATGTTAATGATTACTACATGCAGGATGCCTCCTATCTACGCCTTAAAAACGTACAGATTGGCTTTAACCTGCCCAACAAGCATATCTTGTCGAAATACATTAGTAAAGCGCGGCTTTATTTTTCCGGAGAAAACCTGCTGACCTGGACCAATCTTATGATTGTTGATCCCGAGGCTGTGGGGGGTACAGAGTACGGACCTGGTAAAGCTTATCCGATGTATTCGACCTATTCAGTAGGTTTATCGGTAACATTTTAATGTGCAGTAGTAAAAAGAACGACAATGAAGAAAATATTATATATTTTAAGTTTAGTACTGATACCGGCTTTTTGGAGCTGCGAAGACTTTCTGGAGCGCGATCCCCTGGATTTTGGATCCGATGAGGCTTACTTTAATAGGGTGGAAGATTTGGCGATGTTCACTACCACCTTTTATAAGCAACTGCCGGGTATGAGTAACTGGTATGGGGGCTTGTATAATGCCGATAACAATAGCGATAACCAGTCGTCACATACGCCTAATATTAATTTTTATAAGGGTGATAAGCAGACGCCTTTAGTAAAACAGAGCGAATGGAAGTTTGAGGTTATCCGTGATATTAACTACTTTTTGGCCAAGATTGCCGAAAAGCGTGCTGCCGGTAAAATCATGGGAACCGAAATACTGTTGGATCACTATGTGGGAGAAGCGTATTTCTTTAGAGCCTATGATTACTTTCGTTTGCTTTCAACCATTGGTGATGTTCCCATTCTTACGGAGATGCTCTCCAACGACTTTGAGGGACTTGTGCAGGCTAGTAAAAGAGCACCCCGCAATGAGGTTGCTCGTTTCATACTGTCTGACCTGGACAAAGCCATTGAGCTGATGCTGGATGAAGCGCCTGAAACAGGACGTTTGTGCAAGGATGCAGCACGTCTGATGAAAGGGCGAGTGGCCTTGTATGAAGCTACCTGGTTAAAGTATCATCAGGGCACTGCCCTGGCTCCGGGTAATGCCAAATGGCCCGGACATGCCATGTACCCCGATTTTCAGTTTCTGGCCGGTGGCATCGAGGCCGAATACAACTGGTTCTTCGAGCAGGCTTACGAAGCCGCTGATGCGGTGGCGCAGGCGCGTCCGCTGCACGATGATTATCAGGAGATGTTTAACCGTATAAAAGGTCTTGAAAGCATTCCCGAAGTGATCCTTGCCCTTTACTACGAGGAGGGAGTTGTATCGCACAGTGCCACGCATTACTTGTCGCGGACAGGTGCAGGTACAGGACTTACAAAGGCCTTCGTCGAAAACTTCCTGTTGAGCAACGGTATGCCTTTATATGCTGATTCGGAAGGTTTGTATCAGGGGGATTTGATGGTGCACGATGTACTAAAGAACCGCGATAATCGATTAGTATCTTCAGTTAAGGATGCCGGTTTTGTAATGCGTCAGATTGAACAAAATGGAGAGCTCGTAAATGATACCGTGGTGGATTACCTGCCGAATATCCATGTTGTGGGTAACCAGGGTACGGCTACCGGTTATGAGATTAAGAAGTGGATGAGTACCGAAGATGGACAGGATGAGGCTGGAGCCGGAACTACTGATGTGCCTGTTTTCCGTGCAGCTGAAGCCTACTTGATTTATCTTGAGGCGTATTACGAGCGTCATGGTGCATTGGGTGGTAACTGCGACACTTATTGGAGAGCCTTGCGCAATCGTGCTGGTGTTGATGAGGATTACAACGCAACCATTGCCGCCACCATTTTAGAGCAGGAAACGGATCTGGCTACCAAGTCGGCAGGTACTTACGTTTCACCTACGCTTTACAATATTCGCCGCGAGCGTCGTTGTGAGTTTGTGGCCGAAGGGTTTCGTTATAATGACCTGAAGCGCTGGCGTGCCCTCGATCATATGGTTAACTATAACATCGAAGGTATTAACCTGTGGGAAGACATGTATCAATACTACGATCCTAAGGATATACAGGCCGGCGTAGTATCGCAAAGTGGCATGGGTAACTATGTACAGCCCTTGCGACTCAATGCTTCCTCTCCGTCTTATGGTGGATACACTTTCCCCAAGGCGCACTATCTGGAGCCTATACCTGTGAGTGAGATCATTATGACTTCGCCCAATGGTGATGTTAATAGTTCCACCATTTATCAAAACCCCGGATGGCCCAGTAAAGTGGCAGGAATTGCAGACTATGCTGTGGATCTGGATTAATATTAAGACATAGTGCTTTATAGTTTTTATTAAGTAATTTGCGTAAGCTCAAAAAGAGTTTATTTCACAAACGGTTTTAAGTTAATATGACTTAATCGTTGCTGATAGTATGTCAATAGACGACTCGCAAAAAAATCAGCTTAATACATCTCCGATGAGCCTGACCTGCTAAGCAGTGGGCAGGCTCATTATTTGTTTTGATAAAAATTATAATTAATTAACTAAATGAATAATCTAAGAGGTATTTTTTTGGTAAAAATAAATATTATAATAAATACTTATTTATGATGATGAATAAATTAAGACTTTGTGCGCTTTTTGTGCTGCTGATTTGTGGGCTTTCTGTTGTGCAGGCCTCGGTGGATGTAATACCCAAACCGAACCATTGCATTGCTAAAGGACAAGGTTTTGAGTTTAACGAAAATACTCGCTGGTTGGTCGATAGTCCTGCTAATATAAGTGCTTTAAATGCTCTGCTTGAACAGTTTAGGGTGGCTGCTAACTATAGTTATAAAGCTGAGCTGAGTACAAGACAAAAGCGCAATGCTGTAACGCTGAAAACCAATGCTGCATTAGGCAAGGAGGCTTATACCCTCGAAACCAATAAGGATGGTGTGGTGATTGAAGCCGCTACTTACAATGGATTCTTTTATGCGGTACAAACATTACGACAGTTACTGCCCCTGGCCATTTTTGAGGACAGCTGGCAGAAAGATCAGGCATGGACGGTTCCCGGCCTACGGATTCAGGATGCTCCGCGCTTTGCTTACAGGGGCTTTATGCTGGACGTGTCGCGTCATTTTTTGCCGAAGGAATTTGTACTACGCTTGATTGACCAGCTAGCCATGCACAAGGTTAATTATTTGCATTTCCACCTGGTAGATGATAATGGCTGGCGTTTAGAGATAAAAAAATATCCTGCACTTACCGATGAGGGAGCCTGGCGGGCCGAGCGTAACACTTTCTTCTCATTGCGCCCTAACCCCGTAGATGGTGAGCCCGAGCAAATGGGGGGGTATTACACTCAGAACGATATTCGTGAGATGGTTGCTTATGCACAGGCGCGTAGTGTTGAGATTATTCCGGAAATAGAGATGCCCGCACACACCCTGTCATCCTTGGCGGCTTACCCAAATCTGGCATGTCCAACAACGCCCAAACCCATTAAGGTTGTGCCGGGCATGGGTGGTGAGTTCTCTAAAGTTATCTATTGTGCCGGCAACGATTCGGTGTATGCTTTCCTTGAGGATATGATTGATGAAGTATGTGAACTATTCCCGTCGGAGTATATCCACCTGGGTGGCGATGAGGCCAATAAAACGCATTGGAATCAGTGCCCTTTGTGTCAGGCGCGCATCAAAGAAGAAGGCCTGACTTGCTCGGAAGATCTGCAGGGTTATTTTATTAAGCGCATGGCAGCTTATATTAATGGCAAGGGCAAAAAAGTGATGGGCTGGGATGAGCTCACCAATGCAGAAGTGCCTGAGGGGACCACTGTTATGGGGTGGCGCGGTAATGGCTTTGCCGCTGTAAAAGCTGCCGAACAAGGCAACCCTATCATTATGACACCTGCCAAGGCTTTGTATTTCATACGTTATCAGGGCCCTCAGTGGTTCGAGCCCTATACCTATTTTGGTAACAATACTCTTGAAGATGTTTATAAATACCAAGCCACTGAACTGCTGTCAGCAGAGCAAGAGAAATTGCTAAAAGGCATACAGGCTTGTCTATGGACAGAGTTTGTAACTACGCCCCAGGAGGCCGAATATATGATCTTCCCTCGCATGAGTGCCTTTGCTGAAAATGCCTGGACTGAAGTACAAAATAAAGACTGGGCCGATTTTATTGGGCGCAACGATCGCCTTATGACTATTTATAAAAAGGAGGGTCTCAATTATGCCAACTCAGTAAATAACCTTTTTCATGAGGTACAGCCGGTCGAGGGACATCTTGAGGTGAGCCTCAGTTGTATTCGTCCTGATGTAAGCATATATTATACGCTGGATGGTAGCGAACCCAAGAACACATCCCAACCATACGAAGGAACGGTTACGATCAAGCAAGCCGGTAAAATGCGCGCAGCTGCCTTTAAGGATGGACAACGCATGGGTGCTATTCTCAATCTGAATTGTCGCTTTAACAAGGCAACAGGCAAGCCCGTTATTGCGCGTTATGCGCAGGCTTATACTGTGAGTAATGGTTTGATGGGTACTGCTAAAAATACAGATGGAGAATACCTGGATTTATACAATCAGGATGGTGAATTTACCATTGATTTATTGAAGGTTATGGAGTTTGATAACGTGGTATGTAGCTTTCTGAACAATAGTGGAGCAGCCGCACATCTGCCGGCAGAAATAGAAGTGCTGGTATCGGATGATAATAAAAGCTTTCAGTCGGTGCAGCGCAAAAGCCTTATTCCGGCTGTTCGTTTCGAAGCCGGTGTAGCAAAAAAGATGATTGAACTGAATGTGCCTCAGTGCAAGGCTCGTTTCGTAAAAGTGAAGTTGACCAAGCCGGGTATTTGCCCACCTTCCCACGTTAGGGCAGGTCAGTTCTCTCGTATGGCGGTAGATGAAGTCATCATCAATTAAGAACTATCCGCTTAGTAAGGTTTCAGAAAGCCCCTGTCAATTTAATTTGGCAGGGGCTTTCTCAATAAAATGCGTAGTTTTGCAGAGGAAAGTTGGGATTCTAAGGTCTTGTTTTTATGAATTTTTCGAAGCATACATTGTTAGTATTATTTGGCATAGGGCTCTTTTTTTGGGGAAATTTTCAGAGTGCCTTTGGCAAGCCGCTTAGCAAGCAATTTTATACAGAACAAATAGCCATCGAACAGGGTTTGTCGCAAAACTCTGTTCGAACAATATTACGCGATGCAGTGGGGATGCTGTGGATAGGTACCCGTAATGGATTAAACCGTTATGATGGAACACGCATGAAATGTTATCATGCTCGTGAGACTGCCCCCGATGGCCTGCCGGGCAATTATATTTATTTTATAACTGAAGACGATAAGGGTGATATTTGGGTGGGAACCGACAAGGGAATGGCTACCTATTCACGGCATAACGATACTTTTCATCAGGTTGTGACAGGCCGTGCCCAGCGCGACACGGTTTATAGTAACGTGCTGGTGCACAATTCAAAGCTGATATTTGGAGCTGGTCGTCACCTGGCTTTATATGATATGGTAAGCCGAAGCTTTGAGTTATTGGATTTTAAAGGATTAAATACCGGCTTGCCACTTTTTTATCAGATTTTTCCGTGGCAGGGAAATACTGTCTTGATTATTTCGAGATGGAAGGGTGCTTATTTTTGTGATTTAAATAGTGGTCAGTTAAGTCGGGTGCCTTTTATTGCAGAAGACGAGATTATGGCTGCCTGTATTGATAACCGTGATCATCTTTGGATCAGTGGTTACAAGAAGGGGGTTAAGGTTTTTGATAAGCAAGGCCAATGTCTTCGGCATTTTACAAAGACCAATAGTGCACTGCAAAATGATGTTATCCTTGATATTACACAGGTGGATAATCAGCTGTGGATGGGCACTGATGGACATGGTGTGCAGGTTTACGATCTGCTAACAAATCGTTTCAGTAACATCGGTAATATCGCTCCTTTTTTTCATCGTTTGCGATTAAATACTGTATCGCATATTTATTGTGATACCTACGGTGGCTTGTGGCTCGGGACGGTTAATAGTGGTTTGTTTGCCATTAAGCAAGTGTCCATATCGGCTCATACCAATGCACCATTTAATAGTCCTTTGGGCTTAAGCAGTCCTGCTGTACTTAGCTTGTACGAAGATGAAGCCGGGCAGGTGTGGGTGGGCACCGATGGGGGAGGCTTAAACCGTTATGATTCACAAACCGGGCGTTTTCAGCATTATGCCTCTACAAAAGGCAAAAAAGTAAATGCAATTGTGTCGCTTGATCAAGGTAGCTTGTTGCTTAATTGCTATTTAGAAGGATTGAAACATTTTGATATTCATTCGGGCAAGCTCAGTAACTATTCGGTGAGTATTGCAGACACTTTGTCGATGCCTGGTCAGCGTTACCTTGGGGTGAGCCTTTTGAAAGATTCCAATGGTACTATTCTTCTGCTCGAAAATGAAGTTTATCGTCTCGATACTCAAAAGAGAAGGTTTGAGTTGTTGCCTCGCACCACCCAACTGCAAGGCGATGGCGAACTGAAGCCTGCGGGTACTTTTCAGGATGCAAGTATTTTCTTCAGTAAAAAAGGAATTTATAACTACGATGCAGAGGCTCGTCGTATAGACCTGCTTCATAAGTGGGCCGGTACAGACGATATACAGGCGGCAGTATGTCATAATATGGATACCGTATGGGTGGCCAGCTCCGGCACCCTGTGCGCTTATGATATGAATACCAGGCAATGTGAGGTACTACTGTCGGACACCGATCGGCCCATCAACAGCCTGTCAGGTCCGGTTAATGATCAGTTGTGGATGGGGCTAAATGGCGACCTGATACTTTATAATACCACCCTTCATACAAGCATGCGTTATGGTGCCTCCGAAGGAGTTTTTCAGAATGAATACCTGGTTAAATCGGTGCTTACCACGCGGAATGGGGATGTGTATCTTGGCGGGGTTAATGGCTTGGTGCATATTCGTAAGGGCTATTATCAAAAATCCGAAAGTCCGGTGGAGCTGCATCTTACACAAGTTGAACAAAATGGACAAGCCTTATCTGCCAAGCGCTATGCCGACCTGATGGCTACAAAAAAGATAGATGTGCCCTGGCACTATACAAGTTTTCGTTTTTCGCTATTAATTAAGAGTCACGACTTCTTCAGCGATAAGCGTTTCCGATACAAGGTGGGCAACAAAGCGAGGCCTTATGTCGAGTCATACGATACTGAGTTCGATCTTTCCTTTCTTCCTCCGGGAACTTATCCGGTGAGTGTGCAAACCCAACTTTCCAATGGTGATTGGTCTGCGCCTCAGGAGCTGCTGCTATTTACAGTTATGCCTCCTTTTTGGCAGCGAGCCTGGTTTATTTGGGCTGTAGTACTAATAATGGCGCTTGTGTCGGCAGCAATGCTGTTTTTTTCTGAACAGCGCCGAAAAAGAAAAGTACAGCTGGCCCTGGTGCAGAAGGATCGTGCCGTTAATCATCAAAAGCTCAATTTTCTGGTGAATATCTCTCATGAGCTGCGCACTCCACTAACCCTTATTGCCGGTCCTGTTGAACAGCTGCTGAAATCAGACAACCTATCTGCCTCAGCCCTTAATTTGCTCACACTCATAAATCGTCAGGTGCAACACCTGAAGGCTTTAACAGGTCAGGCGCTTAGCCTGGGTAAGATGGAGCAGGGCGATGAAAAGCTGTCCAAGAAGGCTGTTTCGCTTAATTCCTGGCTAAAGACGGTTGTAAATGAATTCGTTTTTGAGCTGGAAAAGCGGAATATGCAGATAGCATGGCAGCTGGATGATCGCGTTGAGAATGTGATGATGGATGAGACAGCCTGTAAAAAGGTAGTACACAATCTTATGGTTAACGCTTTTAAGTATGCCGGCGCATCAGCCACTCTGTCGTGGTCAACCCGTAAGCTTGATGAGGAAGTGGTTGAGATCGCGATTGGCGACGAAGGTATGGGACTTCAGCCGGGTGATGATACCCGAGTATTTGAGCGTTATCGGCAAGGTGATGCTCACAACGAAGGCTATGGCATTGGCCTGTCCTATGCCCGCGCTTTGATAGAGATGCAGGGCGGTGTCATGGGTGCTAATAATCGACCCGAAGGGGGGGCACGTTTTTACTTTACGCTACCTTTGACTTATTGTAACAGCCCGGAGGGTACAATAATGCAAACCAACAGCACTGATGTGTTGGTGGCAAATAGCAAGGCATCAGAAAATATTAAAGCCGTATTGTCACCACTGACGCTTCTGGTAGTGGATGATAATGCTGAGATGACACGTTACTTAAAGAGTATTTTTGCCCCTTATTTTAAAAAGATATATCTGGCTGGTAATGGACAGGAAGCCTTGAGAATCACAGAGGAGCGTCAGCCCGATATGATTGTATCAGATGTGATGATGCCTGTGATGGATGGAATTGAACTATGCCGTCGTGTGAAAACCACCACCTCCATAAGTCATATTCCGGTTGTATTGCTTACTGCCCGCGATGAGGAAGGGGCTGTTAATAAGGGCTATAAAATGGGTGCAGACCGTTATCTTACCAAGCCCTTTAGTAATGATATGCTCATGGATGTGGTTTACAACTTGCTGAAACGTCGTCAGCTTTTAAAGGAAAAGTATCAGACTCAACAGCCACATAAACCCATGGATCAGAAGCTGGTGATCAGTAATGCTGACGAGGAATTTATTAATAATATTGGCTATAGTTTAATAATGCGTTGTAAAACCGATTAGTTGTTGATAACATAGGTCTATTTTCAAAAACCTTTCCTT